>NZ_DBHLAR010000012.1:108453-127809 GCF_057314075.1 Aggregatibacter sp. | reverse complement strand
CTAAGTCTGCATTTACCGCAATCGCACGGTTAGATGGCATTGTCCAAGGTGTGGTGGTCCAAATCACTGCAGATAATTTGCCATGGCCTTTGCCTACTGCGTTAAATTTCTCTTCAATTTCGACCGCACTTACCGCCGGGAAACGCACATAAATGGACGGAGAAACTTTGTCTTCGTATTCCACTTCTGCTTCCGCTAAAGAAGATCCACAATCCAAACACCAGTGCACCGGTTTTGAACCTTTGTATAAGTGGCCATTCGCAATCACTTTACCAAGGGTACGGATAATGTTTGCTTCGGTGTTGAAGTTCATCGTTAAATAAGGATTATCCCAATCACCTAACACGCCTAAACGGATAAAATCTTTTTTCTGACCTTCTACTTGCTCTGCGGCGTATTCACGACATTTTTGGCGGAATTCAGCCGCAGTGACTTTCTCATTGGGCTTACCGACAAGACCTTCTACTTTCAATTCGATTGGCAAACCATGGCAGTCCCAACCCGGAATATAAGGCGAGTCAAAACCTAATGCGGTTTTTGATTTCACGATAATATCTTTCAGAATTTTATTTACCGCATGGCCGATATGAATATTACCGTTCGCATACGGAGGGCCATCATGCAAAATAAAGGATTTTTTGCCTTTTGAAGCTTCACGAATTTTTTGGTAAAGATTTTTTTCATACCAGTTTTTTAACATCACAGGCTCGCGTTTGGCTAAATCGCCACGCATCGGGAAGCCCGTTTCAGGGAGATTAAGGGTATTTTTATAATCAGTCATGTTCTATTCCAGAGTTGTATAAAAGTAAAGTTGAGTTCTATAAAGTGCGGTCAGTTTTGAAAACGTTTTTCGCCGTTTCTACATCCTTCGCAATTTGTGCTTTTAAATCGTCAAAAGAGGGAAATTTCATTTCATTGCGGATTTTATGGCAGAGTTCGACATCCACCCATTGTCCATAAAGATCGCCTTGAAAATCAAATAAATGCGCTTCTAATAATTGATTCACACCATTGATGGTCGGGCGGGTGCCGATGTTCGCAACCCCATTAAAAAACGCGCCGGATTTTAACCGCACTTTGACGGCATACACGCCTTTGACCGGATTTACCTGACGATGCAAGCGAATATTCGCAGTCGGAAAGCCAATAGTGCGACCAAGCTGATTGCCGTGAATCACGCGCCCTAAAATGCGATAAGGACGTCCAAGTAATTTTTCCGCCAACGTTAAATCATCATTGGCTAACGCCTCGCGGATTGCTGTACTGCTGATTCGCAATGCATCCAAGCAAAAGCTTCGGCTGTCTTCTACGACAAAACCAAACTGTTCGCCGGCTTGTTGCAACAGGGCAAAATTGCCTTGGCGCTTGGCACCAAATTTAAAATCATCACCAATGCTTAAAAACTTCACATTTAATTTGCGCACCAGCCAATCTTCAATAAATTGTTGCGCGGGTAAATCGGCAAAAGTGCGGTCAAATTTTGCCACAATCACTATGTCCACGCCCGCCTGTTTGAGATAACGCAATTTATCGCGCAAACGCATTAAACGCGCAGGGGCATTTTCGGCACAGAAATACTCGCGTGGCTGCGGTTCAAACAACATTACCACCATGGGTAAATGCAACTCATCAGCTTTTGTCCGCAAATGACGCAAAATGGCTTGATGTCCCAAATGCACACCGTCAAAATTGCCTATCGTCAACGCGCAAGCGTGCAAATTTTGCGGTAAATTTCCCAAGCCACGAATCAGCTGCATTGTTAAATTTGTTCCATTTAATTTCAGTGAAAAAAGATTTCGGTATTATACGCATAAATTAAAGCGCCACAAAAGCTAATTTCATGCCGTATGTGCGCCCATTAAATCCCGTTTACGAATACCTAACAACACTAATATTCCACCATAAACCATTGCGGCTAAAACAATCAGCCAGGCGAGCCAATGTACACGGGTAAGAAAGCCCATGGCATTCCATTCGATTAAGCTTGGACTGTTATACCAAACCAACAATCCCATCATGGCGGCAGCGCACAAAACTTTCAGAAAAAACACCGCACTTTGACGGCTGAAATGATAGATATCCGCTTTCGCCAAACCGCGATAAAGCAGATAGGCGTTTAACGTTGCCGACATGGCAGACGCCATCGCCAAGCCTACGTAACTGAAAGGAATCGCTAATAAATTGAACGCCATGTTGCTCACCATGGCAATGATGCCGATTTTCACCGGCGTTTTAGTATCTTGGCGGGCGTAATAACCGTTCGCCAAAATCTTGATTAACATGAAGCTTAGAAGCCCTGCATTAAAGCCCCACAGGGAATAAGAGGCGGATTGCACATCGCTAAAGGTAAAGCTACCACGCATAAACAGCACGAGCAACATCGGTTGCGCCAACACGGCAATGCCGATCATGGCAGGCACGCCGAGCAATAAAATCATGCGAACGCCCCAGTCCATTGTGTTGCGAAAATCCACCGCGCTTTTGGCGTTATCGTCACGGTTCACATGGTGGCGGGCAAGGGTTGGCAAAATCACCGTAGAAATGGCGATACCGAACAACCCAAGAGGAAACTCTAACAAGCGGTCGGAATAATATAGCCAACTGATGGAGCCCGTCATTAAGAAACTGGCGATAAAGGTATCAAGGAGCAAGTTGATTTGGCTCACGGAAACACCGAATAAGGCGGGGATCATCAGCGTGCGGATTTTCTTCACGCCTTCGTCATGCCACGCCCATTTTGGCTTCACTAATAATTTGGCTTGATATAAGAAAGGCAGTTGAAACAGAAATTGTAATAACCCGCCGAGAAAGATCCCGATAGCCAAGCCTAAATCCGGATTTTCTAACTGCGGCGCCAGCCAAAGTGCGGTGGCAATCATGGCAATATTGAGCAACACCGGCGAGAACGACATCACGCCGAATTTGCCGATGATATTCAGAATTGCGCCGGACAGCGCAACAAAGGTCACGAACCATAAATAAGGAAAGGTGATTTTGAGCAACAACGAGGCTTGCGTGAATTTTTCCGCATTTGGCCCGCCATTCAACCAATCCACAAACCAACCTGTGCCGAAAATGGCCGCAACCACCGGCGAGCCGATCATCGCCAATAATGTAACGATCGTGACCAAACCGCCCAAGGTGCCCGACACCTTGCCGATAAATTCACGGGTTTTGGATAAATCACCGGATTTTTGATATTCCGCCAACACGGGGACAAACGCTTGTGAAAACGCCCCTTCGGCAAATAATCGACGGAGAAAATTAGGAATACGATTGGCGAACAAAAATACATCCGCCGCTGCGCCGGCACCGATTAAATTAGCAATCACCACATCGCGCACCAAGCCTAACACACGCGAAACAAGCGTCATCCCACTCACGATAATGCCGGATTTTAATAATCTTTTACTCAAAACGAATTACTCTGAATGATAAAATTTGCCTAATTGTATAGAAATTTCGTTTTTACGCTATATTCTAAGGGAAAAAACTGTTAAAATCCCGCGCACATCGTTTGGTGAGCCCATTTAGAAAGAGCTTGTTGAGTATAACGATGCCAACTTTCGGTTGTGTCTCACCGAAATCAACACAAAATTCCCGTTGACAAAAGTATAAGAAATCGGCATATTTACGCCCCTATTTTGTCACTATTAACTAACAGAAATTTTTAGGAGTTTGACCTTGGCTAATATCAAGTCAGCAAAAAAACGCGCGGTTCAATCTGAAAAACGCCGTCAACACAACGCAAGCCAACGCTCTATGATGCGTACTTACATCAAAAAAGTTTATGCGCAAGTCGCAGCGGGTGAGAAAGCAGCAGCTGAAGCAGCATTCGTTGAAATGCAAAAAGTTGTTGACCGTATGGCTTCTAAAGGCTTAATCCACGCTAACAAAGCAGCAAACCACAAATCTAAATTAGCTGCTCAAATCAAAAAATTAGCATAATTATTGCTTAACTAATAAACAGAAACCGCTCAAATGAGCGGTTTTTTGTTTTTGCGTATTTTAATTTTTCTTAAAGAGAAAAAACAATCATAAAAACGACCGCACTTCCCTATCTCAGTCGTCTCCGACGCTGATGAAACGCTTTGCTCATAGATTGCTTTGTTTTATTACTGGGTATAGGTGTTTTTTCCACAACATGAACATGCATACGGCTACGGCGATAGTGGCTAAGAAAATAATGTAGACTGCTAGCAAACAACACGCCCACTAAAAATATAATAATGATTTCGCCATATAAACGATGAAACATCTGATTAATTTTGCTTTTTGTCGATTGGGCATATTTGGCATCAAAGGTCACACGCAGAAAACCTTCTACACCGTTTGAAGAATAAATCGGTTCGACAATTTGTTGTGAATCCGTGTCTTTTTCTTCCGGTTTATCCAATCCCAATAAACTGCGCATATCCGACGAATTCGTACTTTTCGCCAATAATTCACCGTTACGCGCATACACTGCAGCATCCAGTACAAATTCCTCTTTGGTGAAATTATCCAAATTCTCAACTAACCGTTCTGTTTTCGCATTATTCACCAACAACATTGAAAATAGATTCGCTTGCTGGCGTGCCAATAAGTGAGAAATATTAGCGACCTGATTTACACTGGCCAGCTGTGATCCGATTTTAAATTGTTGTACGCCAAATAAAATGATCGCCATGATGCCTACACATAACAAAATGATGCCGAAAAACATCATTACCTTAATCATTTTTTCTTTTGTTAAATGCAAGTTATTTTCCCCAAAGTTTAATAAGTAAGCTAGAATACAGTGCTTTTAAAAACCGCCACAATTTACAGGATTTTTATGCAAACACAAAATCTTAACGCCATTATGGCGCATTTTTCTGAACTTCCTGCGCCATTCATTGCTGACAAACCCTATCATGCAGCACAGGCGTTTATTCTCTATTCCGACAACCTAAACCTCACAAAGTTACAGGCTTTTCAGCAAAAGTGCGGTGAAAATTTTTTGTGTTTTTCCGCGTGGAATGTGTTGCATGACACCGTGGTGTTGCTCAAAGGCGACTGGAAGGCCGAATGGATTGGCATTGCCCATGAATTAGCACTGGATATTGCGCCGCTAAACTTTCACGCCAGTTTGAGCCAAGCGGGATTGCTCGTGATGGACATGGACTCCACCGCCATTCAAATTGAATGTATCGATGAAATCGCCAAACTTGCCGGCACAGGTGACATGGTTTCCGCCATTACGGAACGTGCCATGCGTGGCGAGCTCGATTTTAGTCAAAGCCTGCGCCAACGGGTTGCTACCTTAAAAGATGCACCGGAAGGCATTTTGCAAGAGGTCAAACAACACTTACCGCTGATGCCGGGATTGGTGGAAACGGTCAAAGAACTCAAAAATCACGGCTGGAAAGTGGCGATTGCGTCCGGCGGCTTTACCTATTTTGCCGAAGTGTTACAACAAAAACTCGGCTTAGATTTTATTGCCGCCAATCAATTTGAAATTATTAACGGCAAACTTACAGGCAATGTACAAGGCACTATTGTGGATGCGAAATACAAAGCGCAAATCTTACAACAGTTGGCACAACAATTTAACATTGCCACTGAAAACACCGTTGCCATCGGCGATGGTGCCAACGATCTCGCCATGATGCAAGTTGCCGATGTCGGCGTGGCTTATCACGCCAAACCAAAAGTACAACAATTGGCGCAAGTTATCGTCAATTTCACCGATTTAACCGCACTTTTATGTATTTTAAGTGCAAACGACAAAATGAAATAAGGAGAAAACCATGCCATCATTCGACATTGTTTCCGAAATCAGCGGACACGAAATCCGCAACGCCGTGGAAAACGCCAACCGCGAACTGACTAACCGTTGGGATTTCCGCAACGTACAAGCCGCAATCGAATTTAACGAAAAAAACGAAACTATTAAAGTCAGCAGCGAATCGGATTTCCAAGTGGAGCAACTCATCGACATCTTACGTAACGCGTGTATTAAACGTAACATCGAATCCACTTCGTTAGATATTCCTGCCGACTATGAACACACCGGCAAAACGTACAGCAAAGAAATCAAGCTGAAACAAGGCATTGAAACCGACATGGCGAAAAAAATCACCAAGTTGATCAAAGATTCCAAAATCAAAGTCCAAAGCCAAATCCAAGGCGAGCAAGTCCGCGTTACCGGCAAATCGCGCGATGATTTACAAGCCGTGATTCAACTTGTCAAAACCGCCGAACTGGGACAACCATTCCAATTCAATAATTTCCGCGATTAAAAACGCGTTCAAAAACAACCGCACTTTAGATAATAAAGTGCGGTTTCCTCTTCCCTTCATTGAGAAAAAACTGACTTTCCGCTACAATACGCCACTATTTTTATTCACGTAAACAGACTATGTCAGAAATTAAGTTAATTGTTGGACTTGGCAATCCCGGCGATAAATACGCAGACACCCGCCACAATGCCGGAGAATGGTTAATTGATCGTTTAGCACGGCGGTTTAATGTCACATTAAATGCGGAAAATAAGTTTTTTGGGAATGTAGGAAAAACGCTGATGAACGGCAAAGAAATCCGTTTTTTGGTGCCGACAACCTTTATGAATTTAAGCGGCAAAGCAGTAGGCACATTGGCGAATTTTTATCGTATCAAACCCGAAGAAATTTTAGTCCTGCATGATGAATTAGATTTACCACCCGGCAGCGTTAAACTGAAATTAGGTGGCGGGCATGGCGGGCACAACGGTTTAAAAGATATTGTCGCCGCATTGGGCAATAACAACAATTTTTATCGTCTGCGCATTGGGATCGGTCACCCGGGACACCGTGATTTAGTAGCAGGTTATGTATTAAACAAACCGTCCCCCAGTGAGCGTGAAGCACTAGAAAAAGCCTTGGATGAAGCCGCAGATTGCGTGGAACTGCTTTTCAAAGACGGCATCGTCAAAGCCACTAATCGGCTGAATAGTTTTAAAATTTAACCGAGAAGTGCGGTCAAAAACACCGTCAATTTCAACCGCACTTTTCTTCACCAATAAGGAAAAATTATGGGATTCAAATGTGGTATCGTGGGCCTACCGAATGTGGGCAAATCCACACTTTTCAACGCCTTAACCAAAGCCGGCATTGAAGCGGCAAACTATCCGTTTTGCACCATCGAGCCAAATACCGGCGTAGTGCCAATGCCGGATCCGCGTTTAGACGCCTTAGCGGAAATCGTCAAACCTGAACGTGTATTGCCTACCACCATGGAATTCGTGGATATCGCAGGTTTGGTGGCCGGCGCGAGCAAAGGCGAAGGCTTGGGTAACAAATTCTTAGCCAACATCCGTGAAACGGACGCCATTGGCCATGTCGTACGTTGTTTTGAAAACGATGACATCGTACACGTGGCGGGCAAAATCGATCCGTTAAACGATATTGAAACCATCAACACCGAACTGGCGTTAGCTGATTTAGACAGCTGCGAACGTGCGATTCAACGTTTACAAAAACGCGCTAAAGGCGGCGATAAAGACGCGAAATTTGCACTTTCCGTGATGGAAAAAATCTTACCGATACTTTCTGAAGCAGGCATGATTCGCTCTGTGCCATTAGACAAAGACGAGTTATTGGCGATCAAAAGCTATAATTTCTTAACCTTAAAACCGACCATGTACATTGCCAACGTGAACGAAGACGGTTTTGAAAATAATCCTTATCTCGATAAAGTCCGCGAATTTGCCGAAAAAGAAGGCTCTGTCGTGGTGCCGGTGTGTGCCGCCATCGAAGCGGAAATCGCCGAACTGGATGATGATGAAAAACTCGAGTTCTTACAAGATCTCGGCATTGAAGAACCGGGCTTAAATCGTGTCATTCGTGCAGGCTACGCGCTTTTAAACTTACAAACTTACTTTACCGCCGGCGTAAAAGAAGTCCGCGCGTGGACGGTTTCCGTGGGCGCCACTGCACCAAAAGCAGCTGCCGTGATCCATACCGATTTTGAAAAAGGCTTTATCCGTGCCGAAGTCATTGCTTATGAGGATTTCATCCAATTTAAAGGTGAAAACGGCGCCAAAGATGTCGGCAAATGGCGTTTAGAAGGGAAAGATTACATCGTACAAGACGGTGATGTCATGCACTTCCGTTTCAACGTGTAAAACAGTCTAAAAATGAACCGCACTTTAAGATACTAAAGTGCGATTTTTTTATCTCTTTTTTAAGGAAGTTACATGTCGTCTTCAATTAAATATCGTGCTGAAATAGATGGACTTCGTGCCATTGCGGTAATTTCAGTGATCATCTATCACCTCAATGCAAATTGGCTACCGGGTGGTTTTCTTGGCGTAGATATTTTCTTTGTTATTTCCGGTTTTCTTATTACCGGCATCATCATTAATGAGATGAAAGAAAACCGTTTTTCTTTTAAAGATTTCTACACTCGCCGTATAAAGCGAATTTACCCAGCATTCATTGTGGTAATGGCCCTTGTGTCTTTCGTTGCTTCTGCATTATTTATCTATAATGATTTTAACCAACTCAGAAAGACCATTGAGCTTGCCGCTGTTTTTTCCTCTAACTTTTATTTAGGGTTTAAGCAAGGTTATTTTGACCTTAATGCGACAGAAAACCCTGTTTTACATATTTGGTCATTAGCCGTTGAGGAACAATACTACTTAATTTTCCCTTTATTTTTATTATTTGTATATAAAAAAGCCGGGAATTTAAAATCTATTTTTAAGTTTACACTAACACTCTTTGTCCTGTTGTTATTAACATCATTTATTCCTCACACTTTTTATAAAGATGTATTACATCAACCTAACATTTATTATCTTTCTAATTTACGCTTTCCAGAGTTGCTTATTGGATCTTTATTAGCCATTTATAATATTAATCCACCAGCAAATCGCACATTTAATAAAAAACTCATTGGTAATTTGAGTTTTTTATTATTGCTGGCTTGTTTTTATTTCTATCATAATAAATTAATCTTTATTCCTGGAATAAGTTTAGTTTTACCTTGTTTACTAGCTGCGCTTGTCATTTATACAACAACGCAAGATAGCATTGTAAAAAAACTGCTTTCCACAAAACCAATGGTATTTATTGGGAAAATATCTTATTCACTCTATTTATACCATTGGGTATTTATCTCTTTTGCTTACTATATTACAGGCACAAAACAAATAGATAATCAGCTCGTATTGTTAGTTACTGCTTTAACAGTACTTTTCTCTGTTCTGAGTTATTATCTGATTGAGCAACCAATTAGAAAATCAAAATTAAGTTTCAAACAGGCATTTTTATATCTCTATGTGATTCCTTCTGTTTTAGTGATTGGATATAACACCTATGAAAGAAAACAGATCAAAAATGAGAAAGAACAAATTGAGCAAGAAGTGCCATTAGCAGAGACGAATACGCACCTCCCTGCAAAAATCTTAACAATTGGCGATTCACATGCCGGCCATTTAGCTTATTTCTTAAATTATGTTGGTGCCCAAGAGGGCTGGAAGGCGGATATTCTAAATACAGGTCCAGATTGCCAAGTATTGGTAGATAAAAATGGAGAAGTGACACCAGAATGCCAATCACAATGGAATGAAATAGCCAAATACGATGCCGTTTTCATTTCTGAGTTTTATGATCTTCGAATGGAAGGCCAACCGGTTCCACGCTTTGAAGCAGAATCCTATTTAGTCCCTGACTTTGAAATCAGATTCAGAAAAATGGTGGAAAAACTCGCCGCAGTAAAACCTGTTTATGTTTTTGCCAATAACAGTTCGATTAACCGTTCCCCTATTCGAGGACATCTCCTCGCTAAATATGGGTTAGATAAATATCTTGAGCCGATTCGTAGAATGGGCGATATTGATGCAAGCAACCAAATCATTCATGATTTAATTAAAGATATCCCGAATGCACATTGGGTTGATGCACAACAATATCTACCTAAAGACAGTGTGATGGCGGAAGGAAAATATCTCTATGGAGATCAAGACCGTTTAACAAACTTTGGTGCTTACTATTTAGGGAAAGAATTCACCAAACACCAAAGATTGCTCTCCCCTGAGCAAGTTGAAAAATTATATAAATAGTTCGATCTTGTAAGTATTTGTCGAATCTACTCTGTTAACAAAAAGTGCGGTTTTTCTACCGCACTTTTTTATTACTGTTGTTCTTTATTCAGCAACAACCGTTCCGTTTCAAAATCATGATGCAGCGGTTCGATATCAGGCATTGTTTTGTTGGCTTTGGCAGAAAGTGCTTTAAAGCGCTCCACTTTGCCCATCAAGCCCTGCTGCCCCACGAGCGCCGTGACAGCACTATTGTAGTGCGAACTGACGGTGGAAAGGCTGTTGCCCACTTTCGCCAAACGCTCTGCAAGCAAGCAGATTTGGTTGTAAATGTCACCGGCTTTTTCGCTAATTTCACGCGCTTCCGCATTACCGCGTTCCACCCGCCATAGGTTCGCCACCGTGCGTAAAATCGGCATCAGCGTAGTGTATGACACCATAATGACGTTTTTGTCATAACCATAACCGAACAAGCTCGGATCCATTTTTAAGGCTTCAATGTAAGCCGATTCCACGGCAATAAACATCAACACGAAATTCGGGCTACGCACGCCGATAAGGTTGCTGTAATCTTTGCGGGATAAGTCGTCGATGTGATTACGCAACGCCTTAATGTGCTCGCGCAAAAACGCCTGACGCTCTATTTCATCTTCAGCACTGACCGCACTTTCATAAGCGTTAAGCGACATTTTGCTGTCGATAATCAAATGTTTCTCATCCGGAAGGTTAAGAATAAAGTCGGGATAATTGCGTTTGCCTTCTTCGTTTTTGAAATGCGCCTGTGCGGTGTAATGTTCATCTTCCACCAAGCCGGCAGATTGCAAAGCACGCTCCAATTGCATTTCCCCCCAGTTACCAAGGGTTTTCTTTTCCCCTTTCAGGGCGGATGTGAGATTGTTCGCTTGTTGCGACATACTCAAACCGATTTCCAACACTTTCTTAATTTCCGCTTCCAAGCCTGCGTTGCCCTTAAGGGATTCCGAGTGAATTTCATTCACCCGTTTTTGGAAACTCTCAATTTGCTCACGGAAAGGCTTTAACAAGCTATCCATGGACGCTTGGTTCGTTTGCTGAAAACGCTGGCTTTTCTCTTCTAAAATACGATTGGCGAGGTTTTGAAATTGCGTATTGAGTTGCTGTTTGGTTTGTTCAAAATGTTGTTGCTGCTCAGCAAAATGCTTTTCTTTTTCCGTTAACGTGGTTTTTAGTTCCGCCAATTCCTGCGAAAGTGCGGTGTGTTTTTCCGTTAAATTTGCCAGCGATTCTTCTTTGCGGGTAAGCTGCGCTTGGCTTTGTGCAAGTTGTCCGCGCAAGCTGTCCGCCTGTGCCGATGCCACACCAAAACGTTCTTTCAGCGTCGTTATTTGTTCTGCAATAGCGGAATGGCGCGCCTGTTCTTCGTTCAGTTCCGTTTGCAAATACTGTACTTTTTCATCCCGTTCGTTTAAGCGAATTTGTAGCCCATCCGCCGTGGTTTGTGCTTTCACCGCCTCTTGTTCTAATTGATTTTTACGGGCGGTAACGGCGTCAAATTTTTCTAATAAGCGATTAAAATCTTCAATGTTTTTATTTAAATCTTGTTGTAATTCCAAGCTATCCCGTTTCCGGCGGGCGCTGACAAAAAGCAAAATAAGGCAAAGCACACCCAATGCAATGCAAACGCCCAATAACACATTTAAATCAATATCCAATGCAAACATGTTCCCTCCTGATATTGGGCGTTAGTATAAAGGAAATCCGTGGCCTTTGCCGACCTTTTGCTTTTTCATTTCGTGAGTGGTAAAAGGCGCAAAACTTGCGGTAGAATGGCGCACGAACCGTTTTAATATTTGTCGAGAAAAATCACCGCACTTTTAGGGCATGCCATGAACCAACCTTTATTTCAGCCTACCAAACACGAGGAACACTGCCCGCAGTGCGGTGCGTTGTTGCAAATAAAACAAGGCAAAAAAGGGCTGTTTCTCGGGTGTTCTGCCTATCCGCAATGTGATTACTTAAAACCGTTACAGGCTTCCAACGAAGTAAAAACCCTTAAAATATTGGAACAAAACTGCCCTCAATGTGGCCATTTATTGGCGTTAAAACAAGGGCATTTCGGCATGTTTATCGGCTGCAGTAATTACCCCGAGTGTCATTTTGTGGTGCATGAGGAAGCAGAAGAGAAAACGGAAGAGTACGTACCTTGCCCGGAATGTAAAGAAGGGCAGTTAGTGGCGCGACGTGGACGTGCCGGCAAGCTATTTTACGCCTGCAACCGTTTTCCGCATTGTAAGTTTTCCGTGCCAACTAAACCTTATTTAGTGGACTGCCCGCAATGCCACGGCAATTTAGCCTTATTAAAAAAACAACAGGGCGAACAACGCACTTGGCAATGTGTGAATAAAACCTGCCGCCACATTTTTACGACCGAGTAACCTCATGAATTTACAAGAGATTGTTAACCATTTAAAAAATCAGCAAGTCGTCGCTTACCCTACCGAAGCGGTTTTTGGCTTAGGTTGTAATCCAAACAGCCAAAGTGCGGTGGAAAATTTACTGGTTTTAAAACAACGCCCGATGTCAAAAGGGCTCATTTTAATTGCGCCGAGCTTGGATTTTTTGTTGCCTTTTATAGATGAAAGCCGTTTGATGGAAGCACATTGGCAATGCTTAACCATGCAATATGATCGGCCAACGACATGGGTTGTCCCAGCAAAAACAACGACACCCCAATTTCTAACCGGCGATTTTGACAGTATTGCGGTGCGCATCAGCCAACACCCTGCCGTTAAGCTGTTATGCGAACAGGCAGGGGTTGCCCTCACCTCCACCAGCGCCAACTTAACCGGCCAGCCGCCTTGCCGTTCAGCACAAGAAGTGACACAACAATTCGGCACGAATTTCCCGGTGCTGGATATGCCTGTGGGCGGTGCAGTAAATCCGTCCGAAATTCGCGACATTTTCACCAATCAAGTTTTTCGTCAAGGATAAATCATGTTATATGCCGTTTGGGGCAACCCGATTGCGCAAAGCAAATCGCCGCAAATTCACCGCATTTTTGCCGAACAAACCGCACAAGATGTGCAATACGATGCCATGTTAGGCGATGAACAGGATTTTGAACGGCAATTATCGGCATTTTTTGCGCAGGGTGCAGCGGGATGTAATATCACCTCGCCTTTTAAAGAACGGGCGTTCAAGCTGGCAGATGCACACAGTGAGCGTTGTCTGATGGCGGAAGCCTGCAACGCGTTGAAAAAATTGGACGACGGCACGTTGTATGCAGACAATACGGACGGCGCAGGACTGGTGACAGATTTGCAACGGTTGAATTGGCTTAAGCCGAATCAAACCCTACTCATTTTAGGCGCAGGCGGTGCCACAAAAGGCGTATTGTTACCGCTTTTACATGCACAGCAAAACATTGTGATTGCCAACCGCACTTTAGCCAAAGCGCAACAATTAGCAGAGAAATTTTCGCCTTACGGCAATATTCGTGCCGTCGAACTGAGTCAACTTCCCACGCAATCCTTTGATGTGATTATTAACGCCACTTCATCAGGTTTACACGGCGGCACAGTGGCAATTAACGATGAGATTCTGCGCGTGGCAAAAGCGGTTTACGACATGCAATATGATCGACAAAAAGACACACCTTTTTTGGCACACTGTCGTGCGTTAGGCGTACAAAACCGAAGCGACGGTTTTGGGATGTTATTGGCGCAAGCTGCGCATTCATTTTATTTATGGCGCGGTGTAATGCCGAACATTGCGCCGTTGTTTGAGCAGTTATAAAAAAGCTATTGGCGTGTTTTCGCTTGTAGAATGCCATCCGTGATAATCAAAAGCATAGCAAGGATCAAGCAAATAAACAGCGGATAACTTTGTGCATCAATCTTTTCACCAATTAATAAGGAAATTCCCACCATCAGGCAAGGTTCTACATAACCAAGTAAGCCCAACAGATTCATCGGCAAATGATTACTGGCAAGAATGTACACATTGAGAGCCGTTCCACTAATCAAGCCTAGGAGCAGCAATAAGACCAAAATATGCGGATTGCTTTGTTGTACTTGGCTAATATCCACTTGCCACGCAAAATACGCACAAAATGGCAAAAGGGTTAACATTTCTAAGAAAAATGCTGCAAGATCGGTCATTTTCCACATTCGACGAAGCACAAAGTAAGTGGTATATCCCACGCAAATTACCAACGCTTCCCAAGAAATTTCCCCTTTTAAGGCGATGTTGGAAATGACCCCCACAGCAGCAATCAATACGGCTAAAAACTTAATGCGTGAAATCCGTTCTTTAAAAATAATTCGCGCAGCCGCCACCATCACTAAAGGCAACAATAAATAACCGAAAGAAACGCTCAACGAGCTACCATTATTAGGTGCCCATAAAAATAGCCACATTTGAAAGCCCATCAACGCACCGGTAAAGAGAAAAGCCAAGGCAAAGTGCGGTTGTCTTTGAATGCGTTTTAAATGGGCAATCAACGCCATTTTTTGTTTAAACAAAAATACGGCCGCCGCCACAAAAGGCAGGGTAAATACAATGCGATAACCGAAAATATCGGTACCACTCAACGGCAGCAACAGCGTAGAAAAATAATACATGTAGCCGAACAGCAGAGAAGCCAATAATGAAAACGCAACGCCTTTTAGCATAAAAACTCCTTAAATCTTGACCGCACTTTACGCTAATAACTGCCAAAATGCACGCACTAAAGGCTGCTCTAAGGCCGGTTTCAACGCGCAAACACCGAGTTCGAAAGGAGTAATCGGTTCCTCTAACTGCAAGGTTGAAATTTGGCTATTCAACGGACTGTTCTTAATCACCACATCCGGCAATAACGCTAAACCACAACCCAGTGCCACCATGGACACAATACCTTCATGCCCGGCCACGGTGCCATAGATTTTCGGGTGTTTAATGCCTTTTTGTTTAAACCATTCTTCAATCCGCTGCCGCGCCATACCATCCAACGGCAGAATAAAAGGAACTTGTTGCCAATTGATGGGATCTTGCTGCAATAACTGCGTTGCCGAACATGCCACACGAGGCGCAATCATCGACAACGCAATATCATCGATATAATGAAACGTCACCGCACTCGGTAATACCGGCGGTTTCCCCGCTAACGCCAAATCCACCTGCTGCGCCTGCACCAAATGTACCGCCTGCGCCGGATCGCCTGTGGTCAGTTGAATTTCCACTTTCGGATAATGCGCACGGAATTTCTCCAAAATCCCCGGCAAATGGCTATACGCTGCTGTCACCGAGCAATACAGTTTGAGCTCTCCGCTAAGCTCTTCCTCTTGCGTATGCAATTGCTGTTGAAACAGCATCCAATTCTGCCACTGCTGCTGTGCAAACGCCAAAAACACTTCCCCATTCGGTGTTAACAACACCTGACGATTATCCCGCCACAAAAGCTGTTGCCCCAGTTTCTCTTCGATTTTTTGAATTTGACGGGATAAGGTTGACGGCGACATGTGGTGCAACGCCGCCGTTTTGGCGAAGTTTTGGGTTTGGGTGAGGGTGATGAAGATTTTGAGATCGGTAAAAGTCATGTTTTTAATCTTAAGTTAGGTTTCATTCTCAATTTCATTGAGAATGACCTACTTTTCTTTGCTTGTGCAAAGCAAAGTAGGCAAAAGAAAACACACCCCAGCTTCACCGCTTATCTTCACTCACTTGCAATTTTCTTTACGAAAATTTTCGAACTCGCCGCCAGCGGCTCAAACAAACGAAAATTTCCTAAAAATTGCAAATCGCTCAGGCGGTTCAGATGGGGCCCCAATTTTATTTGAGCATTATTTAAAGTGTATTATGTCAATAAATTCAAAAGTGCGGTCATTTCTAAAAATGTTTTTTGAAATAAAAAATATCTAAAAATTCAACCGCACTTTTTTAAAAAACAAATTATTTCCTCCGTGTAAGACGCCCTTATGGAGATGCAATTTTTAGCTAAATTTCGCTTTGTTTGAGCGAAGCGAGTTCGAAATTTAGCGTGAAAAAAATTGCATTGGAATAAGGATAAGCGGCTTAGTCGGAGTGGCTTTTTCTTTGCCTTCTTTCTTTTGGGCAGGCAAAAGAAAGAAGGTCGCCATCGGCGAAACCGATTCCTCTAAATGCAGGTAATTGCAAAAACCGCAACACACAATCCCAATAATATCACTTTACGCAACACCCAAACACCCTATAATCACCCAAACCTAAACAAACACTCCCACACAAAAGGAAAACATCATGGCTAATTATTTCAATACCTTAAACTTACGCCAACAATTAGATCAATTAGGTCGTTGCCGTTTTATGGATCGCAGTGAGTTCGCAACGGAAGCGGATTTCTTGAAAGGCAAAAAAATCGTGATCGTCGGTTGTGGTGCGCAAGGGTTAAACCAAGGATTAAATATGCGTGATTCCGGTTTAGACATCAGCTACGCATTACGTCCGGAGGCGATCGCAGAAAAACGTGCTTCATTCCAACGTGCCAGTGAAAATGGCTTTAAAGTGGGCACTTATGAAGAACTGATTCCAACAGCCGATTTAGTCATTAACCTCACCCCGGACAAACAACACTCCAAAGTGGTTGCAGATGTCATGCCGTTAATGAAAAAAGGCGCGGCATTGGGCTATTCTCATGGCTTAAACATTGTTGAAGTAGGCGAACAAATCCGTCCTGACATCACTGTCGTAATGGTGGCACCAAAATGCCCGGGTACAGAAGTACGTGAAGAATACAAACGTGGTTTTGGCGTGCCGACGTTAATCGCCGTGCATCCTGAAAATGACCCGCAAGGCGAAGGTTTAGAAATTGCCAAAGCTTGGGCGGCGGCAACCGGAGGTCATCGTGCGGGTGTGTTGGAATCCTCTTTCGTGGCGGAAGTCAAATCCGACTTAATGGGAGAACAAACCATCCTTTGCGGTATGTTGCAAGCGGGTTCTCTCATTTGCTACGACAAATTAGTGGCTGACGGCAAAGATCCGGCCTATGCGGGCAAATTAGTGCAATACGGTTGGGAAACCATCACCGAAGCCTTAAAACAAGGCGGTATCACGTTGATGATGGATCGCTTATCCAACAGCGCAAAATTACGTGCGTTCGAGTTAGCGGAACAAATCAAAGAAGAATTGGCGTTCTTATTTGCCAAACACATGGACGATATCATCAGCGGTGAATTCTCCCGTGTGATGATGGAAGACTGGGCAAACGGTGATGTCAACCTATTAAAATGGCGTGAAGAAACCGGCAAAACCGCTTTTGAAAACGCACCGAAATATGAAGGCAAAATCAGCGAGCAAGAATATTTTGACCATGGCGTGTTAATGATTGCGATGGTGAAAGCCGGTGTAGAATTAGCATTCGATACCATGGTGGCCAGCGGCATTTACGAAGAATCCGCTTACTACGAGTCCTTACACGAATTGCCGTTAATCGCCAACACCATCGCACGTAAACGTTTATATGAAATGAATGTGGTAATTTCCGACACTGCAGAATACGGTAACTACTTATTCGCTAACGTTGCCGGTCCGATTATGCAAAAAGCATTGGTGCCGACCTTACGCAAAGGTGACATCGGTGAACCAACACCAATCGTGGAAATCGACAACATCACCTTACGCGATGTAAACGATGCAATCCGCAATCATCCGGTAGAATTAATTGGCCAAGAATTGCGTGGTTACATGAAAGATATGAAACGCGTGTCATTACAAGGTTAATTAAATATCATTATATTAAGCCGATTTTTAAATCGGCTTTTTTATATGAAAAATTAAGGAATCAGTATGAAAAACAATAAAAAATTTAACCGCACTTTTCAGCTAAGTTTGGTTGCAACAACACTAAGTTTAGCAAATTTGGGATGGGCAACGGATCTCACTTGTAATACAACAACAGGTTGTAAATATATTCAAGGACCCGGCAATACGTGGTATATCAACGATACTGCGACTCAACTCGCCGATGCTGTAAATGTCACCGTTGAAGCAGGAAATTACCAAAACAAAGCCAAAACAGAAAATGGTGCTATTACTAGCCCAGGTCGACCAAGTCAATTATCTGATGCTTTGTTTCATATTTTCGATACGACAAAACAAGATAATGTCATTACACTAAAATCAGGCGTTAAAGCAACGCTTAAAGAAGATTATACTTCCAGCCAATTAGTTCATGTCAATGGTGCAACAGCAAATTTAGAACAAGGTGTAAAACTCATCGTTGACAAAAACTATTCTCAAATTCACAACATTCCTGATGCTAATGGTCATTTTGATGGCAATGCTGCTATTGAAGCCCGTAATGCAACAATCAATACTCAAGCAGATATTGAACTCAACAATGACGGCTCAAATGCCATTGAATCGCAAGAAACATCTACCATTAACTCTTCTAACCATCAAATCACCATGAATGGTGAAAACAACGGGGCATACACGCTTTTCGGCAAAGATATTGTAAATATTAAAAACGTCACTATTACTGGAAATAAAGATTTACAATCTGTTTTTGATATTGGAAGTGATCACACTGAAGAACAAATCATCGATGCTAAAAAGTTAAACGCTACAGTAAACGATAAAAGTGTCTTCATGAACCTCCATGACAGCGGCACACAGACGGTTACCTTAAGGGATTCTAAGATTAAAGCCGGTTATGGATTGCATGCTGTACCGCTTGGGGACGAACATACCGTTACCCTGAACTTACATAACAGCGAATTAAATACCACTCGAGCACTTATTTCCATCAATGATCCGAATTTCCCAGTTGATGAGGAAGACGAGGAAGAAATTGATGCAAATGCAGCAGGCACGTTCCATTTGCACCTTAGTGCTGACAACAGCTCCAAACTGAGTGGCGCTATTATTGAAAACCCGCAAAAACCGGCAAAAACTGAAGTAAACGTCACATTAGCAAACAGTCAGTGGCGTTTTAATCAATCGAGTATTCTTCATCATTTGAATACGCAGAATTCAACGGTCAAATTTGAACCGACATCGGAATATAAAACGTTAACGATTAAAGGAGATCTCACTGGCTCCACCACCTTTGATCTCAATACCAATATCGCTGAAAACAAAGCCGATAAAATCATCGTGAAAGGAAAAGCGGAAGGTGATCATAACCTTAATGTGACGGATCACGGCGCGCATGTGGCAAACGGTAAAGTAACCTTAGTTGAAACCAATAGCGGCAATGCAAAATTTCACTTAGCGAATGCCAATGGTTATGTGGCGCTCGGTGCTTATAAATACTTTTTAACCCCTGAAGGAAAAAATTGGGTATTAGCGCACTCACAAAGCGCAGTCACACC
>NZ_DBHLAR010000012.1:37137-108353 GCF_057314075.1 Aggregatibacter sp. | reverse complement strand
ACAGCCACAGCCACAGCCACAGCCACAGCCACAGCCACAGCCACAGCCACAGCCACAGCCAAGTATTACACCATCTTTACCGGCGACCGCACAACTACTTGAGCGCGCAAACGCACAAGTGTCTCTTCGCCAAGCGGAATTACTGATGGTCGAAAATGAATTGAACGGCATTCACCAACGTTTAGGTGAAATTAGAACCGGTGAGAAAGGCAATATTTGGGTGAAAAACGTTAATTCACATCAAAAATTCACCGCACTTTCCACGGGTGAAAGTCAAACTTCCGGCTTTAAGCAAAACGTACATAGCTTACAAATTGGCGCGGATGTTGCAGCAACAGATAAGGTGCGTTTAGGCGGATTTGTCGGACACAGCCAAGCCAATATTGACTTCAACAATCATTACGGCAACGGAAAAGTGAAAGGACAAGCCATTGGGGTTTACGGGACTTACATGGCTGACAATGGTGTCTATTTAGATAATATTGCGCAATATAGTCGCTTAACCGCAAACTCAAATCATACGGAAAAACACCGTTACAACGCTTACACATTAAGCAGTGAAATCGGCAAACAATTCCAATTAGCCGGTGCATGGACCGTGACTCCACAAGCGCAATTGGCTTGGACGCATATTAACGGTAAAGAAAAAGAAGATAGCTTATCTGCCATTTCTTCTCGAATCGGTTTACGCCTTGCCAAAACCTTCGAGTTGAGCCAAGGATGGGAACTTCAACCTTATGCGGAAGCGAATGCGATCACGACACGCCTCCGCCACAGCGATATTAACTACAATGGTAGCCAACTCAATGTAGAAAGTTATCGCGGTCGGTTTACAAGTGCGGTCGGTTTTAACGCCGGTTTTGGCAATCACCGAATGGGAGTAGAAGTGAATCGCGCAGACGGCAAACACATCAAGCAACCATTTGGCGTACAAGCCGTCTATCGCTTCCAATGGTAGTTTAAAATGAATAAAAAATGCGCTTAGTTTTAAGCGCATTTTTCTTTTTATTAATGTAGATTATTTATACTCAACCACCACATCTGCTTCCGTAATGGCATCACCATAAATTGGCTTTAAGGTTTTTTCGTAAGCTTGTTTTAACACGCCTTGTTTCCCTAATTTTTCAATTTCAGCATTTAACCAGTTCAACAATTCGGTATCCCCTTTTCTCACTGCCGGCGCAATGAAATCTTGATCACCTAAGTTTTTCACGCCCACCGTAAAGCCGGGATTTTCTTTTGCCCATGCGAACAATAATGTGTTGTCATGGGCAAGCGCATCGCCACGACCGTCACGTAAAGCTTCGAAGGTTTCGGTATTTTGCTCAAATTTCAACAGTTTGATGTCAGGATAATTTTTAGTGAAATACGCATCTGCGGTGGTACCTTTATTGATTAACAAGGTTTTGCCTTTTAATTGGTTCACATCGGTAATCACTGATCCGTCTTTTGACACCACACCTAAGGCTACTTTCATGTAAGGTTTCGCGAAATCCACCACTTCCGCACGGGCAGGCGTAACGGTGAAGTTGGCAAGGATAATGTCCACTTTATTGGAGGTGAGGTATTCCACGCGGTTGGCAGCTTCAACTAACACGTATTCCGCTTTATTTTCATCGCCCAATAAATCTTTGGTGATGGCTTTGGCGATTTCCACGTCAAATCCTTGGCTTTTGCCTTGACTATCCACATAGCCGAATGGCGGTTTGTCACTAAATACGCCGATACGCACTTTGCCGGCTTGTTTGAGTTGCTCAATCGTTGACGAGGTCGCCGATTCCGTTTTGCCCTCTTTATCGTTGCAAGCGGTTAGGCCCATTGCCAATAATGCGGTGGCGAAAAGTGCGGTCACTTTTTTAAATGTTTTGTTCATAGTTAACTCCTCTTGGTTCGTAATTTAAAATGTTAAGAAAGGTTTTCGCACGGTCGGTTTGCGGATTAGTGAAGAAATCCGATGGCGAAGCCTGTTCAACGATTTGTCCTTTATCCATAAACACAATGCGATTCGCCACTTGGCGGGCAAAGGACATTTCATGGGTCACGATAAGCATCGTCATGCCGTCTTTCGCCAAGCCTAAAATCACATCCAACACTTCACGCACCATTTCCGGGTCAAGTGCGGCAGTGACTTCGTCAAACAGCATAATATCGGGGTTCATACACAAAGAACGCACAATGGCAATGCGTTGTTTCTGTCCGCCCGATAACTCGCGCGGATAGGCATTTTTACGCTCAAACAATCCAACCCGTTTCAGTAATATATGGGCTTGAGCTTCCACCTCGGCACGCTGGCGTTTCTGCACTTTGAGCGGACCAAGCAAAATATTATCGATGACCGACATATGCGGAAATAATTCGTAGCTCTGGAACACCATGCCGATATGTTGACGGGCTTTCACCCAAGGCAAGTCTTTACCCAACGCTCCTTCATTTTGCAAAATTAATTGACCGCTCTTTATCTCTTCTAAGCCGTTAATACAACGTAAGAGCGTACTTTTACCGCAGCCAGATGGGCCTAAAATTACCACCACTTCGCCTTTTTCAACGGATAAATTAATTCCATTTAAGGCAAGGGTGTCGCCGTAATATTTCACTAAATTTTTAATTTCTAATAAGGGCATACACACCTTCTATTTTTCCCAATAGGTTTCTAAATAACGTGAAAATAAGGATAACGGATAGCAAATCACAAAATATAACAAGAAAATCACACCATAAATCCACAAGGCAGCGGAGGGTTCCGTAAACAGGGAGGTTTCAATAATCTGTTGCCCAACTTTAATTACTTCCAATACACCGATTAACATAGCAAGCGAGCTGGTTTTCACCATGCGTGTAAACAAGTTAATAGCGCTTGGCGTAACGCGTTTCAAACTTTGTGGCAATAAAATATAACGAAAAGTCTGTAGCGACGTTAAACCTAACGCCTGGGCGGATTCTACTTGATGTTTTTCAATAGAAGTTAATGCGCCCCGCACCAAATCGCCCATTTCCGCCGTGCCCCAAAAAATAAAGACCAAAATACATACGGTAACGCCATCAATATGCGTATTGAACCATTTCGCCACGCCAAAATAGGTAATAAAGAGTAGGACCAACAAAGGAATAATACGGACAAATTCCAAATAAAAGCGGCAAAGGGCGCGAATGCCCCGGCTCTTGTTTGTCATTAATAAACCGAGAATTACACCAAGAACACAAGCGAAAAAAACGGAAACAAAGGCAATTTTGGCCGTCACCCATAATCCGCCCAGTAATCGCTCAAAGTTGCTCCCTTCAAATAACACATTAAGCCCCATATTTTGCTCTCCGTGTACGGCGTTCCAAATATGCAACAAATAAAGACACCGGCAATAAAATCATTAAATAAAATACGACCAATAAAAATAGAGCTTCATTCGTTTTGTAATCCATGCCAATAATTTCCTTTGCCATAAACATCAACTCAGCAATGGCAATCGCACTCACTACGGAAGTTTCTTTCATTAAAAATAAGCAATTAGCACCAATGGCCGGCGTAGCGATAGCAAAGGCTTGAGGGAATAATACGTAACGAAAGGCTTGTACCGGCGTCAATCCTAAACTTAAAGCGGATTCCAACTGAGCACGGGGAATCGCTTCCAAACCACCCCGAATGGCTTCTGACATATAACTTCCCCCTAAAAACGCAAGGCCAATCACCGCACAAGTAAAGCCGTCTAATTTAACACCCACCTTAGATAAGCCGAAATACAGGAAAAAAACCTGAATCAACAAAGGCGTGTTGCGGGAAAATTCAATATAAAATTTCACAATGGGATTGAGCATACACACTTTATATGTCGTCACAATGGCGCAGAAAAAACCGATGAACAACGAAAGTACAATCGCCCAGAAAGAAAGTTGTAAAGTGATAAATGTTGCATCAACAAATCTAGGGATGATATTCCAAATATACTGCCAATTCATGACTATTCCAAAATACGTGAACGTTTATGCATTATAAAAATAAGATAATTTCAGATGGAAAGATCAAATTCACATATCTTATAACCTAAAGAAATTTAACATTTGCTTTATTTTTATATATGAATCAAGGCCAAGTGAGGACCATTTTTTTTTGATTTTTGTTTATATGCAATAACAAAATTACGATAATTAGAATCAGTTGACAGCCTACACTTTGAAGATTAGAATACACGGTCTGTTCTTGTATGGACAGATTTGTAAAACAACATTCTTTAATGAATTTTATTAAACTGGAGTTTTTTAATGGCAACAATCAACCAGCTAGTACGCAAACCGCGTGTGAAAAAGGTTGTAAAAAGTAACGTTCCTGCATTAGAGGCCTGTCCGCAGAAACGTGGTGTATGCACCCGTGTATACACAACTACACCTAAAAAACCGAACTCAGCATTACGTAAAGTATGCCGTATTCGTTTAACCAATGGTTTCGAAGTAACCTCATACATCGGCGGTGAAGGTCATAACCTTCAAGAGCACAGTGTTGTGCTTATCCGTGGCGGTCGTGTTAAAGACTTACCTGGTGTGCGTTATCACACCGTACGCGGCGCATTAGACTGCGCAGGCGTGAAAGATCGTAAACAAGGTCGTTCTAAATACGGCGTTAAACGTCCTAAAGCTTAATGGTTCTCCGTTAAGTAAGGCCAAACGCTAAATTAGTAAAACTTATTTAAATCGCAAACTCCAGTATCTAATTAGCCCCTTATACCAAAAGTGCGGTTAATTTTTATCGAGTTTTGGGATACCCTGAAGATTATAAAAACGGAGAAATTCGCAATGCCACGTCGTCGTAGTATTGAACAACGCAAGATTTTACCGGATCCGAAGTTCGGCTCAGAATTACTTGCTAAATTTATCAATGTCATCATGGTAGATGGTAAAAAATCTATCGCAGAATCTATCGTTTATAACGCATTAGACACACTAGCTCAACGTACCGGTAAAGAAGCTTTAGAAGCTTTCGAAGCAGCATTAGAAAATGTACGTCCAACTGTGGAAGTGAAATCCCGTCGTGTAGGTGGTTCTACTTACCAAGTGCCGGTTGAAGTTCGTCCGGTTCGCCGTAACGCATTAGGTATGCGTTGGATCGTCGAAGCAGCTCGTAAACGCGGTGATAAATCCATGGCTTTACGCTTAGCGAACGAATTATCTGATGCATCTGAAAATAAAGGTGCGGCAGTTAAGAAACGCGAAGATGTTCACCGTATGGCTGAAGCGAACAAAGCATTTGCTCATTATCGCTGGTAATACGCTTTTAAGATTTAAGGGCTTCATCTTAGATGAAGCCTTACCCTTATATAAACTGATATTAAATTAAACAAGGTTATAATAATGGCTCGTACAACCCCTATCGAAAGATATCGTAATATTGGTATTAGTGCGCATATTGATGCAGGTAAAACTACTACCACTGAACGTATCTTATTCTACACCGGTGTAAGTCACAAAATTGGTGAAGTACACGATGGTGCAGCAACCATGGACTGGATGGAACAGGAACAAGAACGTGGTATTACCATTACCTCTGCTGCAACGACTGCATTCTGGTCTGGTATGTCACAACAGTTTCCACAACACCGTATTAATGTTATCGATACCCCGGGACACGTAGACTTTACTGTTGAAGTAGAACGTTCAATGCGTGTTCTTGATGGTGCGGTGATGGTTTACTGCGCGGTTGGTGGTGTTCAACCTCAGTCTGAAACTGTATGGCGTCAAGCAAACAAATATCAAGTTCCACGTATCGCGTTTGTAAACAAAATGGACCGTACTGGCGCTAACTTCCTACGCGTAGTTGATCAATTAAAAACCCGTTTAGGTGCAAATGCTGTTCCTCTTCAATTACCTGTGGGTTCAGAAGAAAACTTCACCGGTGTTGTTGATTTAATCAAGATGAAATCAATTAACTGGAATGAAGCTGACCAAGGGATGACTTTCACTTATGAAGATGTGCCTGCAGATATGCAAGCCGCTTGCGAAGAATGGCGTCAAAACCTTGTTGAAGCAGCAGCGGAAGCTTCCGAAGAATTAATGGAAAAATATCTTGGTGGTGAAGAGTTAAGCGAAGAAGAGATCAAAGCAGGTCTTCGTCAACGCGTATTAGCAAACGAAATCATCTTGGTAACTTGTGGTTCAGCATTCAAAAACAAAGGTGTTCAAGCTATGCTTGATGCGGTTGTTGAATACTTACCGGCACCAACAGATATTCCAGCAATCAAAGG
The DNA here is from genome assembly GCF_057314075.1 of Aggregatibacter sp. Taxonomy (NCBI): domain Bacteria; kingdom Pseudomonadati; phylum Pseudomonadota; class Gammaproteobacteria; order Pasteurellales; family Pasteurellaceae; genus Aggregatibacter; species Aggregatibacter sp. The sequence continues at coordinate 102,129 of NZ_DBHLAR010000012.1, read as the reverse complement.
TATCAACCCTGACGAAACTGAAGGAGAGCGTCATGCAAGCGATGAAGAGCCATTCTCTTCATTAGCGTTCAAAATTGCAACTGACCCATTCGTAGGTAACTTAACCTTCTTCCGTGTATATTCCGGTGTAATTAATTCTGGTGATACCGTATTAAACTCTGTACGTCAAAAACGTGAACGTTTTGGTCGTATCGTACAGATGCACGCAAATAAACGTGAAGAAATTAAAGAAGTTCGCGCGGGCGATATCGCTGCGGCAATCGGCCTAAAAGATGTAACAACAGGTGATACATTATGTGCAATTGAAGCACCAATCATCCTTGAACGTATGGAATTCCCTGAGCCGGTAATCTCTGTTGCAGTAGAGCCAAAAACAAAAGCAGACCAAGAAAAAATGGGGCTTGCATTAGGTCGTCTTGCACAAGAAGACCCGTCATTCCGTGTTCACACCGATGAAGAATCCGGTGAAACCATTATTTCCGGTATGGGTGAGTTACACTTGGATATCATCGTTGACCGTATGAAACGTGAATTCAAAGTGGAAGCTAACATTGGTAAACCACAAGTATCTTACCGTGAAACAATTCGTACTCGTGTTAACGATGTAGAAGGTAAACACGCAAAACAATCTGGTGGTCGCGGTCAATATGGTCATGTTGTTATCGACTTGTACCCATTAGAGCCGGAAGGTCCAGGCTATGAATTTGTTAACGAAATCAAAGGTGGTGTAATCCCTGGTGAATACATCCCAGCAGTTGACAAAGGTATTCAAGAGCAACTTAAATCTGGTCCATTAGCGGGTTACCCAGTAGTTGATATCGGTGTTCGTTTACACTTCGGTTCATACCATGATGTGGACTCTTCTGAATTGGCGTTTAAACTTGCAGCATCTTTAGCATTTAAAGCGGCATTCGCAAAAGCAAACCCAGTTTTACTTGAGCCAATCATGAAAGTTGAAGTAGAAACTCCACCTGAATATGTAGGTGACGTAATCGGTGACTTGAGCCGTCGTCGCGCGATGGTAAACGGTCAAGAAGCAAACGAATTCGTTGTTAAAATCGACGCTGAAGTTCCGCTTTCTGAAATGTTTGGTTATGCAACCGACTTACGTTCCCAAACTCAAGGTCGTGCTTCCTACTCAATGGAACCATTAAAATATGCTGAAGCACCGAAAAACGTGGCTGAAGCAGTTATTGAAGCTCGTAAAAAATAATTTTGTTTAACTAAGGCCACAAGCCATATCGGCTTGTGGGCTTATATATTGAGGAAACTTAATCGTGTCTAAAGAAAAATTTGAACGTACAAAACCGCACGTTAACGTGGGTACAATCGGCCACGTTGACCATGGTAAAACCACTTTAACTGCAGCTATCACAACCGTATTAGCAAAACACTACGGTGGTGCAGCTCGTGCATTCGACCAAATCGATAACGCGCCGGAAGAAAAAGCGCGTGGTATCACCATCAATACATCCCACGTTGAATACGACACTCCAACACGTCACTACGCACACGTTGACTGTCCGGGACACGCCGACTATGTTAAAAACATGATTACCGGTGCGGCGCAAATGGATGGTGCTATCTTAGTAGTAGCAGCAACTGATGGTCCTATGCCACAAACTCGTGAGCACATCTTATTAGGTCGCCAAGTAGGTGTTCCTTACATCATCGTATTCTTAAACAAATGCGACATGGTAGATGACGAAGAGTTATTAGAATTAGTTGAAATGGAAGTTCGTGAACTTCTTTCTCAATATGACTTCCCGGGTGACGATACACCAATCATTCGTGGTTCTGCATTACAAGCGTTAAACGGCGTAGCAGAATGGGAAGAAAAAATCCTTGAATTAGCTCAAGCATTAGATACTTACATTCCTGAACCTGAGCGTGCAATCGACCAACCGTTCCTTCTTCCAATTGAAGACGTGTTCTCTATTTCCGGTCGTGGTACAGTAGTAACTGGTCGTGTAGAGCGTGGTATCATCCGTACTGGTGATGAAGTTGAAATCGTAGGTATCAAACCAACTGCGAAAACAACCGTAACCGGTGTTGAAATGTTCCGTAAATTACTTGACGAAGGTCGTGCAGGTGAAAACATCGGTGCATTATTACGTGGTACAAAACGTGAAGAAATCGAACGTGGTCAAGTATTAGCGAAACCAGGTTCAATCACTCCACACACTGATTTCGAATCTGAAGTGTACGTATTATCCAAAGAAGAAGGTGGTCGTCATACTCCATTCTTCAAAGGTTACCGTCCACAATTCTATTTCCGTACAACTGACGTAACCGGTACTATCGAGTTACCGGAAGGTGTGGAAATGGTTATGCCTGGCGATAACATCAAAATGACCGTATCCTTAATCCACCCAATCGCGATGGACCAAGGTTTACGTTTCGCTATCCGTGAAGGTGGCCGTACAGTAGGTGCTGGCGTGGTAGCTAAAATTATCAAATAATTGATAAAACCCAATTGAAAAGGCGTATCGAATGATACACCTTTTTATTTTTATCATCTTGATAAAACGAATCTGATGAAAACACAATAAAAAAATGACCGCACTTTAATGAAATAAAGTACGGTCACAATTTTTAATATTTTTACTGAACTAGTATCAGCTATCTCTTCCAATTCTTCAGCGCATTTGCAAAGGCATTGCCCATTGCATTATTTGCTCGCGGCGAATTACTACGGTCTTGGCGGGCATTATCAGAACGCGGTTTTGCGGATAAAGTGCGGTCAGATTTGCCATCATTTTTCACCGCACTTTCATCTAAACGCATGGTTAATGCAATACGACGACGCGCCACATCCACTTCCAATACTTTCACTTTTACGACATCACCGGTTTTCACCACTTGATGCGGATCTTCCACAAATTTATCGCTAAGGGAAGAAATATGAACCAAGCCGTCTTGGTGTACGCCAATATCCACAAAGGCACCGAAATTAGTCACGTTGGTGACCGTACCTTCTAAGATCATACCTGCTTTCAAATCTGTGATTTCTTCCACGCCCTCAGCGAAAGTGGCAGTTTTAAATTCACCGCGCGGGTCGCGTCCCGGTTTTTCCAATTCTTTGAAAATATCCTGCACTGTCGGCAAACCAAATTGCTCATCGGTAAACTGTTTTGCATCAAGCTGGCGCACTAATCCTGCATTGCCCATTAAAGCCTGAATCGATTGTTCTGTTGCTTGTAGAATTTTTTCGACCACAGGATAGGCTTCCGGGTGTACACCGGAGGCATCTAACGGATTATCGCCTGCAGCGATACGCATAAACCCTGCACATTGCTCGAAAGCTTTCGGGCCTAAACGAGGCACTTTTTTCAGTTGCTCACGGCTGTCAAAACGCCCGTTTTCATCACGATATGCCACGATATTTTGAGCAATGGTTTTAGTCATCCCCGCCACTCGCGCCAATAACGGCACAGAGGCGGTGTTTAAGTCCACACCAACAGCGTTTACACAGTCTTCCACCACCGCATCCAATTTACGCGCTAATTGGCTTTGATTTACATCATGTTGATATTGCCCCACGCCAATGGCTTTCGGCTCGATTTTCACCAATTCCGCCAATGGATCCTGCAAGCGACGGGCAATGGACACCGCGCCACGCAAGGATACATCCAAATCGGGAAATTCCTGTGCTGCCAATTCCGAAGCGGAATAGACGGAAGCGCCCGCTTCGCTAACCACCACTGTTTGTGGTTTATTTTCTTTAATTTCCTTGATCACATCTTTGGCGAAACGTTCAGTCTCACGAGAGGCTGTCCCATTTCCGATAGCAATCAATTCTACGTTATGCTGCTTAATTAATTGGAAAATAGATAACATCGCGCGATCCATCTGCCCGGTATGCGGATAAATGGTATCGGTTGCCAATAACTTACCGGTGTTATCTACCACCGCCACTTTCACGCCGGTACGTAGCCCCGGGTCTAACCCCATTGTATTTTTCGCGCCTGCCGGTGCCGCCATTAAAAGTGCGGTCAGATTTCGGGCAAATACATCAATGGCTTCCTCTTCCGCTTTCTCACGCAAGGTTGCCATGAGTTCCGTTTCCAAATGCAACGCCACTTTAATTTTCCATGTCCACGCAATCACTTGCTCACGCCATTTATCCGCCGGCTGACCAGTGAAACGAACACCTAAATAATCACGAATAATCTCTTCACAATAGCTTTGGCGACTGCCCTCTTCCGCTTCCGGGTCCGCATTCAAACTTAATTGTAAAATGCTTTCATTACGTCCACGGAACATCGCCAAAGCGCGGTGAGACGGCACATTTTTAAGCAGCTCTTGGTGATCAAAATAATCTTGGAATTTCGCACCTTCCGCCTCTTTGCCCTCAATCACCTTAGAAACAATCAGCGCATTTTTACTTAAATAATCGCGCACTTTCGCCAATAATCCGGCGTCTTCGGCAAAACGTTCCATCAAAATATAACGAGCACCGTCTAATGCAGCCTTAACATTTGCTACCCCTTTCTTTGCATTCACATAATCAAGTGCGGTGGTTTCCGGTTCTGTTTTTGGCTCGTTCCAAAGTAAATCTGCCAATGGCTCAAGCCCCGCCTCAATGGCAATTTGGCCTTTCGTACGGCGTTTTGGTTTAAACGGTAAATACAAATCTTCCAGCTCGGTTTTACTTTGCGTGGTTTGGATTTTGTCACGCAATTCATCCGTTAATTTGCCTTGTTCCTCAATGGATTTCAAAATGGTTTGGCGGCGGTCTTCCAATTCGCGTAAATAAATTAAGCGGGTTTCAAAATGACGTAGTTGTGTATCATCTAAGCCGCCGGTGGCTTCTTTACGATAACGGGCAATAAAAGGAATCGTGTTGCCATCATCTAATAATTGAATGGCGGCAAGAATTTGACTATCGCGTACATTTAACTCTTGCGCGATAAGTTGGCTAATTTGCTGGTTTAACATGATATGTACTTCTTAAGAATGAAAAAACGGGCATAGCATACTGTTTTTGCGCAAGAGGCTCAAATGTTTGTTCCTTTTTCGGTATAATTTTACGGCAATTGAGGACAGGATAATGGCAAAGTCAAATTACATCACTCGTCAAGGCTGGAACGCCCTTGATCAAGAATTGAAATATTTATGGAAAGAAGAACGCCCGCAAGTCACACAGGCGGTATCTGATGCTGCCGCATTGGGCGATCGCAGTGAAAATGCGGAATATATTTACGGTAAACGCCGCTTGCGGGAAATTGACCGCCGTGTACGCTTTCTCACTAAACGGCTGGAAGTACTACAAATCGTGGATTATTCACCAAAGCAAGAAGGCAAAGTGTTTTTCGGCGCGTGGGTGGAACTAGAAAACGAAGATGGCGAAGTTAAACAGTATCGCATTGTAGGTTGTGATGAATTTGATCCGGCGAAAAACTGGATTTCCATTGATTCACCGGTGGCGCGCGCCTTAATTGGTAAAGAAGAAGACGACGAAATTAGCGTAGAAACGCCTTCCGGTAAGATTCAGCTATACGTAAACCGTATTTGGTATGAAAAAGTTTAGTTATGGTAAAGTGCGGTCAGAAAATGCTGTAGATTTTCTGCGCACATTAACTCAAACTTAAATAACGGCGAATTTTTCGGAGGAGTAAGAAAATCCAAGGCCAAAGCACACCACTAGCCAACGCCCCGAAAATTTCTTGCCAGTTAAAATTGGCACTATGTAAAACAGATTCAATCAAGAAAATACTGACTCGAATCGCGAAAACAAAGCCCACCAGCAACAAACTTTGCATCCATAATGAAAGGTTACGTAACCGTAAATGGTGTCGAGTAATAAGATACGCGAATAAAGACATCACTAAGGCATGTACCCCGAGTGTTGAACCGAGCACCATATCCCAAATAATACCGATAATAAACGCCCAGCCAATGCTGACTTTATGTGGAATTGACAAGGCCCAATAGGCAAATACTAAAACAATCCATGCCGGTTTAAAACTCTGGAAACCGGATGGCCATGGTGCTAATTCCATCACCAATGCAATCGCAAAAATCGCCGCCAGCACAAGACATTGAAAGAAAAATCGACCTTGCATTAATCTTCCTCTCTGTGAGATTGGTTTGGTAGCGGCGGATGATTAATCTCATTTTGCGCATCCGTCGGTGCTTCTGCCGGCATATATTCTGTCGGTAATGGGGATGTCATATTGCTCGGTTCATTTTCTTCCGGCACCACCGTTTTTTTCACTTTATTGGCTTCGGAACCTTGATTATTAAGACGTTGTTGAACCACTTTACGCACTTCTTCCGGTGTAATCGTTTTCGCTTTACGCATATCCTCGTTTGTTGGCCACAATAAAAGCACATAACGCAATTTATCAATAGAAGCCAACGGTTTTGCTGTGACCGTCGCAAAATAATTTTTCCCATTTCGAGAAACCGATTCTACGATCGCCACCGGATATCCTTCTAAGAAACGTCCGCCTAAACCGGATGTCACCAATAAATCGCCTTTTTCAATATCAACAGAACGTGGCACATTATCTAGTGTCAATTCGTCACCATGCCCTGTCCCGTTGGCAATCAAACGAACATCATTACGCAATACTTGAACCGGAACCGCATGCGTCACATCGGTAATCAACAAAATACGACTGGTGTTTTCTCCCACAGAAATAATTTGTCCGACAACACCCTTTTCATCAATCACCGGCTGACCAACATAAGCCCCGTCTTTTTCACCTTGATTAATCACGATTTGTTGACGATAAACATCTGTTTCGGCAGTCAACACTTCTGCAATTTTTTTATACTCATCGGTTCGTAACGGTGAATTTAGCAATAAACGTAAACGTTGGTTTTCAACTCTGAGTTGATCAAGCAAAAGTAAATCAGCATTTTTTTCACGCAACTGTTCTTTTAACACACGATTTTCAATTTGCAGTTTATTGGTATCCACCAAGTTATCAGAAACCCCATCTAACACCGCACGCGGCGTATTCGCTAAATAATAGAGACTTCCAACCGCTGTTTCTAAAAAGCCGCGGACTTGAATTATCGCGTTTGTTTGTCCGTCAGATAGAATTAAACCGACAGAAGCAGTAACCGCTAAAAAGAGTTTCAATCCTAAGGGAGGGGTTTTACCGAAGATAGGTTTCATTGTCGTCAATTCCGACTAAATAAAAGTGCGGTCATTTTTAACCGCACTTTTTCTTGTTCATCAGGCTTAAATTTCGTCGCTGAAAATATCGCCGCCGTGCATATCAATCATATCCAAGGCCTCACCGCCACCACGAGCAACACAAGTCAACGGGTCTTCCGCCACAATGGTCGGCACGCCGGATTCTTTCGCTAACAACATATCAATATTGCGCAACAAGGCGCCACCACCGGTTAACACCATGCCACGCTCAAAAATATCGGCTGCATGCTCCGGTTGGCACTCCTCTAATGCGGTGCGTACTGCCGCAACAATGCCACTCAACGGTTGACGAATCGCTTCTAAAACATCTTGAGAGGTTAATGTAATGGAACGTGGTGCACCTTCTGCAATATTGGAACAATGCACTTCCATTTGTTTGATTTCATCGCCTTCTTGAATGTACGCAATACCAATTTCTTGTTTAATACGTTCAGCGGTTGGTTCACCAATAATGGAACCAAAGTTTTTACGCACATAAGACACGATAGCTTCATCGAAACTATCACCACCAATGCGCACAGAAGAAGAATAAACGATGCCGTTTAAAGAAATTACCGCAACTTCTGTCGTACCACCACCGATATCAATTACCATAGAACCTGTTGCAGTTGAAACCGGTAATTTTGCACCAATAGCTGCTGCCATTGGTTCTTCAATTAAATACACTTCACGGGCACCAGCGCCCATTGCAGATTCTTTAATAGCACGACGTTCTACTTGAGTTGCACCTGCCGGCACACAAATCAACACACGAGGACTTGGACGCATGAAGTTGCCGCTGTGTACCTGTTTAATAAAGTACTGTAACATTTTTTCGGTCACGAAAAAGTCTGCAATCACGCCATCTTTCATCGGACGGATAGCTTCGATACTTTTTGGTGTACGTCCTAACATTTGTTTCGCTTCTTTACCTACTGCAGCAATACTTTTTAATGAGCCGCTACGATCGCGACGAATCGCAACGACAGAAGGCTCGTCAAGGACGATACCTTGTCCTTTCACATAAATTAATGTATTTGCCGTACCAAGATCGATAGAAAGATCGTTAGAAAATAAACCGCGAATTTTTTTAAATAACATACGTATTCCACTGAACTAAATTGAATAAAACAAGCTCATTTTTGAGCGTTAAAAAATTGCGCTAAATGTACCAAAAAATGCGAGCCTATAACAGAAAATTTTATGTTTCGACGGCAAAAAATTACAATTTAACGATGAGTTTGATGCTTTTCCATAAGCTGTTGAACCGCAATTTCCCTTGCTTTAGACAAAACAGCGTGTAAACTGACCGCACTTTATTTAATGAAAAGAAAATTATGGCGAAAAAAACAAACAAAGCGATATTGCAAGATCCGAATTATGCGAAGGAATTGGCAAAATATGACAATCCGATTCCGAGTCGTGACTTTATTCTGCAAGTGATTCGCAAACAGAATTCTCCTATGAGCAAAGAGGAGATTTTTAAAACCCTTGCCATTGTAAATGAAGAACAACAAGAAGCTATGCGCCGTCGTTTACGCGCCATGGAAAATGACGGTCAGTTAGTTTTCACCAAACGTAAATGCTATGCCTTACCGGAAAAACTGGATTTACTTAAAGGCATGGTGATTGGACATCGAGAAGGCTTCGGTTTTTTACAAGTCGAAGGCAAAAAAGAAGACTTTTTCATTCCCAACGTACAAATGCAGAAAGTCATGCACGGCGATTATGTGTTGGCGCAACCTAACGGATTTGACCGCAAAGGTCGTCCGGAAATACGCATTGTGCGTGTATTGGAAGCGAACAAAAAACAAATTGTCGGTCGTTTTTTCCTTGAACAAGGCATCGGTTATGTGGTGCCCGACGACAGCCGTATTACACGCGATATTTTAATTCCTGATAACGCCCGTCTTGGTGCCCGCATGGGGCAAGTCGTTGTGGTGGAACTCCACCCGCGTACAGCACCGTTTTTCCAACCTATCGGCAAAATTACCGAAGTACTGGGTGACAATATGGCGAAAGGCATGGAAGTGGAAATTGCCATTCGCAAGCATGACATTCCTCATGTATTCCCAAGTGCGGTGGAAAAACAACTTAAAAAATGGGCTGAAGACGTACCTGAAGAGGCTAAACGTGGTCGTGTAGATTTGCGTAACTTGCCGTTAGTGACCATTGATGGAGAAGATGCACGCGATTTTGACGATGCGGTATTTTGTCAAAAACAAGGCAAAGGCTGGAAACTTTGGGTGGCCATTGCCGATGTGAGCTATTACGTTCGACCGAAAAGCGCATTGGACACGGAAGCCTATAATCGAGGCAATTCCGTCTATTTCCCAAATCGCGTCGTGCCGATGTTGCCGGAAAAACTCTCCAATGGTTTATGTTCGTTAAATCCACAAGTGGATCGCTTATGCATGGTGTGTGAAATCACGCTCTCCGCTAAAGGCAAAATGACAGATTACCAATTTTACGAAGCGGTGATGAATTCCCATGCCCGTTTAACTTATAACAAAGTAGCAAAAATACTGGAAAAAGACACCGCACTTTGTGAACGTTACGCCTCGTTAGTGCCTCATTTACAAGATCTACATGACATGTATCAGGCGTTGGTGAAAGCGCGCCGGCAGCGCGGCGCCATCGAATTTGAAACAATTGAAAGCAAATTTATTTTCAATGCGTTGGGACGTATTGAACGTATTGAGCCGGTCGTGCGTAACGATGCCCATAAAATTATTGAAGAATGTATGATTTTGGCAAATATTGCGTCTGCTAACTTCATGGCGAAACATCAAGAACCGGCACTGTACCGCATTCATGCCGTACCGGGTGAAGAAAAACTCACGGCATTTCGCAGTTTCTTGGCGGAATGTGGCTTGAGTCTATCCGGTGGGAATAAACCGACACCGACCGATTATGCGCAGTTACTTGAACAGATTAAACCACGCCCGGATCACGAATTGATTCAAACCATGTTACTACGCTCCATGAGTCAAGCAGTTTATAGCGCCGACAACATCGGTCACTTCGGTTTAGCATTAGAAGAATATGCCCATTTCACCTCGCCGATTCGCCGTTATCCGGATTTGACGTTGCATCGTGGCATCAAATACCTATTGGCGAAACAGAAGGGTTCTAAACGTAAAACGACCGACACCGGCGGATACCATTATCAACTTGAAGAAATGGATGGCTTTGGCGCGCATTGTTCTTCTACAGAACGCCGTGCCGACGATGCCACCCGTGAAGTGGCGGATTGGCTAAAATGCGAATACATGCAAGATCATGTGGGCGAAGAATTTGACGGTGTCATTTCTTCGGTGACCGGTTTCGGCTTCTTTGTTCGTTTGAATGATCTGTTTATCGATGGCTTAGTGCATATTTCCGGTTTGGCAAATGACTACTACTTATTCGATATGCCGAAACAACGTCTTATCGGCGAAAACAGCGGCATGATTTTCCGTCTCGGTGATGCGGTGAAAGTGCGTGTAGAAGCCGTGAGTTTAGAACAAAAACAAATTGATTTTTCCTTAATTTCAAGTGAACGCAAGCCGAAACGTAGTGGTAAAACGGCACGAACCAAAGCCAAGAAAACTGAAGTAAAGCCTTCCAAGAAGACTTCAACCAAGAAAAAGGTAAAAGCAGAAAAAAGTGCAGTCAAAAAAAGTCACGTTTCTAAAATGAAATCCAAAGCTGCCAAAATGAAAAAGGGAAAGAAAAAACATGAGTGAAACAATTTATGGCATCCACGCAGTAAAAGCATTTGTCTCTAATCATCCGGAACGTTTAATTGAAGTGTTAGCGTTAAAAGGCCGAGACGACCAACGTTTACAGCCTTTGATTAATGAAATTCAACGATTGGGCATTTCCGTTCAATTTTTAAATCGCCAAACCTTGGATAAAAAAGCGGAAGGCGAAGTGCACCAAGGCATTATTGCGCGAGTGCACCCGTTACCGGAATTAAATGAGCATGATTTGGATCGTTTACTCGAAACACACAACGCGCCTTTATTATTGGTTTTAGATGGCGTCACCGATCCACATAACCTTGGTGCTTGTTTGCGAACGGCAGATGCAGCAGGCGTAACTGCAGTGATTGTACCCAAAGATAAATCTGCCCAACTCAATTCGACCGCGCGAAAAGTGGCGTGTGGCGCAGCGGAAAATGTACCGCTTATTCGAGTCACTAACCTTGCCCGCACCCTACGTGATCTACAAGCGCTACACAATGTATGGGTTGTTGGCACCGCCGGTGAAGCCACCGAAACCCTCTATCAAACCAAGCTCACCGGTGCCTTGGCATTGGTCATGGGGGCAGAAGGCGAAGGCATGCGCCGCTTAACCCGTGAGCATTGCGATCAACTCATCAGCATTCCAATGGCAGGTTCGGTGTCTTCGCTCAATGTCTCCGTGGCGACCGGTGTTTGTTTGTTTGAAATCGTCCGCCAACGGTTAGGCTGATTTAGCGAGTGAGACATTGAAAAAGTGAGGCGATTTTTGACCGCACTTTTCTCATCCAAACCAAAATAAGCGCTTAAAAACAGCGTTTATTTTTATTTACCCCTACAATTCATGAGCGAAAATGAACAGCCGATGTTCATTAGCAACGACAAGCATTTCGTATTCAATCAAAAGTGCGATTATTTTTGTGATATTTCTCACAAAACACCATAATTTTGCTTTCCTGTTTTTATATTTGCTTTATCATTCCTGCGTTCTTTTCATATAAAGACAATATTACTTATTTAACTCTTGGAGAATTTTATGTTTGGTCCATTTAAACCAGCTCCACATATTGCTGAGCTGCCGGCTGACAAAATCGATTCCACCTACAAACGCCTACGTTGGCAAGTATTCGCAGGGATCTTCTTTGGTTATGCCGCTTACTATTTTGTACGTGCAAACTTTGACTTAGCACAACCCGGTTTAATTCAACAGGGCTTGTACACTAAAGCGCAACTAGGTGTTATCGGCTCAGCGGCCGGTCTTGCCTACGGTTTATCTAAGTTCGTAATGGCAGGTATGTCTGACCGTTCGAACCCTCGCGTATTCTTACCATTTGGTTTATTGCTTTCTGGTCTTTGTATGACCATGATGGGTTTATTCCCATGGGCAACCTCTGGCGTTGCCATCATGTGGGTAATGATCTTCTTAAATGGTTGGTTCCAAGGTATGGGTTGGCCTCCATGTGGTCGTACAATGGTACACTGGTGGTCTAAATCAGAACGCGGTACTATCGTATCTATCTGGAATACCGCGCACAACATCGGTGGTATGATGCCGGGTGCAATGGTGCTATTAGCAAGTGCAGTGTTCTTCAGCACTCATGGTATCGAAGCACAAGCAAAAGACATTTGGCAACAATCCCTCTACTATCCGGGTATTGCAGCAATGATCTGTGCAATTCCAGTTTACTTCGTGATGCGTGATACTCCACAATCTTGCGGATTACCATCAATCGAAAAATGGCGTAATGACTACCCTGATGACTATAACGAAAAAACTTACGAAAACGATTTAAGCACAAAAGAAATCTTCGTCACTTATGTATTGAAAAACAAATTGTTATGGTACATCGCGATTGCTAACGTATTCGTATACTTAATCCGCTACGGCGTATTGAAATGGTCTCCGGTTTACTTAAGTGAAGTAAAACACTTCAACATCAAAGGTACCGCATGGGCATACACAATCTATGAATTAGCAGCGGTTCCAGGTACATTATTATGTGGTTGGGTATCAGATAAAGTCTTCAAAGGTAAACGTGGTTTAACCGGTTTCATCTTCATGATCTTAACTACCGCAGCAGTTGTAGCATACTGGATGAACCCAGCTACACCTGAAGCAGAACTTGCAAACTATGCAGCTTGGTATGAAAACCCATATCAATTAACTGACTTCATCTTAATGACCTTAATCGGTTTCTTAATCTACGGTCCTGTAATGTTAATCGGCTTACACGCTCTTGAGCTAGCACCGAAAAAAGCGGCAGGTACCGCAGCAGGTTTCACCGGTTTATTCGGTTACTTAGGTGGTACTGTGTCAGCATCAGCAGTTATCGGTTGGGCAGCCGAACACTACGGCTGGGACGGTGGTTTCTACGTCATGATCGGTGGTGGTATTCTGGCGGTGTTATTACTCTTCATCGTAATGGTTGAAGAAGGTAAACATAAAGCAAAACTAGGGGACACCTACGGCACTAAATAATTAAACAATTCAAAGGCGCAGGCGTAAAGCTTAGCGCCTTTTTTGTACCTCAATTTTATAAGTTAAATGATTTTATCCACCATAAGTTTCTTTCTTTGTATTTGGATGAAATCAAAAACACCTCAAAAATCAACCGCACTTTCAAGGAGAAATTCTTATGAAATTAAAAACCTTAGCAGTCACATTAATTACAGCAGGCGTATTAGCTGGTTGTAGCCATAAATCCGTTGTAAACAATATGAAATCAGACAAAATTATTATTGCCCATCGTGGAGCGAGCGGTTATTTACCTGAGCATACATTGGAATCTAAAGCACTTGCTTTTGCACAACAAGCAGATTATTTAGAACAAGATTTGGCCATGACAAAAGACGGTCGCTTAGTCGTCATTCATGATCATTTCTTAGACGGTTTAACCGATGTCGCTAAAAAATTCCCTAATCGCCATCGTAAAGACGGCCGTTACTACGTTATCGACTTTACATTAAAAGAAATCCAAAGTTTGAATATGACAGAAAACTTTGAAACTAAGGAAGGAAAACAAGTCGCTATTTACCCTGGACGTTTCCCTCTGTGGAAATCTCATTTCAAAATTCATACCTTTGAAGATGAAATCGAATTTATTCAAGGTTTAGAAAAATCTACCGGTAAAAAAGTAGGTATTTACCCTGAAATAAAAGCACCTTGGTTCCATCATCAAAATGGTAAAGATATTGCTGTAGAAACCCTCAAAGTATTGAAAAAATATGGCTACAGCAAGAAAAGTAATCTAGTTTATTTGCAAACCTTTGATTTTAATGAGTTAAAACGTATTAAAACGGAATTGCTACCGAAAATGGGCATGGATTTAAAACTTGTCCAGTTAGTGGCATATACCGATTGGCATGAAACTGAAGAAAAAAACGCTAAAGGCAAGTGGGTAAATTATGACTATGATTGGATGTTCAAACCAGGTGCCATGGCAGAAGTTGTAAAATATGCCGATGGTGTTGGTCCAGGCTGGTATATGTTGGTAGATAAAGAAAAATCCAAACCGGGTAAAATTGAATATACACCTCTAGTAAAAGAACTTGCGCAATATAATGTTGAATTGCATCCATACACCGTGCGTAAAGATGCCCTACCTGAATTCTTTACCGATGTAAACCAAATGTATGATGCCTTATTAAACAAATCAGGCGCAACAGGTGTATTTACTGACTTCCCGGATACGGGTGTAGCGTTTTTAAAAAAACACAAATAATGTATGAATTAAATATGTGGATTAAGCAAATTTAAGCGCTTATCAACACAAATAAAAAAGGCTTGGAAATCCAAGCCTTTTTTATATTGCGATTATTCGCCCAAACGCTCTTTAATACGAGCCGCTTTACCGGAAAGTGCGCGTAAGTAGTAAAGTTTCGCTTTACGTACCGCACCTTTACGTTTCACTACGATGCTATCAACTGCCGGAGAGTGAGTTTGGAATACACGCTCAACACCAACACCGTTAGAGATTTTGCGTACAGTAAATGCAGAATGCAAGCCACGGTTACGAATTGCAATAACCACGCCTTCGAATGCTTGCAAACGACGTTTGCTACCTTCAACAACCCATACTTTCACTTCTAAGGTATCACCCGGACGGAAGCTAGGTACGTTTTGTTTTAATTGTTCTTGTTCAAGTTGTTTAATGATGTTAGACATTTTTGATCCTTTTTGATCCTAGAGTTAACTGAGTTTACTGTTATATTCGGCTTTCACCTGTTTTAACAGCTTACGTTGTTCGTCAGTCAGAGCTAGGCCTTCCAGTAGCTCAGGGCGTCGTAACCATGTTCTCAATAGCGATTGTTTTAATCGCCATTTACGAATTTCCTCATGGTGTCCCGACATCAGCACGGGTGGCACAGTTAATCCGTCAAGCACTTCAGGGCGAGTATAATGCGGGCAATCCAGTAATCCATCGGCAAACGAATCTTCCTCGGCGGAAGCTTGTTTACCCAGCACACCAGGAATAAATCGGGCAACTGCGTCAATTAACGTCATTGCCGGCAATTCACCACCGGTGAGAACATAATCACCTACTGACCATTCTTCATCAACAACCGTTTCAATCAAACGCTCGTCAATGCCTTCATATCGACCGCATAACAAAATCAATTTCTGATTCTGCGCTAATTCTTCTACGCCTTGTTGATCGAGTTTACGACCTTGCGGCGAGAGATAAATCACTTTTGCACCTTCACCTGCGACTTCTTTTGCTGAATTAATAGCATCCTTTAATGGTTGCACCATCATCAGCATTCCCGGGCCTCCGCCATAAGGACGGTCATCCACGGTTTTGTGCTTATCGTGCGTAAAATCTCTTGGATTCCAGCACCGCACTTGTAACAGGTTTTGCTTAACAGCCCTGCCGGTTACCCCGTATTCCGTAATTGCTTTAAACATTTCAGGGAACAGACTTATTACCCCAATCCACATAATTTAGCCTTAACTTTTGAGCCTTATGTTAATGTTACCGCAAAGCGCTACGGCATACCTGAGATTAGAAACCAGCGTCCCAATCCACTGTAATCGTCTTAGTGGCGGGATCGACTCTTTTAACTACTTGTTCATACAAAAACGGAATTAACCGCTCTTGTTTCCCGAAAGCATCTTTTACATTGGCTTTTACCACCAATACATCATTAGAACCGGTTTCCATCATTTCGGTTACGGTTCCCATGGCATAACCGTCCAGATTCACCACCGCACAACCAATTAAATCGTGCCAGTAGTAATCCCCTTCTTCCAAGGTTGGAAATACCGATAAATCGACACCGATTTCCACATTGGCAAGAATTTGCGCCGCTTCACGATCATCTACACCTTTTAATTTAACGATCAGTTCGTGATTATGATGACGCCAGTTTTCCAGTTCGGTTGGCTGCCACCGCCCTTTGATTTTCAAAAACCAAGGTTGATAATCAAAGATACTTTCAGCTTGTTCTGTGGATGAGTAAATACGTAACCAACCGCGAATACCATAAGTCGAACCTAATTTGCCGACAGTTTCGATTCTTTGTTGTTGCATATTCATCACCTCAAAAAAGTAAAATTAGGCGGTTTTTTGCGCTTCTTTTACTAACGCCTGAACGCGATCTGACAATGAAGCACCTTGGCCAACCCAGTGGTTAACACGGTCTAAATTGATACGAACACGTTCTGCATTGCCTTGTGCGATTGGATTGAAGAAACCAACACGCTCAATGAAACGACCGTCACGTGGTGAACGGCTGTCAGCAACTACGATTTGGTAAAATGGGCGTTTTTTAGCTCCGCCACGAGATAAACGAATGGTTACCATAACCTTCCTCTAATTATTTGATTACAAAAAGAAAACCCTCAAATATCGAAAGTTAAATGAGAGTTAAACTTACTTTTTTCTCTGTATATATAGACAAAAAGCCCGTGGATTGTACTCTTTTTCGCATAAAAAGCAAGTTAAAATCCATGTTCGGGCGTTGTTGAAATAGGCGTTTTTCAGATAGCGTGAAACTAAAGTGCGGTAGTTTTTCAGAACGTTTTTAAGTGCTATTTTTACCGCGCCAAAGATTGCGCATCTGCCATTAATTTTTCAATATCGGCAATTTCTTTCGGTGCAGCGGACGTCAGATTTTTGTTGCCGTAATCGGTAATCAACAAATTGTCTTCAATCCGAATGCCAATGCCTTTGTATTGTTCCGGAATATCGCCGTTTTTAGATAAATACAATCCCGGTTCTACGGTGAGTACCATGCCGGGTTCTAAAGTGCGGTCGCGATTTTCACCATATTCGCCTACGTCATGTACATCCAAACCGAGCCAATGTCCTAACCCGTGCATATAAAATTCACGATAGGCTTTTTGTTCGATCAATTCATCTACCTCGCCTTTCAGAATGCCTAAACGCACCAAACCTTCGGTTTTAATACGAATGACTTCCTCGTTCGCTTTCGCAATGGAACTGCCCGGTACCAGCAATTCAATGGCGCATTTTTGTGCTTGTAGCACAATCTCATAGATCGCTTTTTGCGCCTCGCTAAATTTACCGTTTACCGGGAAAGTACGGGTAATATCGCCAGCATACATGGCAAATTCGCAGCCCGCATCAATGAGCACTAAATCGCCGTCGCGCAACGGCATATCATTTTCCGAATAATGCAAAATGCAGGCATTTTCACCACCGGCAATAATGCTGTTATAGGAAGGATAACGCGCGCCGAAGCGATTAAATTCATGCAGAATATCGCTTTCCACCTCATATTCCAAACGGTTCGGGCGGGTTTGTTGCATGGCTTTAATGTGTGCAAGCGCGCTGATTTGCCCCGCTTGTTGCATGAGTGCAATTTCATTTTCTGATTTGAACAGGCGCATCTCACCAAGCATCGGCTTCCAATTAAAAACACTCAAAAATTCCACCGCACTTTGTTCCAGCAAGGCATCGCCCCAAGGCTGTTGCTTCGGCGCATAATAAAGTGCGGTCTGTTTTTGCGCTAAATTTTTAAACTGCGGTACAAACTCGTCGATGGCATAAGCGGTATCTACCAACAAGGTTTGCGGTGCATTGTCTACGCCAAGACGGCGTCCGTTCCAAATTTCCAGTAATTTATCGGACGGGCGTACAAACATGATCGCCTGCTGTTCACCTTGCTGTTTACGCAATAACAATGCCGAATTCGGTTCATTAAAACCGGTTAAATACCAGAAATAGCTGTCCTGACGGAAAGGATAATCACAGCCGTCATTGCGGCGGCGTTCAATATCGGAAAAGACTAAAAACAGGGAATCGTCCTGCATGAGTTCAAAGACCTTAGCGCGGCGTTGGGCAAATTCTTCCATCGGCAACGCCGCCATGTATGCGAGATCCATATTGTATCCTTATTAATGTAACGTTGGCTGTTTGTCTTCTTGTTTGGTGAAATGAGTAAAAAACAAGGTGGCAATGGTGCGCACATATTCCACGATTTCTTCCACCGCTTGCGCCAGTTCCTCCGGATCATCGTCTTCTTCGTAACCTAACTGGCAAATATCATGTAAATCGTCCACGGCTTCGCCAATGTCGCCTTTTTCTTTATCCAAATGCGGTTGAGCTAAGCCTAAACCAAGCAAAAAGTGATTCGACCATTCTGCCAAACCGTCGGCATATTCAAAAATATTTTCCGTATCGGGCAAACAAAGCGCAAAGTCAAAGGCTTCATTATCGGATAATTGGTGATGAATTTGTTGATAAATGTCGGTAATTTGCGTTAAAAGTGCGGTAGGATAGGCATAATTATCATTGGTAAATTGATAGAGCAACGGCTGCCAACTTTGATCTTGAATCCCTCCGCAAATTAAACCACTCAAAAAACCGTGTAATTCGGCGGCAGAAAGTGGAATAGAGGCTTGTTGGAGTTGTTGATTCAGGTTTTGATAAGAAATTGTTGTCATTGAAATTATCCTTGTTGAAATTGCACTTAGTTTATCATCCTATATCGCAGGCAACCAGTTTAGAAATTGGCAAGTTTTTTTGCCTATGGCATAATACGGGCAGTTTTGATTAAGGAATTTGAGGCTCAAATGTCATCAAAAAGTATTGAAATTTCCGTCTTAGGGCAGGTATTACGTTTAAATTGTCCGGAAGAACAACATGAAGCTTTACGCAACGCTGCCCGTGAATTAGATCAACGCGTCTTGGAAATGAAAGAGCGCACCGGCATGTTACAAGTTGAAAAAGTCCTTTCCATCGTCGCCCTCAATTTAAGTTTTGAACTCATGCAAGAGCAACAAAAAACGCATCTCATTGAGGATGTGCTAAAAAACAGAATTTTACGTCCGCTCGATCATTCTCTTGAAAATATCGGGGCACAAAAACTAAATTCCTGATAATTTCAGATAACAAAATGTCATCCGAGAAAAAGAATTAGTGCTAGTCATTAAACCTAATTTCGAGTAGTATTGAATAAAAGAAATTCCTGAGGTGTTCGCCAGTGGGTTACGTCCCTGAGCCGATACTTTTAATCTTATGAATTGGTTTCCTGTCATTGGTGTGCAGGCTTAGCTCTGCTAAGAAGCCTAAAAATGATTTCAACTAATTCCCTTGAACCGTTGGGTTCAAGGACCGACCATCCACAACGGCACCTCGGGTCCTCTCAAACAACAACTATGCGTTCATTTTCCTCAACCACCACTCTTCGCCAACAACTTCGTCAGCAAATGCGAGAAACTCGGCAAAAACAGACCGCACTTCAACAGCAACAAGCTGCGCAACATATTACCGAAAAGGCGCTAAAACTTATCGAACAACAACGGGCAAAGAATATTGCACTCTATCTTGCCTTTGATGGGGAAATTTCAACAAAACCGCTTATTAACCAACTTTGGCAACAAGGAAAACATGTTTATTTGCCGGTATTGCATCCTTTTGTTCATGGGCATTTATTATTCTTGCGCTACTTACCTGATACACCGATGAAAGCCAATAAATTTGGCATTTTAGAACCGCACTTAAATGTAAAGAGTGTATTGCCGATAGAACAATTAGATATCATTTTCACGCCTCTAGTAGCGTTTGATAAGTTAGGAAACCGCCTTGGCATGGGCGGAGGATTTTATGATCGTACGTTACAAAACTCACAACACCGTTTCATCACAGTGGGTTTAGCACATCAATGCCAACAAGTAGAAGCACTCCCAATCGAAAACTGGGATATTCCTTTAGAACACATTTTAGTAGGATAAAAAAACCTCCGAAAATTCGGAGGTTTTTTATGGATTATTGTGGCGCTTTTAATTCCGGTTCTTTTGGTTTTTCCGGCTCATCAAATTTTTTGCCTTCGTTGGCCGCAATAATTTTTGCGGTTTGATCTGCTAAGTGAGTCAAGTTCATCTTTTCATAAGATGCTTTCATCAACGGTAATGCATCCAAAGTCGCTTGCGTATCCGGATACAGTTTCAACATAGAAACCACACGGTTTGCTGTTGCCACATAAGCATCACGTTTAAAATAAAACTTCGCAATCGCTAACTCATGACGAGCAAGACTCGCTTTAATGTAAGTCATACGCGCCAAGGCATCTGGCGTATAAGGACTATTCGGGAAATGCTGCACTAAATTTTGGAAGTTAGCAAAGGCCGTTTTTATCGATGTATTTTCACGGGTTGCGCGATCCACACCAAAGAAATCTTGGAAGAAATTATCACCCAATGCAGAATTAGTTAAACCCGCCATATAAAGGGCATAATCTAAATGACTACTGTTTGGGAAACGTTGAATAAAACGATCAATGGTGACTAACGTTTCGGAGTAGTCCTGCGTTTTATAGTAGGCATAAATCAAATTTAATTGTACTTGTTCGCTATAAGAACTCCCCGGAAAACGACTACTCACAGCATTTAAATAACGGATTGCCTGAGAATAATCGCCGTCCTGTAAATAGGTTTGCCCTGTGCTGTATAAGGTTTGTTCCGGTGCTTGTTCTACATCTTGTTTAGAGCTTGAACATGCGGTCACCGCCAACGCCATAGCGGTAAGCAATGCAAAGGATTTAAGTTTACGCATTGAATAGAATCCTTATTTTTACGAAAAATGAGAAATGAGTTACAATTGCCCGATATTGTATAGAACATTGCTAAATAAGCAAACTTGATTAACGGATTTTTTATTTATGGCACAAATTACTCTCTCGGCAACCGTGCAACCGCAACAAATGGGACAGCGCTTAGACCAAACCTTGGCGGAATTGTTCCCCGACTATTCCCGCTCCCGCTTAAAAACATGGATTGAGGAGGATTTGGTGTTGGTCAACGGCGTCGTGCAAAATGTGCCGCGTACCAAAGTTTACGGTGACGAACAAATTGAGATTACCGTAGAAATTGAAGATGAAACCCGCTTTGAGCCGGAAGCTATTCCGTTAAATATCGTTTATGAAGACGAGGACATTCTCGTTATCAACAAACCCAAAGATCTTGTGGTCCACCCCGGTGCAGGCAATCCTAAAGGCACCGTTCTCAATGCGCTACTTTACCATTACCCACAAATTGCCGAAGTGCCGCGTGCGGGCATTGTACACCGTTTAGATAAAGACACCACTGGCTTGATGGTCGTCGCCAAAACCATTCCCGCACAAACGCAGCTGGTGCGTGATTTGCAAAAACGCAAAATCACCCGCGAATATGAAGCCGTTGCCTGCGGCATCATGACCAAAGGCGGCACCGTGGATGAGCCCATGGCGCGCCACCCAACCAAACGTACTCATATGGCTGTGCATCCGATGGGCAAACCCGCCGTTACCCACTATCGCATAATGGAACGTTTCCGCGATTACACGCGCTTGCGTTTACGTTTAGAAACCGGCAGAACCCACCAAATCCGTGTCCATATGGCACATATCGCTCACCCGTTATTAGGCGATCAAACCTATGGTGGTCGTCCACGTCCCCCAAAAAATGCCAGTGAAGAACTCATGGAGGTACTACGCAATTTTAAGCGTCAGGCACTCCATGCTGTGATGTTACGTTTACAACACCCGATTAGCGGCGAAATGATGGAATGGTACGCACCGTTGCCGGACGATTTTGTGGAATTAGTGACCGCTTTAAAAGCGGATTATGTTCTCCACAAAGACGAATTGGATTATTAATATGCAAGCCATTAAACCGAACTGGAACGCCCCTCAAAATGTGAAGGCGTTCACCACGCTTCGCCATGGCGGTGTGAGTCTTGCGCCCTATGACAGTTTTAATTTGGGTAACCATGTAGGCGACAATAAAAACGCCGTGAAAATCAACCGCACTTTATTGATAGAAAAATTCCATTTGCCACAAATGCCGTTGTTCTTAAACCAAACTCATAGCACGCGCGTATTAACCCTGCCTTATGACGGGGAAGATTTCAATGCCGATGCGGTTTATACCTGCCAACCGAATCAAGTGTGTTTAGTGATGACTGCCGATTGTTTGCCCGTGTTATTTACCAATAAACAGGGCACGGAAGTGGCCGCTGCCCATGCCGGTTGGCGCGGATTATGCGATGGTGTATTAGAACAAACTGTCGCCAAATTTCACTGTCCGCCTGAAGATATCTTAGCGTGGTTCGGACCGGCTATTGGCCCAACAGCTTTCCAAGTAGGTCAAGAGGTTATCGATCAATTTGTTGCCCTAGATCCCCAAGCCACATCCGCCTTTATCGCTGATCCTGCAGCCGAAGACAAATTCCTCGGCAACCTTTACCAAATCGCTACGCAACGTCTCAATGCCCTTGGCATCACCCAAATCAGCGGCGGCGAACACTGCACTTATCTTGAAACGGAAAACTTCTTTTCTTATCGCCGAGAGAATGTCACAGGAAGAATGGCGTCAGTAGTATGGATTAACGAATAATTTGATTTTTAATCTGTTTCATGAAAAAAGTGCGGTCATTTTTAACCGCACTTTTATTTATCAAGGAAAGAAATTAAAACGTATATTTCAACGTTGCATAATAAGCACGACCCGGCTCATTGTAAGTATGCGCGTTATAATTGGTACTACTTGAAGAGCGATAAAGTCGTTTATCAAATAAGTTATTTACACCAACTCGAACACTCACGGTATTTTTCCAGTTGTAACCAGCACTTAAGCCCCAAACTGCATAGCTACCGATATTAGAAGAATTTGCTAACTTACCATTTTCCATTCGATTCTCCGGATTCTTACGAGAAGTTTGCTTGCCGTATTGCGTATAGGTCAACATGGTATCGAACGCCTCTGTAATTTGATAGTTCAAGCTGGAATTCAATGTATATTTTGGCACAATAGAAAGCGGGTTGCCGGTATCTTTATTTTTAGTTTTGTGCATATAGGTGAAGTTATTCACCCAAGATAATTTATCTTCAATTAATGGCAAGGTTAGGTTTCCTTCCAAACCTTCAATCACCGCACGGTTTGCATTGCCCCATTTATATACATAGTTACCTAAGTTAGTTAAACCGATAAATTCACCATCAGACACGATTTTATTACGATAGTCATTACGGAAGTAAGCCACAGAAGCAAGAAGTCCGTCTTTATCATATTCAATACCGATTTCTTTATTCCAGCTGGTTTCCGGCTTGATGTCGCTATTACCTTGGAAATAACAGGTTTTATTATTCGGTACATTTGTTGGACAACCTTGACCTAAGGTAAACAGTAAGTAATTTGGGTTAGTTTGATAAAGGTTTGGTGCTTTATAGGCACGGGCAATGCCACCTTTTACTTTCCAATGGTCACTTAATCCTTGTAAGAAGTTTAAACCACCACTCACATTAGAGCCGGAATAAGTATTATAATCATAGCGTAAAGACGGGGTGAGCACCGTTGATTTTGTTGCCGAAATATTGTCTTCAACAAATACGGCCCATTCACTTTGACTGGAGTATCCGCCACGAACATTCGGCACACCGCTCGGTAAGGTTTCTGTAAGATCATAAACGACTTTCCCGCCAACACGTCTTCCCCCGAGCAATTGTGTCATAGAGGAAGCATCGTCTAGGCTACTGTGTGCTCCCTCAAAACCAACCGTAAGCATATGCTCGACGCCAAAAGTAAACGGAATATAGAATTCAGAACTAAAACGGGTATTTTTTAAAACAGAATCTTTAAAATCAGTAGTGCTTGAGTAGCTTCCTTCCGGACCACCGGCTAAAAACTCCGGTAAACGGCTATTTTTAGTTTTATCAAAAGTAATGTAGGTTTTATTATCGAAACGATCAAATTTACCTTCATAAGTTAAGGCATAATTTTGACGATACAAACGCGCTGTTTCTGCTTTATTGGCAGCTAATGTTTTGGTTGCAGGATAATTAGCATTATTATAGAGTCCGCTAGAACTATTTTGCGTATCACCGTTATAAATATTGCCTTGGCGACTAAAACCACTGTCTAAAGTTAACTTGTGATCTTTGTTGATATTCCACACTAAACGACCGTTAATATCTTTGTTACGAACACCTTCACGGCCAGCAATCGCAGGATCGCCATTAATGCCAACTTCATCCGCTTGAGTTTTATTCCAGTTACCATATAAACGGAATTGCAATACATCTTTAATTAATGCACCGCTTAGATTAAAACCAACACGATTCGTTGCACCTTCTTTGCTATCTTCCGGCTGGTTAGTGTAATAACTTACGCTCCCGTGTAAATCATTGGTAACAGGTTTAGTGATAATATTAACCACCCCACCCATTGCACCTGAACCATAGCGTGCCGCTGAAGGACCACGTAATACTTCAATTTTTTCAATTGCTTCAACTGGTACCCAGTTACTGTCACCACGAGAATTACGTTCACCACGCACACCATAACGTTCTGCATTACGAGAGGTGACTGGTTTACCATCCACTAAAATCAATGTATTTTCTGGCCCCATACCACGAATATCAATTTGACGTTTATTACCACGTTGTCCAGTGGATGAGTTACCCGTCAAATTCACGCCAGGCATAGTACGTAATACTTCAGAAACATCATTTGTCGCAGGACGTTTCTCTAAATCTTTTGCAGTAACAAGAGAAGAACCAAGTGATTGTTTTACTTGGTTTTCCGCTGTAACACGAATTTCATCCAACTGTTGAGTTCCCTCAGCGTGTGCATTATTCAGAAATAATGCGGTACTGATCAAACTCAACATGAAAATAGATTGTTTTTGCATAAAATGCTCCTATCCTAAATAAAAAATATGTCATATATGGGGTGCTTATTCTAACGAAACACCACCCTTTGTTGCAAATACGAATTAATTTTATTTATCTAATATCTATTTGGTTGATATTTTTTGCATTATGATTATTGATTCAATACTTAATTCTGGTTGAATTATTTTTTTGATGCAGTATCATTTGCGCCCTGCATTTTTGCAGACTCACAATATGTTCTGGGTTCCCTAACCCCAATTTAAACTAAAAAGGTATTCAAATGACACACGCATTTTCGATCTTTAGCGATCGCCAAAAACGTCGAGCATTAGTTTTGCTCAGTTTCTTCCACATTTTTATCATTGCTGTCAGTAACTATTTAGTACAGCTTCCTTTTGAAGTTCATGTGCCACTGACATTCTTCGGCGCACAAGAAGACTTTATGTTCCACAGCACCTGGGGCGCAATTACCTTTCCATTTATTTTCTTGGCGACGGATTTAACCGTGCGTATCTTCGGTGCGAAAGAAGCACGTTGGATCATTTTCGTGGTCATGATTCCGGCGTTAATTATCAGCTATGTGGTCTCAACCCTCTTTTCAGATACCCAATATCAAGGTTTACAAGCATTAACCGAATTTAATATGTTTGTGTTCCGCATTGCAGTCGCGAGTTTCTTCGCCTATGTTTTCGGACAATTACTAGATGTTTTAGTATTCAATCGCCTACGCCAACTCAAAACTTGGTGGATAGCGCCAACCAGCTCCATGGTATTTGGTTCTATGGCAGACACTTATTTGTTCTTCGCGATTGCCTTCTATGCCAGCAGCGATCCGTTTATGGTGGAACACTGGATGGAAATCGGCTTCGTCGATTATTTATTTAAATTATTCATCGGGTTACTGTTATTCGTCCCTGCTTACGGTGTATTCTTAAATATGATTCTGCGTAAGATTCAGCAACTGACTGCAGCGCTCGAAAATGACATGGAATTACCCCAAAATTCTTAAAAAAGAAAGAATAAAAAAATGCCCTGAATCATCAGGGCATTTTGTTTTTTGAAGAGATTATTTTTGCGCTAAAAGTGCGGTCGGATTTTCTGATGTTTCTTCCGATAAGTTGAGATTTTCCACCGCCATGACAGACTTCAAACCGTCTTCACGTAATTGTTGTGCTGCAGCCTTATCACCAACTTGCTCAAAGACATAAGATGCCATTGTAATGTCCGCCGGCTCCAATTTCTCTTTATTGGCGATTAACGCTTTAAACACCTCATTGGCTTTAGCAAAGTCATTGTTACGCACATATAAATAACCAAGTGCACGATGCGCACAACATTGTGCCGATGTGTTTGCGCCTTTTAACCACTTGCTGATAAATTTTACCAACTTGCTATTATCTTCCGGCTGCAAACGGCTGATTTGTTTAAACAATTCTTGCGTTAACGGGCTATTGTCACTATCTAATTTTTTCACTAATTCCAACATGAATTCATAAGCGGACTCATGATCATTGGCATCGATTAATCGCGTGATTAACGCCAGTTTCACACGGGAATCATTGCGACGTTTACGTGATTGCTCATCCCACCAATCTAACAACCCATCGACGCCTTCTTCGTTCATTTTCTCATCGAGCAATCCATCTTCCACTTGGGTTTGTAATGCAACAAATTCCTGTGAGGTATATAAGCCGGATTTTTCGATTTGGTCTAAAATATTATCTAGCGCCTGGTAAGCTTTTGATTTTAAATAAATCTCAACGGCTAATTTAAGTACTTCCTTATTTTTCCCCGCCATCAACAATAAGCTGTCAACGGAACTGCGCGCTGCCGGTAATTTATTTTGTTGTAATAAAATACGGGTACGTGCAATTTCTAAAACCAAGCTATCAGAACCGGCAATTTCCGTTGCTTCCATTAAATAACGGTTTGCACTGAATTCATCACCACGCTGTTGTGCAGCCTCTGCTGCTTTAATGAAATTCAGCACCGGCTCATCAGAATGCTTCGCATTTTTACCAATTAATTTTTCCGCTTTAGAATAATCCCCTTCATCCATACGCATTAAGCCTTCCAACGTTTGCTTTTGCGCTTTCGTGCGTTTACGACGAGAGAACCAGCTGTATGTGTTGTTGCTTAAACGGAAAAAACGGCTAATGACGACCTCAATGCTGTACACCAAAGCTAAAGCGAGTACAAAGAAGATCACTAAAGTAGTAATGGACATTTCGACGATATGACCTGCCGTTTCAATCCGCACATAGCCTTGCTTACCCGCTAAATACGGACCGGCAATTAAGCTCGCCAGTAACAACAACATCAAAAATAGCACTCGTAACATAATCTATTTCTCCTATTGTTGTTCTTGATTGACTTCCGGTTTGGTTTCATTCGCCGGCGCGGTAGCAGCCTCATTTTCTTTTCCTGTTGGCTCAGTTCCCGAATTACCGTGCGACTCGAGTTCTTTATCCACTGAAAGCGTGATTTTTTGCATTTCTTGTGTTGGCTTATTCAACAATTTATCTAAGGCATTTAACCCACTTAACTGAGTCGGCACATCCACGTAAATTGATTGTTCCGCTAATTCATCCAGCTTCTTCAAGAAGTTTTGAGCCACATCAGTATTGGTATCAAAATACGTACGAATCCAAGAAGCCACTGTTTGTAAAGATTGTTTGTATAAATCGTCTTGTTGGCGCGGTACAGATAAAATTGCAATTTGTAAACGTAAACGAATATTCTCACGTAAATAAATATCTTGATTTGGCGCTAACAAGGCTTTGTCATTCGCTTTCTTCGGAGTCACACGGATAAAATGATTTAAAAAACTCACCGCACTTTTTTCTGCATTTTCTTTCCAATCATCCAAAGAATCCGTCAATTTATCATTATTCGGATCTTCATCAAAATTTACGTTTAACACTGTTAATTCGTCAACATTGTTCGCAAGCTCGGATAAATCTTGCATGATGGCATTCTGGTCTACGTTATTAAGCGATAATAAGTTTTTCAAGTCCGAGTGAATGGCGTTACGTACCGGAGCCACCTCTGGTAACGCAACTTTTGATAAGGTTTCATCAGCTACTTTTAATAACGCAACGCTGGTGTCCACGTCATTATCTAACACCAATTTACGCAACGCATTATTGAGTAGAAAATCCGCCTCGGTAAGCAACCAATCATTGGGTTGCTCTGCTTTTGCTTGGTTCGCCAAGCGTTGAACTTCTTGTTTCAACGCTGATAAGCTTTGTTCTTTAACAGCAATTTCCTGATGCAATGCACCAATTTGTTCACCTGCCGTTTTTGAAAATGCAATAAGCTGTTGAAGCTGTGCTCTTTCGGCTTCAAAATTTTGTCCTTCGGCTACCACTGCAGGCACTGGCTGTTGTACTTTCCCTGAAAGTGCGGTTAATTTTTGTTGTATTTCCTCAACCTGTAACTGACCCAAATAATAGCCTGCGCCACCCAAACCTAGCGCAATAAAAATGGCTAACAAACCTAATGCAGAACCACCTTTTTTTACAACTACCGTTTCTTTTACAGGTGTTTCTTTCGTTGTAGAAGCGTTAGCAACAGTTTCCGCCGCAGCAGATTGCTGTTCCGAAGAGATCATCTTTTCATTGTGTTCTTGTTGCATAGTGTTTACTTTATCCTCTATTGGAGTCTCAATTTGTTCAGTTAACGCCTCATCTTGTGTCGCTAAATCAAGATCTTCACTAACATCAATTTTCTGTTCCACTTCTGCATTCCGTTTCGACGGGTGAGATTTCTTGTTAGCCATAATATTTACCTATAAAGAAAAAATGTGGTTTAACGACATTGTAATAAGGTTTGTAATAACGTTCTGTTGTCTGAACACGGACAAACCGTCACTTGTTGCCAACCTAACGCTTGTGCCAAATGAGCAATACGCTCACTGATTGTAATAAGGTGACAACTTTTTAGCCAATTATGTTCGCTTTGCGGAACAAAATCCACTAATTGGGTGAGTATTTCAGCACTGGTCACGACTATCGTTTGTACGCCTGCTCGTTTGCACAAACTGGTTTTCTCCGCTTGATTGTAAACAAGAGGTTCCCGTCGATAGCATTCGACAATTTCAATACTACCGCCACGTTGTTGTGCCTGTTCGGCAAAAAACTCGCGACCACCATTGCCGCGCAAAATTAATACCGTTTTCTCAGACAAATCCTGCATCATGGATAACTGCAATAATCCTTCACTATTTTCTTGCATAGTCGGATAGTGAACGGCAATTTCTGTCATGGCCGAAAAATACTGAGCCGTACTTTTCCCGACGGCAAAATAGACCAAATCATCACGCCACTTAAAACCGGTGTTTTTAATGGCTTTATCCGCAAAATCTACCGCATTTTTAGAAACAGCAAAGACATAATCGCCAGATTTCAGCTTCGCTAATCTCGCAGGCAATTCATTCAGCTCTGCTCCACGAGTAATTTGAAATAGGGGTAAATGCAACGCAACAATGCCGGCTTTCACCAACATCTCAACCAGTTTTTCCCCACGTTCATCCGGGCGTGTCACCAAAACAGCCATGTTCAACTCTTATGCGTAAATATTTTGCAAAATCTTGTCAGCACCTTGTGCTAAAAGTTGCTCGGCAATTTGCACGCCCAAAACCTCAGCATTTTCTACCGCACTTTGACCTTCCGCACGAATAATTGTTGAACCGTCAACACTCCCCACCAAGGCTCGCAAGTACAACATGCTCTCACGCAATACGGCATAACCACCAATAGGCACTTGGCAACCGCCCTGTAAGCGATTATTCATGGCGCGTTCCGCCAACACACAATAAGTCGTTTCAACATCTGCCAACGGTGCTAATAATTGTTGCACCTGTTCGTCATCCGTACGGCATTCAATCCCCACTGCGCCTTGCCCGGCAGCAGGAAGTGACTGTTCTACCTCAATAAAAGAAGTAATTCGATCTGCCAATTCCAAACGAATTAAACCGGCAGAAGCCAAAATAATCGCATCAAAATCACCGTTGTCCAGTTTGCTCAAACGCGTCCCCACATTGCCTCGCAAAGAGCGAATTTCCAAATCCGGACGTAAGGCTTTTAGCTGACACTGACGACGCAAACTGGATGTACCGACGATGGCTCCCGGAGGCAACTCGGCTAAAGTGCGGTAAGTATTTGAAACAAATGCATCACGCGGATCTTCACGCTTACAAATGACGGATAAACCTAGCCCTTCAGGAAATTGCATCGGCACGTCTTTCATAGAATGCACAGCGATGTCCGCTTCATTATTCAATAATGCATTTTCCAATTCTTTCACAAACAAACCTTTACCGCCGATTTTCGCCAACGGCGAATCTAAAATCACATCCCCTTTAGTGACCATTGTCACCAATTCGATAGATAAATCGGGATACAGTTGTTGTAAACGCGCTTTCACAAAGTTTGCCTGCCACAATGCTAATGGGCTTTGACGAGTGGCAATTTTTAAAGTTTTTTTAAACATAATAACGAGATATGGAAGTGATCTTATGTGCTTTATCCTACCATTGTTAGCCCGTATTGTCAGTTTCCATTTAATTTTTTTGCTTTCCTGAAGTACTGGTGATAGAGTAGCCACCAGCCAAGTATGACTGTTGTAAAAAAGTTAGGATACGAATTGAAGTTTGATGTCAATGAAGCCAAAAAACGCGTGGACTTTCTAGATAAATTACGCATTGATCGCGCTTTATCCGACACGACTGAATCCTTTCAACTTGTCTTTAAAGTCATTCCTTTATTACTTCATTTTAACCATCCAGATCTTCCGTGCTATGTTGCGAATGCGCCAACCGGGATTGCACGTTTTTCTCTCAGTGGTTTTCAACAAGACTACCTTGCTCGAACACTCTCTGAAGAACAAAGAAAAAACATTCAAAAAAACCACCGCACTTTTGAGCAAGAAGCAATTCTAGGCGTATATGTAATGGGCAGTATTGCCTCCATCGCCCAAACACCGTCTTCCGATTTGGATATCTGGATTTGTCATCGGGAAGATTTAAGCCAAAGCGCGCTCGAGCTGTTACAACAAAAAACCAATGCGATTCAACAATGGGCAAAACGCTTTCAAGTAGAAATTAACTTCTACTTAATGGATCAAAAGCGTTTCCGCTGTTTCCGTTATACCGAACCGATGGACGGTGAAAATTGTGGCTCAACACAATATATGTTATTGCTGGATGAGTTTTATCGTTCCGCCATACGCCTTGCCGGCAAACCTTTGTTGTGGCTACATTTATTGGTTGAGCGTGAAGAAAATTATGAAGCGGAAATTGAGCGTTTAACTCAAGAAGGGCAACTGGATTTAAACGATTGGGTCGATTTTGGGGGGTTAGGCTCGTTCTCAGCAAACGAATATTTTGGCGCAAGCTTGTGGCAGCTTTATAAAGGCATTGATTATCCGTATAAATCTCTGCTCAAAATTTTATTACTTGAAGCTTATTCTTGGGATTACCCAAACACCTTCTTAATTTCTCGCGAATTTAAACAAGCCTTACTAAATGGTGATGTGAACGTTACACACCAATTTGATGCTTATTTAGCCATGTTGCAGCGAGTAACCGATTATTTAACTCGTCAAAAAGAATTTAAACGGTTGGACTTTGTGCGTTGCTGTTTTTATATCAAAGTACACGAAAACGAAGTAGCCCCGGGGGAAACGAACTGGCGTTTGGATGAACTGTTCAAACTAGCTCAACAATGGGGATGGAAGTGCGGTCAATTACAGTGCCTCAATAATCGCCGACATTGGAAAATCAAACAAACCATGAAAATACATAATAGTTTGATTAAATTCCTCATGTTGAGCTATCGCAACTTAGTCCATTTTGCACGTAAACACCAAGTAAATGCCAGCATCATGCCGCAAGACATGAGTGTGCTGACACGTAAACTGTACGCTGCTTTTGAAGAATTGCCGGGTAAAGTGACCTTGCTCAACCCACAACTAGCGGTGGATTTATCAGAACCGGCATTGACGTTTATTGAAGTAAAACATAATCGACATTTTAAAAACGGCTGGTATGTCATCAATCAAACACCAGATGTGGAAGGTTGTAGCCATCCTCGTTATATTGAATATAACGAAAGCTTGAATAAGCTTGTGGCGTGGGCGTATTTCAATCGTTTATTAACAGCCAATACGCAGCTCTTCATTTCCAGTGATAATATCGAACTAAAAACATTACGCCAATTTGTTACCGATCTTCGTTTAACGTTCCCAATTGAAACAACTTTCGCAAGCAATTCTGATCTCAGTCATCCTTGCGAAATCCGTAGTCTTGCCGTGATTATCAATTTAACTCAAGATCCGACGCAACAGCTGAGAGACATCAAGCCAACAATCCAAGCCAGTGATTTATTTAGCTTTGGTCCGAATGAAGAAAGCTTGGTTGGCAGCATTGACTTAACCTACCGTAATGTATGGAATGAGGTCAGAACGCTACATTTTGAAGGGGCAAATGCGATTTTATTGGCGTTAAAAGTGCTTTCCAACAAAATTTATCGTGGTGCGCCATCACCAAAATTCGTACAAGTTTTTTGTTATAGCCGCTACTATCGACATGCCTTACGCCGCATCGTCACGACACTCATTAATAAATGTATCAGCATCCAACTCGGAGTCACCGAACCACCGAAAAATAATTTATTGCGTGTGGCGGGAAAAAACTGGCAATTTTTCTTTGAAGAACGCGGTATTAGTTTGCAAGAAATTCATCATGGACGGGTCACAAAAACACATCAATTTGACACCGCACTTAACAAGAAAGCAGCAGCAACTGACCCGCTTCCAACAAAGCATCAAAAGTATCCACGAGAAATCGATCGATTTGCAACGGAAGGTTTCCTGCAATTCTTCTTTGAAGATAATCCGAACGGCAGTTTTAACGTTTATATTTTAGATGAACTTAATCGCCTTGAGGTTTACCGTAACTGTGATGGTGCAAAAGAGAAAAAAATTCATGAGATAAACCGAATTTATCAACTGTCAGGCTTGGATGAAAATGAGAATCCGTATAAAATTGTACAACGCGATTTTAATTATCCACAATTCTACCAATTATTAATGACAGAAGAAGGAATAACGATTGTTCCTTTCCACAGCCGTTTGGCTTTGTCTTGAGGTGTAACATGAATGAAAAATTAAAAGTTTTAATTATTGACGACCATCCATTAATGCGCCGTGGAATACAGCAACTTATTGAATTAGAAGAAGGTTTCGAGGTTGTTGGTGGTGCAGGGAATGGTTCTGAAGGGATTAATTTAGCGCTACAAACCTCACCGGATCTCATTATTTTAGATCTGAATATGAAAGGACTCTCCGGTTTAGATACGCTTAAAGCATTAAGAGCAGAAGACGTTGATGCACGCATTGTCATTTTGACCGTATCTGATGCTAAAAACGATATTTTCACCTTAATTGATGCCGGTGCAGACGGGTATTTATTAAAAGATACCGAACCCGACACATTGCTTTCTCAACTAAAACGCATCGCTCAAGGTGAGGTTATCCTCAGTGATTCCATTAAAAATCTCTTATTAGAGCGCCAATCTTCGCAAAGTCCTATTGACTCTCTTACCGATCGTGAAATTGATGTATTGCGCTTAGTGGCAACCGGTCTTTCTAATAAACAAATTGCCGGCCAATTGTTTATTTCGGAAGAAACCGTCAAAGTACACATTCGTAATTTGCTACGTAAACTTAATGTTCACTCACGTGTTGCCGCAACAGTGCTTTATTTTGAGCATAAAAACGGCTAAATCATATAATTTCACAAGAAATAGCTGACCAAATTGTCGGCTATTTTTTTGTTATCAATTTACTCGTTCCTTTTTCTTAAAAATACCGAAAAAATCCACCGCACTTTGTATAAGCGAAACATTGCAGGGACAAAACCTAACGAGTAAACTACCAAGGTTTAATGTGGGAGTTATATGAAGAAATTGTTCAATAAAAAAGCGACTCAACGTTTCTATGCACTTGTATTTTCGTGCTTATTTTGGCATTCCTCTGCCTACGCTGAACATCTCGTTGATTTACAAATTGATGGGGTAAAAAACGACGCTTTAAAAAACAATATCCAGATTCACCTCAACGCCATCGATAAAGAAGAGGCAGACGGTTCCGAACGTTATCAAAATATTGTCAGCAAAGCCGTTGATAAAGGTCTGCGTGCTTTAGGGTATTATGATCACCAGATTCAATTTGAATTAAAACCACGAGCCAAGAACAAACCGCTATTAATCGCTCACATTACTATAGGGGAACCGGTAAAAATCGCCGCCACAGACATCGTGATTAAAGGAGATGCCAAACAAGATCCGGAATTCATTCAACTGGAAAAACAGGTTCCTAAAACCGGCACCATACTCAATCACGAAACTTACGAAGATTATAAAAACCAACTGCAACAACTCGCGCTATTTCGCGGTTATTTTGATGCAGAATTTGAACAATCCCGTTTAGAAGTGATGAAATCCACGCGCGAAGCTTGGTGGAATCTCACCTTCGATAGCAAAAAACGCTACCACTATGGGAACATTCATTTCTTACACGCGCAAATTCGAGAAGAATATTTACGCAACATGCTCAACATTCACTCAAATGAACCCTATTTAATGAGTGATTTTTCTACCTTAACCAACAATTATTCCTCCTCAAACTGGTTCAGCTCAGTACTATTGCAACCGCACTTAGACGATAAAAAGAAATTAGTGGATGTGGATGTGCTGCTCTACCCGCGAAAAAAAAATATTATGAATGTCGGACTAGGTTATTCCACCGATGTTGGACCTCGCTTCCAATGGAGTTGGACGAAACCTTGGATCAATGATCGCGGGCATAGTGTCAGAAGTAATCTCTATTTTTCCTCACCGAAGCAAACGCTCGAACTGACCTATAAAATGCCCCTACTGAAAAATCCGCTGAATTATTACTATGAATATTCCGGCGGTTTTGAACGTGAAAATAAGAACGACACCCAAATAACCTCATCAACCTTTGCCGCACTACGTTATTGGAATCATCCTACCGGATGGCAGTATTCCTTAGGTTTACGCTTGCGCTACGATGCCTTTACCCAAGCGGATATCGCCGACAAAACGCTATTACTATATCCGACAACCTCTTTAACCCGTACCCGTTTACGCGGTGGTGCCTTTCCTGATTGGGGTGATTCACAACGTATTACCTTCGATTTTGGACGTAAATTCGGGATTTCTGATATCAATTTCTGGAAAATTCAAGCGTCCACCGCTTGGGTCAGAACCTATGCGCAAAATCACCGTTTTCTTACTCGTTTAGAAATTGGCGTACTCAACACTGCAGATATTCACCGAATTCCACCCTCATTACGTTTCTTTGCCGGCGGCGATCGCAGCGTGCGTGGTTACGGTTATAAAAAAATCTCGCCAAAAGATCGAAATGGCAAATTAGTCGGCGGCTCCCGTTTAGCGACAGGAACGATGGAATACCAATATCAGGCTTATCCCGACTGGTGGCTAGCTACCTTTGCTGATGCAGGTCTGGCGGCAAATAGCTTTAAACCTGACGAATTACGCTATGGTGCGGGCTTTGGCTTGCGCTGGGCCTCGCCGGTAGGCGCCATTAAATTTGATGTTGCCACCCCGATACAAGACAAAGACAAGAGTAAAAACATTCAGTTTTATATCGGGCTGGGTAGTGAAATATAGCAACATAAAACGGATGACTTCATGACAGAACAGACAGAAAAAACGGCTCAAACAACAAAAGCAAAATCGCCCAAACGCCTTTGGCGGTGGATTTTATGCCTCGTAAGTGCGGTCATTTTTTTACCTATTTTTACCCTCTTCGCCCTCCTTTCAACAGAAAGTGGTCAGCACAAACTCCTCCACTGGGCAGATGCAGGGCTCGATGCTCTTTCCATTGAACAAGCAGAAGGCAACTTAAAGGAAGGGTTAACATTAAAACATCTGCGCTTTCAAACAGAAGGTATGGATGCCCATATTGAGGAAGCGCGTCTTCAGCTACAGTTAAGCTGTTTATGGCATTTAGACATGTGCATTGATGATATCACTCTGACACAACCATCCATTCTGATTGACACCACTTTGCTGCCATCATCTGAGCCCCCAAAGAATAGCAACAGGAACATGAAACATGTGTTCTTACCTATCTCAGTGCAAATCAATCGGTTAGCCGTTAACGATTTCTCATTATCTCTTGATAAAAATAAAATCATTTTAGGTACATTCCATACGTCGGCAAGTTTAAATAATGCCGATGGATTAACATTAGCACCGACCCAAATTGAAAATTTGAGTTTTACCCATGATTTAACCTCAACTGCGGGCAACGCCGAAACACCGAAAAAGACGGACGTGTCCGAACCTATTCAATGGGAATACCTGGAACGAGCTCTGCGTAAACCGCTACTTGCCGAAGTGCAGCAAATTGAACTGCCTTTTGCAATACACATTCAAGGCGTGCAAGGCAAAAACTGGCGATATCAAAGTCTCAGTAGGAAAAATACGGTCGAGCAAGATATCCTCATTGCTTCTGTAGAACTTCAAGCAAGCGCAACTGATGATACTATCAAACTAGCTAAATTTGATGTGCAAAGCTCACTTGGTCAGTTACAAGCAAATGGGCAAGTGACATTCCAACAAGATTTCCCATTGCAATTTGATGCCTTCGCTAAAATTAATGACATACGCCAAAATAACGACCTTGTTTTGCCTGCAAGCCAAGCGGAAATCCATCTTTCAGGCGCATTAAAAAAACAGACCGCACTTTCATGGCAAACTCAAGGCGCGTTGGAATCACAACTGAATGCTCAAATTCAGGCTGCTGAACCTAACCTTCCGCTTCAAGTGAACTTGACTGTGCCTCAAGCACAATACCCTTTTAATAACAAAGATCCGTTAAAAATCCAGGATTTCAATTTCACCCTAGACGGCAACTTAACTACCGCACAAATACAACTTAAAAGTGCGGTCAGTGGTATGGGAATACCAAACAGCGATTTGGCATTACAAGCCGTAGCCCATTTATCCGACATCGCGATTAATCAACTCAAACTCAATACCTTAAATGGCACGGCAGATTTAACAGGCAACCTCAATTGGCGTGATGGTGTGGAATGGAACGGGCATTTAGCATTGGCAAAGATGGCGCTTGGTGCCTACTTAGCTGATTTTCCGGCAATCATTTCCGGCAGCTTAAATTCACAAGGAAAAATCACTCAAGACAAGCAACAAATTTCGGTTTCAGACATCGATCTGCAAGGCTCACTGTCGCATCGCCCGTTGAGCCTAACCGGCAATTTACATATGGCAGAACAGCCATTACTTAATGTACCACAGCTCACGTTCACTTACGGCGACAACAAAATCAACGCACAAGGCAACCTTGGTTCCGTCTCCGATTTTACTCTTGATATTAATGCACCGAATTTAAGCGGTTTATTGACCGGTTTATCCGCCTCAGTTAATGGCAAGGGCGCCTTAACCGGCAACATTATGCACCCAAATCTTGTCGTGGATTTAACCGCAAAACAGTTTCATTTCCGCGACATAGGACTTACCCAAGCCAGCATTAAGGGGCAGCTGAATACGGAACAACGCATTCAAGGTCAACTTAATGCCCATCTTAATGGCTTTCATTACAATGACATCAAGGTGAATAGCCTTCAGCTCTCTGCTTCAGGAGAAGAACAAAAACACAGTTTGCAGTTGATTTCAGAGGGAAATCCCATTGCTGCCAACATGAATATCATCGGAAATTTCGACCGCACTTTACAACAATGGCAAGGCACGATTAGCCAACTTATGCTAAAAACGGAGTTTGGCCACATACAAACAAACAAAAGCGTGGCTGTCACATACGACAATAAAAGCACCCAAAGCACCATTGCGGCCCATTGCTGGATGCACAGCAACATAGATCTTTGTTTTCCGCAAACCTTTAATGTCGGCACTAACGGTGAAATACCTTTTGAAATCAAACGCTTTGATTTAGCATTTATCAATAAAATACTTGAAGACGATATCTTAAAAGGGCAGCTAAATAGTAAAGGAAAAGTAGCCTGGTCAACACAGGCACCACTATCTGCTGAAATACAAATCAGCGGCAATGCCTTATCTATAGCAAAAAAATTAGACTACCGTACTTTTAAGTTAGATATGCCCAAAGTCACGCTAAATGCCAACTTAGCAAATAACGATCTTGCCTTGAAAACAGAAGTTCATGTTCAGGAACAAGGCAAAATCAATGTCGATTTAAAATTACAGGATATTGTTAACACTCGTAAACTGAGCGGCACTTTTACAATTCCTCATCTTAATCCTGCAATTGTTAACCAACTTTTAGCAAACGATGAAAAAGTCAGTGGGGAACTCAAAGCTAATCTCACATTAGGTGGAAACCTAAACGCACCAACGCTGAACGGCGATATTCAACTTAAACAACTGAATGCTCAAATTCGGGCATTACCTTTCGATATTAAAAATAGCGAATTAGCGTTACATTTTGCCGGTACCAACTCCACGCTAAAAGGGTTTGTACAAACAGATGACAGTCGTTTAAATCTCAGCGGTGAAGCCCATTGGAAGAATATCAATGAATGGCGCACCCGCTTGAACGCGCAAGCGGAGAAATTTAAAGTGGACATCCCATCAATGGCAAAATTAACGATGAGTCCAAATATTGAAATCAGTGCCTCGCCAAAACTCTTAGAATTATCCGGAAATATTGAGATTCCCAAAGCACGAATCGCAATTGAAAGCTTGCCGGATAGCGCCATTGAAGTCAGTGCTGACGAAGTTATTTTAGACGGTAAGACAAAAAGAACATTGCCAAAAAATATTCCGGCAGAAACACGAAGCGGCATGGCGGTAAAATCTAATCTGAAGATTCATATTGGAGATGATGTCAGTCTAAAGGCTTATGGACTCAAAACCTATTTGCATGGCTTACTTAGCGTACGACAAGAAAAGGGAAACCTGGGTTTATACGGCGAAGTTAATCTTAAAAATGGGCGTTACGCCTCCTTTGGGCAAGATTTGATTATTCGCAAAGGGTTAATCAGTTTTGTCGGACAGCCTTCCCAACCCTTCTTAAATATTGAAGCCATTCGCAATCCAGAAGCGATGGAAGACAATAGCGTCACTGCCGGCGTGAAAGTCACTGGATTAGCCGGCTCACCAAGCATTACTGTTTTCTCCGAACCCGGTATGCCACAGGATCAGGCTTTAGCCTACATTCTCACCGGACGTTCTTTAGAAAACAGTGGCGATGCATCTTCAAGTGGTTCTGTGGGTGCGGCCCTATTAGGTATGGGGTTAGCTAAAACCGGGAATGTTGTAGGCGGCATTGGAAAAGCCTTCGGAATTAAAGATCTGAATCTCGGCACACAAGGTGTCGGCGACAGTTCTAAAGTGGTAGTAAGCGGCAATATCACACCACGTTTACAAGTCAAATACGGGGTGGGTTTATTCGATGGCTTAGCTGAAGTTACCTTGCGTTATCGCTTGTTACCACAACTTTATGTACAATCAGTGTCAGGCGTTAATCAAGCCTTTGATTTACTCTACCAGTTTGAATTTTAATCTATGAATAACGAAAATTTACTCAGTAAAGCCAATGAACTTCATGCGCAACGTGGCAAGGTGCGTGAAATTGCTGCCATTGATCTCGGCTCCAATAGCTTTCACATGATTATTGCCCGCATCGTAAATGGCACACTACAAGTGCTTTCCCGCCTTAAGCAAAAAGTACAGCTTGCCGAGGGGCTAGATGAGAACCAAGTGCTAAGTCCAGCCGCGATTGAACGTGGTGTCAACTGCTTAGCATTATTTGCAGAACGCTTACAGGGTTTTCCTGCTGAAAACGTCAATGTCGTAGGCACATATACCTTACGCCGTGCTGTGAACAATGAGGAATTTCTACGCCAAGCGGCAAAAGTCTTCCCTTACCCTATTCATATTATCAGTGGCAAAACGGAAGCAAAAACCATCTACGCAGGCGTTTGCCACACGCAACCTGAAATTGGTCGGAAATTTGTTATCGATATCGGTGGTGGTTCAACAGAAATGATCATCGGCGATAACTTTACCCCATTAATTTACGAAAGCCGCCACATGGGCTGTGTGAGTTTTGCAAAACAATTTTTTCCTCACGGTCAAATCAGTGAAGAAAACTTTCGCCGAGCAAAGCAAAGCGCTTTAAACAAAATTGAAGATCTCGCTTGGGAATACCAAAATTTGGGTTGGCAATCAGTACTTGGCTCGTCCGGTACGATTAAAACTGTCCATCAGGTTATTTGTGAAAACATTGATCCGAATGGCACTATTACTGCTGAACGATTAAATCAACTCATTCAACAAACCCTGCAATTTAGCCACTTTGATCAAATCCAACTTAGCGGATTAAACTATGAGCGTACAGATGTTTTTGTGCCGGGCCTGGCTATCTTAAGTGCAGTTTTTGAAAACTTTCACATTGAGAAAATGCGTTATTCCGATGGCGCACTGCGAGAAGGGGTAATGTATAGTTTAGAGCAAAACTTCCAAGTCAATAATATTCGTGAACGCACCGCACTTGGTCTGATGGAACAATTTAATATTGACCAGGCACAGGGCGAACGGGTATATCAAAGTGCATCGTTACTATTTGAGCAATACCAACATTGGCAAAACCGAGAAATGGTTGATGAAATAAAAGACGTTCTCTTGTGGGCTGCGCGTTTACATGAAGTAGGCATTGTCATCAATCACAGAAATCTACAAAAACACTCTGCTTATATTTTATACAATACTGAATTGCCGGGTTATGACAACGAACAACATCGTTTACTATCAACCTTAGTACGTTATCACTTGGGAAATTTCAAATTACCGGAAATGTTTAAATTTTCTCGTTATCACGAGCAAGATGTACTGGCATTAATTCGCATTTTACGCTTAGCAATTATCCTCAATCGAGCCCGTCAAGCGACAGAAAAACCTCAAAAAATCATATTAAAAATCGACCGCACTTTGGTAGATTGGTACTTAACATTTGAAACGGATTATCTAAAAAATAACCCACTAGTGAAAAACGATTTGGCATTAGAACATCGTTTCTTGCAGACATTAGGCTTATCCTTATCAATTCATTAATTGATTTTTTTCTCCCATAAAAAATCCCCGCTATCATCAGCGGGGATTTTTATTCTTTCGTCCGACTACGCTTTAGGACCTGCAGCAATTAATGCTTTACCTTCAGCATTTGTTGCATATTTTTCGAAGTTCTTCACGAAACGACCGGCAAGATCTTTCGCTTTTGCTTCCCATTGTGCTTTGTCTGCGTAAGTGTCACGCGGATCTAAGATAGCCGGGTCAACACCTGGTAAAGCGTTAGGAATTGCCAAATTGAAGATTGGTAATTCGCTCATTTGGGCTTTTTCGATAGAACCGTCTAAGATAGCATCGATAATTCCACGGGTATCTTTAATGGAGATACGTTTACCTGTACCGTTCCAACCGGTGTTCACCAAGTAAGCTTCTGCACCTACCGCTTGCATACGTTTAACTAATACTTCCGCATATTGAGTTGGGTGTAAAGTTAAGAACGCCGCACCAAAACAAGCTGAGAAAGTTGGGGTTGGTTCAGTGATACCACGTTCTGTACCCGCTAATTTTGCAGTAAAGCCTGATAAGAAGTAGTACTTAGTTTGTTCCGGTGTTAATTTAGAAACCGGTGGCAATACGCCGAATGCGTCTGCAGTTAAGAAAATGACTTTCGTTGCGTGGCCTGCACGGGAAACCGGTTTAACGATGTTATCGATGTGATAAATCGGATAAGACACACGCGTGTTTTCTGTTTTGGAACCGTCATCAAAGTCAACGGAACCATCTGCACGTACAACAACGTTTTCTAATAATGCATCACGACGGATTGCGCGATAAATGTCCGGTTCGTTTTCTTCAGAAAGGTGAATAGTTTTCGCGTAGCAACCACCTTCAAAGTTGAAGATACCTACATCATCCCAACCGTGTTCATCGTCGCCGATTAATTCACGTTTCGGATCGGTAGAAAGGGTTGTTTTACCCGTACCGGATAAGCCGAAGAAGATTGCTACATCGCCATCTTTACCCACGTTAGCGGAACAGTGCATTGCACCCACGCCTTTAAGCGGTAGGAAGTAGTTCATCATAGAGAACATCCCTTTCTTCATTTCACCACCGTACCAAGTGCCACCGATTAATTGAACACGTTCAGTCAAGTTGAAGGCAACGAAGTTCTCAGAGTTCAAACCTTGTTCTTTCCAGTTCGG
The DNA here is from genome assembly GCF_057314075.1 of Aggregatibacter sp. Lineage (NCBI taxonomy): Bacteria > Pseudomonadati > Pseudomonadota > Gammaproteobacteria > Pasteurellales > Pasteurellaceae > Aggregatibacter > Aggregatibacter sp. The sequence goes on along the minus strand of NZ_DBHLAR010000012.1, from coordinate 59,813 downwards.
GTTGGTGCATTTAGAACCGTTCATCACCACGAAACCGGGTTTGAAATCTTTCAATTCAGCTTCTGTCGGACGGATAAACATGTTTTTCACGAAATGGGCTTGCCATGCTACTTCAGTCACTATACGTACCGCAATGCGGTCTTGTTCGCTAGCACCACAGAAACCATCAACCACAAAGAGACGTTTACCGGAAAGTTGTTTTGTCACAAGACCTTTCAAGCTCGCCCAAGTTTCTTGGGTCATTGGTTTGTTATCGTTTTTCGCTGCATCAGAATTCCACCAAACAGTGTCTTTTGTGGTGTTATCCAACACAATATATTTATCTTTAGGTGAGCGACCGGTAAAGATGCCGGTATCCACAGCCACCGCGCCGGTTGTGGTCAACGTACCCTTTTCAAAACCCTCTAAGCCCGGTTTGGTTTCTTCTTCAAATAATCGTTCATAACTTGGGTTATAAACAACCTCTTTAATATCATGAATACCAATCGCTTCAAGTTCTTTAATTACTTTACTTAAGTCAGTCATAGATCACCTCTTTGTGTTAAAAATGGAAACTGATTCTATTTTATGAAAATTCCTACCTAAAAACTGTTATCTTGATCAAATATTTAAACATTACTTTCTTTTTTATTCGATTTTAAGGAGAATTCATCCGCCTTCTGGAAAACGCTAACCACTTTATCAAAACGCGTCCAAAAAGCACCGCACTTTCAACGGGAACTTATGCTTTAACGCCCGCTCTAAGTTGCACAACAATTGAACGAGATAAAAGGAATCACATGAAATTACTCAAACTATTTTTACTTGCCACATTACTTTATATTCCTAGCATCCAAGCTACCGAAGCAACAGATTTAAATATCAAATACAGCTCTAATTATCTCATGCCTGCTTATGTACATTTTCACTCTGATGGCTTTGAATATACGATCAAAGCGAACATCAATATACCTTTGTACAAGATTCAGTTTATCTCTAAAGGTGCGCAAAGTAGCAACGTTTTTAACATGTTTAGCTACAAAGACACCCGTAATGAGAAACCTTATGCCGAAGCAAAAATTGCCAATCGAAAAATTGAATACGGCAAAATAAAAAATGGACTCCAAACTGAAGAGTTAACCTTACCAACCTATGATTTATTTACCGTAGCCTTCCAGCTAAGCTATTACGATAAGTTGCCAAATAGCTTCCAGATCACCAATGGTAAAAAACTTTATCCAATGGAAAACGTAGTGCTAAATACAACGAAAAAACAAGTGAAATACAACAAACAAGAGGTAACTGAAATCACCTATCAATTTAAAACCGGTGGCAAAGATATTGTGGTGAAAAAACATGAAGGGGAAAAATTCCCGCGCTTTATTTCCTACAGTCGGGACGGTGATGAGTACGAGCTTACTTTTAGCGATTTTGTCAAAAATTAATCTTTTAATGAAAAATAAAGCCACCGAAATAGGTGGCTTTATTATTGGCAAGTGCGGTCTAAAAAACATATGAATTTTAGACCGCACTTTAAGCTAATAATATTCGTATGAATTTTCAACAATAGTACTGCTAGGATTATTACGATTATCAAACTCTTCAATTCTCACCACATTACCATAGTTATCCAACGTGTTTTTCCAGATTTTTACGGAAGATACGCTACCATCACCAAATCCATAAGGTGGAAAATCTTCAAATTTGATTTTATTTCCATTGGTATCAAAAGTCGTCACTTCTCGCCCACCATATGCAAATTGCGTTTGTTCAACTAATTTACCATCAACATATTTGTTGACATATTTAAAAGGTTCGCCACCAAAAATCTCATTTCGAGTTTCCAGAATATTTCCATGCTCATCATAATGATGGCTATATTTATTCATCCCATTTTCAAGTTTTTCGCAACCTTCTTCACAAGACTCATCTTCTGTTTTTTCAACGAGTAATAACCCATTTTTGTCATAGGTGTTTTCAGATATGATCCGTTTTGGGGAACCTTCCATTTTCAATGTCTGAATAACTGTTAACGTGTCATCCGGATTATTACGGTAATGATATTCGGTAAAAACATTGTCTCCTTCCTCAAAAGATTTGACCAAGCGCCCTTGTTCATCATAAATAAAGTGTAATACCTGTGTAAAACTCCCTAAAATTTCTTGTTTGGTTTTAGATCCCTGCGGATTAAAATAGGTAATCTCATGTTCATAAACCCTAGACCTATCACGTTCAATCAATTTCCTTTCCCATTTTTTAATCGGGCCCTTTAGATTTAATAAGGCTAAATCGTTTTTTGGAATAGCAAAAAGTACGGTGGAAAACAGGGTTAAAAGGCATCCTAATAAAATGTGTCGCATAGAAGATCCGCTAGGTAAAGTAACTAAAAAAAGTGCGGTGGAAAAAAACAAATGTTTTTCTGACCGCACTTTAATTCTAATCTTATTATTTTAATTGCTGTTCAATAATGCCGCCGCCAAGACAAACTTCATTCAAATAGAACACGGCAGATTGTCCCGGCGTGACCGCAATTTGCGGTTCATCAAAAATGACTTTAATGCTTTCGTCATCAATAGGTTCAATAATACAAGGCACATCCGTTTGGCGATAACGGGTTTTCACCGTACAACGCAACGGTTCACAAATCGCTTGACGATCGACCCAATGCAATTGTTGCGCGATTAAGCCGGTAGAAAGTAATGCTGAGTGATCATGTCCTTGCGCCACAATTAACTCATTATTGACCAGATCTTTTTCTACCACATACCACGCTTCTTCACCAGCCCCTTTTACGCCACCAATGCCCAAGCCTTTGCGTTGCCCCAAGGTGTGATACATCAAACCATCGTGGCGACCAATAATGTCGCCCTCTACCGTGCGAATATTGCCCGGTTGCGCCGGCAAGTAACGGGCTAAGAAATCTTTAAATTTACGCTCACCAATAAAACAAATGCCGGTAGAATCTTTTTTCTTCGCCGTGATCAAACCTAAATCTTCGGCAATCGCACGTACAATCGGTTTTTCAATGTCGCCAACAGGAAACAGACTTTGTCCCACTTGCTTACTACTCAATGTATATAAAAAATAGCTCTGATCTTTGTTGGCATCCAAACCGCGTAATAGCTCCGCTTGATTATCCGAACCACGACGACGTACATAATGGCCGGTAGCAATATAGTTAGCGCCCAAATCTTCCGCTGCATATTCCAAGAAAGCTTTAAATTTAATTTCTTTGTTACACAGAATATCCGGATTCGGAGTACGACCAGCCTTGTATTCGCTAAGGAAATGCTCAAACACATTATCCCAATATTCCGCCGCAAAATTGATTTTATGCAGCTTAATCCCGAGCTTATCACACACCGCCTGAGCATCTGCCAAGTCTGCTGCAGCGGTACAATAATCGGTGTCGTCATCCTCTTCCCAATTCTTCATAAACAAGCCTTCCACTTGGTAGCCTTGTTGTTGAAGAATAAAAGCAGACACGGAGGAATCTACCCCACCTGACATGCCACAAATCACTTTTTTCGTGGCATTTTGGGCAAGTTGTTCAGCGGAGAGTTTCGGGAAATGTTTTTCGTAGGTTTGTGATTTCATAGTTTAATAATGAACGTTCCACTAAATAAATAATCGTGTATTCTACCGCAAATCAAGTAAGAGTAAAAATGCCCGACAATTTCGGGCACTTTCATACAGATTGCGGCATGATCACTTCATTGTACGTCGAGAAGTCACCGTTTTCCCTCCAATCCCCCAGTTGTCCATATCGACCTCATCAATAATCACTACTGTCGTTTCAGGATTTTTGTTCAACACTTTCTGTAATAAATAGGTGACACCTTCAATTAACTCTGCTTTTTGTTTAGCTGTCGGCGCTTCTGCACCACCGGTCACTTTAATATTGACATAGGGCATACTGTTCTCTCATCACAACGTTAAATAGAACTACTTCACTTCGTAAAATTGAACTTTCTCTTTTTGCGCAAATTTTTGTTCATATTCTGCCTTGGCATTTTCATCGCCGGCATCTAATTTAGACTGCAAAGTGTCGCAAGGTTTATCGCAATCGCAGGCTTTGGCAATACCTAAAGACGATAAACCGCCACAACTGCCTTTCAGCGCTTGGCGTTTCACAATATAGCCCAATGCCATAGCCAAAATAATCAGGATGAAAATCCCGAAGGTCACTAAGAATAATTTCATAATCTCTCCATAAATAATATAAATATCTACCGCACTTTATCACTCAAAGTGCGGTCCTTTCTCACTCTGTTTTTTACTGAGCCAAGAATTGCTTAAATGCAGAAGACATTTCCGTACGATAACCTTTGCCGTCTTTAATGATCATAAAAATCGGCAAATTTTCCAGTTCAGCCACAGCTAAGGCTTTTTCCTCGCCTAATACAAATAAACCGGTGGAAAGGCCGTCAGCCGTCATAGAGCTTGGCGCTAATACGGTAATTGAGGCTAATGCATGTTGAATCGGGTAGCCTGTTTTCGGATCAATTTCGTGGGAAAAACGCACACCGTCTTGTTCAAAATAATTACGGTAATCACCTGATGTTGCCATCGCCATATTATTTAAACCGATAATCTGTTGGGCTGCTTGCTTACCGTCAAAGGTTGGTCGTTCAATTGCAATCTGCCACAGTTTATTTTCGGCATTTTTGCCTTTAGCACGAATTTCGCCACCAATTTCCACCATGTAGTTTTGTACGTGAATACTTTCTAAATAATCTGCCACCTGATCCACACCGAAACCTTTAGCAATAGAAGAAAGATCTACATAAAGCTGTGGCACGGCTTTTGCGAGAAAAAACTTACCACTCTCTTCAGTGAGTGATAGCTTATCAATCCCCACCGAAGCTTGTCGTTCGTTAATTTGTGCTTGTGTTGGCTGTTTTTCCACGCGTTTTTCCGGCCCAAAGCCCCAAAGATTAACGACTGGCCCAACAGTCACATCCAACGCCCCTTGGGTCACTTGATTTAAACGTATTGCCTCTTTAACCACAAGTGCAAAATCTGCCGAGATTTCAATCGGTGTATTCGTCTGTGTATTTTGATTAAAACGACTGATTTCAGAATCCTGGATGTAAGTGGACATTTTGGCGTTCACCGCTTTCAGAATCGATTCAATCTGTTCATGCACTTGTTTTGACGTGATAGAAACCTCATTGTTGGCAGAATATTTAATATGGTAAGTGGTTCCCATCGTTTTACCACTAAGGGAAACAAGTTCATTTTTAGCTACCAACGCTTGCTGAGTTTCAGCTTGTTGCGAGGTTGTTTTCTGATCACAAGCACTTAACGTGAATGCAATGGCGATACAGGTCAGCCCTCGAACGAGTAAATGAGAGATTTGCACAATACTTTCCTAACATTAAATGGATCACACGCAAATCAACTGTTGAAATTGATTTGCGTGTGATAAATCAAGGTGGAAAACACCGTAAAAATTGACCGCACTTTCGTCTTAAGTGCGGTCAATTTATGGTGTAACCTAAAAGGAATTAACCACCGAAGTCATCTAATAAGATGTTTTCGTCTTCAACACCGAGGTCTTTCAACATTTTGATTACCGCCGCATTCATCACCGGAGGTCCGCACATGTAGTATTCACAATCTTCAGGTGCTTCATGATTTTTCAGATAGTTTTCATAAAGCACATTGTGAATAAAGCCGGTGTAACCTGTCCAATTGTCTTCCGGTAATGCATCTGAAAGCGCTACATGCCATACGAAGTTATCGTTTTCAGCTTGTAATTGGTCAAAGTCTTCTTGATAGAAGATTTCACGTTTAGAACGTGCACCATACCAGAAAGACATTTTACGTTTAGAATGCAAACGTTTTAATTGGTCAAAGATATGGGAACGCATTGGCGCCATACCTGCACCACCACCAATAAAGACCATTTCGTTGTCGGTTTCTTTCGCGAAGAATTCACCAAACGGACCGGAAATCGTCACTTTATCACCCGGTTTTAATGACCAAATGTAAGAAGACATTTGTCCCGGAGGCGCATCCGGTTGACGTGGCGGAGGCGTTGCAATACGCACGTTCAGCATAATAATGCCTTTTTCTTCCGGATAAGATGCCATGGAGTAAGCACGGATAATATGCTCATCGACTTTGGACACATAACGCCACAAGTCATATTTATCCCAGTCCTCATGGTATTCTTTCGGAATATCGAAATCTTTATAGTAAACCGTATGTGGATCAGCTTCGATTTGGATATAACCACCGGCACGGAATGGTACCTCTTCCCCCTCAGGAATCGCTAATTTCAGCTCTTTGATAAAGGTGGCTTTGTTATCGTTAGAGATAACGGTACATTCCCATTTTTTCACACCGAAAATCTCTTCCGGTAATTCGATATCCATGTTGCCTTTTACGTTCACCTGGCAAGAAAGACGATAGCCTTCTTTCGCCTCACGTTTGGTAATGTGAGATAACTCTGTCGGTAAAATTTCACCGCCACCGCTTTTCACTTTTACCACACATTGACCACAGGAACCGCCACCACCACAGGCAGAAGACACGAAAATACCTTTGCTGGCAAGTGCACCGAGTAATTTTCCGCCTGCCGGTAACGTAATGGCTTTATTTGGATCATTATTAATTTGAATAGTAATGTCGCCTGAATCGACCAATTTAGATTTGGCAAATAGAATGATGGCGACAAGCACTAAAACGATAGCAGTAAAGGCTGCAACACCGAGTACAAGAATTGTTGTTTCGCTCATTTACGCCCTCCTTATAACTGAATACCGGAAAATGACATAAAGCCAAGAGCCATTAAGCCCGCTGAGATAAAGGTAATCCCTAAACCTTTCAAACCGGCCGGAACATCCGCATATTTCATTTTCTCAGTTAAACCGGCTAACGCAACGATTGCCAACATCCACCCCAAGCCAGCACCAATACCGTACACGGCAGATTCTGCGAAGGTATATTCACGTTGAATCGCAAAGGATACACCACCGAAGATCGCACAGTTTACAGCAATAAGCGGAAGGAAAATCCCCAATGCGTTATACAGAGCCGGGAAGAATTTATCGAGCGTCATTTCAAGAATTTGAACGATACCCGCGATAATCCCGATAAACGTAATAAAACTTAAGAAGGATAAATCTACGCCTTCAACCAAGGCACCATCTTTTAACACATGTTCAAACACAAATTGGTTCGCCGGCACAGAAATGCCAAGCACAACTGTTACTGCAACCCCTAAGCCGAATGCCGTTGACACTTTTTTCGATACAGCAAGGAAAGTACACATCCCTAAGAAGAAAGAAAGCGCCATATTTTCAATGAAGATCGCCTTCACAAATAGGCTAATATAATGTTCCATTGATTATTTCTCCTGTTGCTCAGGTTTCCACGTTCTTAAGCCCCAAATGATAAAGCCGATAATAAAGAACGCACTTGGTGCAAGAAGGAACAAGCCGTTTGGTTGATACCAACCACCATCTTGAATGGTTTGGAATACTGGGAAACCAAGTAAACGACCAGAACCAATTAACTCGCGTAACGTTGCAACAATTAATAAAATTGCACCGTAACCTAAACCGTTACCGATACCATCAACAAAGCTCTCAAGCGGACGGGATTTCATCGCAAAAGCTTCTGCACGACCCATCACGATACAGTTGGTAATAATCAAGCCCACGAATACCGAGAGCTGTTTAGATAAACCATAAGCAAAAGCTTTTAATACTTGGTCAACCAAAATTACCAAAGAAGCGATAATTGCCAGTTGTACAATGATACGAATACTATTTGGAATGTAATGGCGAATCATTGAAATAAACATACTGGAAAAACCGGTTACTAAACTTACCGCAATTGCCATAACGATAGCGGTTTGTAATTGAGTTGTTACCGCTAATGCAGAACAAATACCCAAAATTTGCAGCGCAATCGGATTATTTTTTACGATCGGATCAAGCAAAAGTGCTTTTAAATTGCTTTTTGCATCAGCCATTATCTTGCCCCCGCTTTAAATTTTGCTAAGAATGGACCAAAACCATTTTGACTAAACCAATAATCAAAAGAACCTTGCACACCATTTGAGGTTAAGGTTGCACCTGATAAGGCATCAACGCCGTGTTCTTTGTTAGAAGACGCATTTTTAGCAACACGAATAGCCACACGTTGATTATCATCAAACAGTTTCTTATCTACGAAAAGTGCTTGCCAACGCGGATTGGCGATTTCACCACCAAGACCGGCGGTTTCACCTTGATCATAGTAAGTAATGCCTTTGATGGTATTGGCATCTGGGGCAACCGCAACGAAACCGTACATTGTTGACCATAAACCGCGACCGTACATCGGCAATATGACTTGATTGACCTGACCTTGTTCATCTTTTACAAGGTAAACACGCGCTTGATTCGCACGCACTTTAATACCCGCTTTATCTTGCTCAGCTGGAATTGCTTGGCTAAGTGCGGTCGATTTTACCGCTGTTTTTGGATCAAATTTTTCCACATCATCTTTTGATGCTTCAATAAAATCACCGCTTTGCAAATCCACTAAACGAGGTTCAATAAACTTGTTATAAGTGTCTTTAATGACAGAAGCATTATCTTCTTGCATTAGGCCGGCAACCGTTAAAATATTACGTTGAACGTCAAGTGCTTTTTGTTCATCTTGTTTTGATTTCAATGCAACTGCGGCACCGGAAACCACGATAGAACACACCAAACTTAGCAATACAACAACGGTAACTGTACCGCCAACGCTATCTTTATTAAATTTAGCCATTTGTTCTTGCTCTCCGACGTTTGATATTTGCTTGAACCACGATGTAATCGAAAATTGGTGCAAACAAGTTTGCAAATAAGATCGCTAACATCATACCTTCCGGGTAAGCTGGGTTCACTGTACGAATTAATACTGCCATCACACCAATTAACGCGCCGTACCACCATTTACCAGTATTGGTAAATGAAGCAGAAACAGGGTCAGTTGCCATGAAGATCATACCAAGAGCAAAACCACCTAATACGAAGTGCCAATGCCAAGGCATAGAGAACATTGGGTTAGAATCAGAACCAATCAGGTTAAAGAGGGTTGCAGTACCAATCATACCGATCATCACACCCGCCATAATGCGCCAAGAAGCAATACGGGTGAATACAATGACGGCACCACCGATTAACAATGCAAGCGTTGAAACTTCACCCATGGAGCCAGGAATATTACCGATGAAGGCATCCATCCAAGTAATTGGCTCACCGGTTACCGTATGTTGCAATGCTGCTTGACCACCTTGTGACCATTGTGAAAGTGCGGTAGCGCCTGAGAAACCATCTGCCGCAGTCCATACTAAGTCACCGGAAATTTGTGCCGGATAAGCAAAGAACAAGAATGCACGACCAGCAAGTGCAGGGTTCATAAAGTTACGACCTACACCACCGAAGATTTCTTTTGCTACAACGATACCAAAGGTGATACCGAGTGCCGCTTGCCATAATGGCAATGTTGGCGGAACAATTAAGGCGAAAAGAATGGTTGAAACGAACATCCCTTCATTCACTTCGTGACCACGCACAACGGAGAACAATAATTCCCAAATTGTACAAACCGTGAATACCACTAAGTAAATTGGTAAGAAGAAGATCGCCCCTAATGCCATTTTCGAGCCCCAAGTTGCATTATTGGTTAAATCTAAACCTAGTGAACTTGCAAGGGCATAGTGCCAATCGTTAGCAATTAATTGTTCTAAATTGCCTAATTGATTTAAGGCAGGGATCGCTTGGTTACCCACATTGTACATCCCATAGAAAATCGCAGGGAACAACGCAAGGAAAACCGTAATCATCATACGTTTTGAGTCTAACGCATCACGAACGTGTGTGTTTTTGTGCGTTACCGTACCTGGTGTATAAAGCAAGGTATAAATCGATTCAAAGATCGGATAAAGCTTGCTGTATTTACCGCCTGGTAAAAACGCGGGTTCCATTTTTTCAAAAAGATTTTTTAAACCCATTTTTAACCTTCCTTCTCAATCTTATCTAATACTTGACGCAAGATTGAACCGTATTCATATTTGCCCGGGCAAACGAAAGAACATAATGCCAAGTCTTCTTCATCTAATTCAAGACAACCCAACGCTTGCGCGCCATCAGTATCGCCCACGATTAAATCGCGTAATAATAATGTCGGTAAAATATCCAACGGCATCACGCGCTCATAGCTACCGATTGGTACCATTGCACGTTCACCACCATTTTCTGCGGTAGTGAAGTTAAATAATTTCTTGCCAAAGTGACCAAGCACGGTACGGGTAATCGAATATTTATTCGGTTGTGGTGTAATCCAACCGAAGAACTCTTTCTCATTACCTTCTGCAATGACAGACACTTGTAATGCATAACGACCTAAATAATCATGCACACCTTTTGCCGTTTGACCGCAAAGTACTGAACCGGAAATCACGCGATTATTACCGTCTTTTAATTCACCTGCGGTTAATTGAGAGAGGTTCGCCCCGATGACTGTACGCACTAAACGTGGCGATTTGACTTGTGGTCCTGCAAGAGAAATCACGCGTTCTACATTGAGCTCACCAGTGGTAAATAATTTACCGATAGCGATCACATCTTGATAGTTGATATACCAAACAATTTTATTGATGCCCACCGGATCAATAAAATGGATATGTGTACCACTTAACCCTGCCGGATGTGGCCCGGCGAATTCATCTACGATCACATTACTCGCATGTGATGCCGGAATTTTATTATCCGGCGCTTTACATAAGTGAATGTTGCCGTCATGTAAACGACTTAACACGGTTAAGCCATTGACGAAATCATTTTCGGACGCAGCAATAATAACCGCAGGATCTGCTGCGAGGGGATTGGTGTCCATCGCATTAACGAAAATGGATGAAGGCACGCTATCAATCGCCGGAACTTTGCTGAATGGACGGGTACGGAACGCTGTCCATAAACCGGATTCCTGTAAATTTTTACGCACTTGCTCCGCACTTAACGTGTTCAGTTCAGCTGTCTCGTATTTATCGAAAGAAAGCGCTTCATTGCCTTCCACTTTAATTACTACAGACTGTAATACACGTTTCTCGCCACGATGAATCGCGGTGATCGTGCCACTCGCCGGTGCGGTGAAAATCACACCAGGATTCTTTTTGTCTTCAAAAAGCACCTGACCTTTTTTCACTACATCACCTTCGCGAACCTTCATCGAAGGGCGCATTCCCACATACTCTTCACCCAGCAAAGCAACTTCAGTAACGGTATTCCCGTTATGGATTACCTGCTCCGGTTTTCCTGCAATAGGAAGATCCAAGCCTTTTTTAATCGTAATCATATTGTTTGCACTACTTTTGTTAGATTAAAAATACAGCAATAACCCTGAGGTTATTACCTCGTCTTGAGTGATGGTTGTTGAAATGATTAAAGAAGAAAACGACAAGATGCCGCTACGACTAAATAATCGCTCTCCAACCGATAAAAATAAAACTCAAATTCTGTTTCAATTTTACGGACATTTGCCCCTAAAAACGTTAAATTTTTGCTAAAAAAATTGGCTCATTTTAACCAAATAATAACGTTCTTACCACTTTGAAAGCCGATTGTTTATGTATTTTTGTGAAAAACTTCACATTCTTTGCCAAAAATCAATTTTTAATTTCATAAGGTAATTACAAAGAGGTAGAGAACTTATTGCCCTACACCTGCACAATTAGGTGACTTTGGGAACTGCCGCCCCAATTTATCCCATTCTTGCTTGGTATAAAGATGCAATGCCAAAGCATGAATGCCATTTTTTAAGTCTTGAGAGAGTAATTGATAAATTTTTTGGTGACGAGCAACTTTGCTAATCCCCTCAAAGGCGTCACTTACCAATACAATTTTAAAATGCGAATCCGCACCACGCCCGGAGCTATGCATATGACTCTCGTTTTCAACCATAATAAAGTGCGGTTGAAATTCCTGGCATAATCGTTGTTCTAATGCTTGTTGTTTTGACATACTTCTTCCTTAAGGGATTTATTAAATGAGGAGACTATACAATTACTTGTAACTTTGTAAGAATAGCGCAAATTAATCAAACTTATGAGGATATTATGAAATTCAACATGAAAACCTTAATACTTGGCTCAGTCTTACTTTCAAGTGCATTATTGAGTGGTTGTCAAAGTGAGTCCAACACCTTACGTTTTACACCGGCTGCGCCACAAGCGAGCATGAATGTTAACCAATCCGCTGTTGTTTACGTCACCACTCGCGATATGCGCCAAGCCCCTGAAATTTCCAGTTATGTTGCCGATGGGAAACTTGTAAAATTATCGGCTATACCAAATGTCACCGAGCTATTCCAACAAGTTGAACAACAGAATCTTATCAGTAAAGGATTTCGCATTGGCACGGCAAATAACGCGAATGTAGCAGTCACCGTAAACGTGCAAGAGTTTTTTGCTAAAGTCAATCAAGGAAACTTACGCTACGATATCGATAGTAAAATCAAGTTGGCCATTCATGTTCAAGGCGCTAAAGGTCAATTCACCAAAAATATCGGGACAACACGGAATTACTCCGGTGCATTCTCTGCCAAAAATTCAGAGATCCAAAAAGTGTTAGGCGAAGCCTTTAATGACATCGTTCAGTCTATTTATAAAGACCAAGAAATCACCCAAGCAATTAATCAATACGCTAACTAAAAACACAGTGAAAAACTACCGCACTTTCTAGCTTAGCTCAGAAAAGAATGGTACAGATATCCGCTGCTTTTTAGGTCACAATCCCAAAGATAAAAATAACGCATAATTTGATTCCGATTTATGCGTTATTTTTTGCTTTGCAAAACACAAAATCAGAAAAAACAAAAGCCGCTAATTACTTAGCGGCTTTCTAGAATTTGGCTCCTCCTGCGGGACTCGAACCTGCGACATATGGATTAACAGTCCACCGTTCTACCGACTGAACTAAGGAGGAATAGTGGTGCCTCGAGGCGGAATCGAACCACCGACACGGGGATTTTCAATCCCCTGCTCTACCGACTGAGCTATCGAGGCAACTCATCAGTGGTGCGTATTAAACGTTTTTTTCAATTTCAAGTCAACATCTATTTTTAAAAAAGACGAAATAATTAACTTGTTTGCACATTTAACAAGCAAAACGTACATAACTGCTATATTTATCGAGAAAATTTTACTTCTCATACAAAGAAGAAAGCCCGCTTAATATTCATTACACGGGCAATAAATTTCACACAAGATTGCAATTAACGTCTAACTCGATAGTTCTTTTGCGCTTTATCGACTTTCACCAAATAATTTCGCGCCTGCGCGGATGGATGGCTAGTAGTCAAAATACGATACACTTGTTCCGGATAAAGTTGGTTAATTTTCATCATTGCCATCTCTTTATCATCGTTAAATACGCGCAATACTGCACCGGCACCACTGTTATACGCCGAAATCATGGCAAAGCGTTTCGATGTCGGGTTCGTAATACCATCTAAGTATTTATTTTGTAACAACCATAAATAAGCCGCTCCGGCATCAATGTTTTTCTCAGGATCAAATAAATAATTTTTACTTGGTTGACCACTCATGCCTTTCATTTGGAACACATCTCGTCCTGCGGTGTGCGGCACTACTTGCATTAAGCCCATAGCGTTAGCATAGCTTATCGCATACGGGTTAAAGCTCGATTCCGTTTGCATAATGCCCAGAATTAAACTTTCATCCAATCCATAATGACGTGCTACTTTACGCACAATAGGTAAATATTTTTGCGCCCGAACTTCCACGTGGTTAGCAATCATTGGAATTACCACAAATTGCACTTGATTACCATTTGATAAACGACGAGTTTGCAGTTTATTTTGAATTAAATACGTCGCAAAATTGCTTGCTGTAAACTGATCTGCAATAGAACCACCGCGATTATCGATCACCTGCCCGACCAAGAAGGGACGGGAACTAATCGGCACATCGCCGGAGGCAAATAAATCGATACCATTCGCATCAGAACCCATCAATAAAGTATGCACAATAGCATTATGTAAACGGTTCAAATCTGCCTGCGTTTCGATAGTAATCAAGCCCTCATCAAAACTTACATGGCTACGGGTGAAATAACGATCCGTATATTTTACATAGTCTTTACGGCTCGCCACTAATAGCTCATTCACCCCCCAAATACGATCGATATTATTGGCAAATTGTCCGGTTAAAATATCCAAGCCACGGGTATCTTTTGCAAAAGCTTCATCGTAATCCAATCCTCGATGGTGCGAACCGCCACCACAAGCATATAAAAAAGGGATAAGGGCTAAAATTAAATACTTCTTCATCTTTTATTTCGCTTCAGGGGGTGTGTAACCTTCAATATGTACATCTTTGCCTTCAAAAAGAAAGGCCACCATTTCCTGTTCCAATAACTTACGATGATCCGCATTCATCATGTTTAATTTTTTCTCATTCACCAACATGGTTTGTTTTTTCATCCATTCTGCCCATGCTTGTTTACTAATAGAATCAAAAATACGTTTACCCAATTCGCCCGGATACAACTGAAAATCCAACCCTTCGGCTTCTTGTTTTAAACGTTCACAAAATACCATTCTTGCCATAATGATTCCTTACATATTGAGTTAATAAATTCTTCACGGGCGTTGCCAACCCGATAGGTTCAGGATGCTGCGGATCATACCAACATTTGACCGCACTTAATAGGTCTGATTGATATTCCTCCGTTTTTTCCAGCACTTTTTTCCAAGGGGAACAATCCACATCTTCTATCTCAATTAGACCATCAACTTGCGCATAAATTGGATAAATATCTAAATGAAAATGGCTAAATGTATGGCGAAATGCCGGCCACTCCTGATATTGCCTAATCCTGTTTGCAGCTAAATAGGCTAATAACGCCTGCTTTTCAGTAAATTGCGGAAAACAATACAATCCGCCCCATAAACCGGCGCTTTCCCGTTGTTCCAAGGCAATTTTGCCGTTTTGTTCTAACAACAAGAAATAACTTTCTCGTTCCGGTAGCGTTTTTTTCGGCTTTTTACCGGGATAAGCCTGCCAATTTTGTTCGGCCTTTGCTCGACAGTCCTTTTTTAGCGGACAAAGATCGCATTTGGGCTTGGTTCGCGTACACACCATTGCACCAAGATCCATCATTGCCTGATTAAAATCCGCCACCTGTTCCGTTGGGGTCACCTGCGCGGTCAATTGCCACAAACGATCTTCCGTTTTCTTCTCGCCCGGCCAACCATCCACGGTAAAATAACGGGATAACACCCGCTTCACATTACCGTCCAGAATGGGATAAGGCGCATTCAAACAAGAAGATAACACTGCTCCTGCCGTACTTCTCCCCACACCGGGCAATGCCCAGACTTGTTCAAATTCTATCGGAAATATGCCGCCATATTGATCACGCATGATTTGCGCCGCTTTATGCAAATTTCGCGCCCGCGCGTAATAACCCAAGCCCGTCCACAAATGCAGCACCTCATCTAACGGCGCATCAGCAAGTGCGGTCAAATTAGGAAACGTTTTAACAAAACGTTCAAAATACGGAATGACCGTTGCCACCTGCGTTTGCTGCAGCATTACTTCTGACAACCAAACGCCATACAAGGTTTTATTTTGTTGCCACGGCAAATTTTTCCGCCCGAACTTGGCATACCACGACAGTACGGCATGTGCAAAAGGCGCATGAGGAGATGATTGAGCGAGCATAAATCCTGATATATTCAATAAAAGTGCGGTCGCAAAAAACAACGTTTTTGAACGTCAATTTTGCCGCCAACCTAAAGAGGTAAACAACTGAACTTAATTCGATTGCGCGTAAAATATTCGCTGTTTTTCAACCGCTTGATAACACAAAAACCGGCAAAGTTTATCACAAAGTACAATGCACCTTCAGCAAACTTCAAGAAATCCCTTAGGGTTTAACCGGGCTAAATTGCTAATGTATTGGAAACAGCCTATAATCAGCCGCTAAAATTTTACGCAGACAACCATTTTAACTTCAAAGAAGACATGTTAGAAACGCAATCAGAACATTCCATTCAACCGACTTTTGCCGACCAAAAACGCAAAACCGTTGAGGCTGCCGAGTTTACCGAAGACGGACGTTATAAACGCAAAGTGCGCAGCTTCGTATTACGCACCGGACGCTTAAGCGATTATCAAAAAAACGCTATGAACCAAAACTGGGCGGCACTCGGCTTAGACTATCAACCGCAGCCATTTGATTTCAATGCAATTTACGGCAACGACAATCCGGTCATTTTGGAAATTGGCTTCGGCATGGGCAGTTCACTTGTGGAAATGGCTGCACAAAATCCTGATAAAAATTACTTAGGCATTGAAGTGCATACACCGGGTGTAGGTGCTTGTATCGCTTATGCCGTAGAAAAAGGCGTTACCAATTTACGCGTGATTTGCCACGATGCCACTGAAATTCTGCGAGACAGCATTGCCGACCAAAGTCTCGGTGGGTTACAACTGTTTTTCCCAGATCCGTGGCACAAAGCGAGACATCACAAACGCCGTATCGTACAACCGCACTTTATTGACCGTTTATTAAATAAATTGCAGGCAGGTGCTTTCATTCACATGGCAACCGACTGGCAAAACTATGCGGAACATATGTTGGACGTGTTGCAACAATATCCGCAATTACGCAATACGTCAGACACAAACGACTACATCCCTCGCCCTGATTTTCGCCCGTTGACCAAATTTGAACAACGCGGTCACCGCCTTGGCCACGGCGTATGGGATCTGTATTTCATCAAGTCTTAATTTCATCCACCTCAATAGAAGGAAATCATCATGGCTATTAAACGTAACCAAAGACAACGCAAAAAAATGCATATTGCCGAATTCCAAGAATTAGGCTTTTTAGTGCAATGGCAATTTGCTGAAGGCACTTCCGTAGAACAAATCGACAGCACCGTTGACCGTTTCATCAGCGAAGTGATCCAACAAAACGGTTTGGCTTACGAAGGCAGCGGCTACTTACACTGGGAAGGTTTAGTGTGCTTAGAAAAAATCGGTAAATGCGATGCGTCTCACCAAGAATTAGTGAAAAACTGGTTAACGCAAAACGGCTTACAACAAGTGGAAGTTAGCGAATTATTTGATATTTGGTGGGATTACCCAACAAAATAATCACTGTTAAAAACAGTTAAAAAATAGCTAAAAAACAGACCGCACTTTCCGCGCCCACAAAACGCAATAAAAGTGCGGTCTTTTTTTGTGTTGTTTACAAAACACGATGATCAATACTTCACGACATTTGCCTTAACTTGAATTTTCTCACCATTATCAAACAGCAACATCAGCGGAAAATATCCTCCTGCCTGTAAAGCCGTAGCAGAATCAAACACCATAATATGCAAACCGCCCGGCTTCAGTTTTACGTTGCCTTTGGCAGGAATTTCAATGCCATCCGTGGTGATCATTTTGCCGTTTTGTGTGCCGTGCAAAACCAAATTTGCCGGCTGACTGCTCTGCACCATCGCAAGATTAACGGCTTCATTACCGTCATTATGCAGTTCCATAAAAACAGCCGTTGGTTCACCCGCCTGTTGGGTTGCAAAAATAGTAGGATTGGTCACACTGATTTTTGCCAACGTGCCTAGAGGCAAAAGTGCGGTCATAAAAAACAACGTTTTAAAAATACGTCGCATCGTTTTCTCCTTTTTCATTTCTTATTGATTTCGTCGGCATTGCCGATTGCCTTTAAAATATAGCAGAAAAATGCTATATTACCGCCCACTTTTTCATACCTATTTTATGCAATTCTAAAACCTCAATGGCAAATTATTACGACATTACACTCGCCCTAGCCGGTGTCTGCCAAGCGGCAAAATTAGTGCAACAACTGGCGTTAAATGGCGAAGCGGACTCAACGGCATTAGAAACCGGTTTAAACAGTTTGCTAAAAACCGCACCGGATACAGCATTAGATGTTTTTGGCGGCGAGCTAAACAACCTGAAATTGGGGTTAACCACACTTTGCGAACAGCTTAACGGCAGCGAGCCGGAACTAGGTCGTTATTGGCTCAGTCTGTTAGCATTGGCGGCAAAACTCAACAAAACCCCGGAAGCCAAACAAGAATTGGCGCGCCGTATTCAATATTTACCCACACAGCTGGAACATTATCATTTACTCGATGAACAGATGCTGTCTAATTTTGCCGGCATTTATGTGGACGTTATCAGCCCGTTAGGTCGCCGAATTCAAGTGACCGGCGTTACTCAATATTTACAGCATTTAGGCACACAAAATCGCATTCGCGCCGCGTTATTAGCCGGCATCCGTTCCGCTATTTTGTGGCAACAAGTGGGCGGCACCAAATGGCAACTGCTGTTTTTCCGTCGCAAAATCGCCACCACGGCACAACACATTCTCTCTTCTCTTTAATATGGAGCTTTCATCTATGCAACTTAGCGCGCTAACCGCACTTTCCCCGATTGATGGTCGTTATCAAGACAAAACCGCCCGTTTACGTCATATTTTCAGCGAATTCGGTTTATTAAAATTCCGCGTTACGGTGGAAGTTCGTTGGTTACAAAAATTGGCAGCAACCGCACAAATCACCGAAGTTCCTTCTTTGTCAAAAGAAGCAAACGATTACCTTAACCAAATTGTCGCTAATTTTGCTATTGAAGATGCCGAGCGCATTAAAGAAATTGAAAGAACGACCAACCACGATGTGAAAGCGGTGGAATATTTCCTTAAAGAAAAAAGCGCAGCCTTACCTGAATTGGCGGCAGTCAGCGAATTTATTCACTTTGCCTGCACCTCCGAAGACATCAACAACCTTTCCCACGCCTTAATGCTAAACACCGCGCGTGAAGAAGTGTTGCTGCCGGAGTGGCAAAATTTAATCGAAAAAATCACCGCACTTGCCGAGCAATATAAAACCATTCCACTGCTTTCCCGCACGCACGGACAACCGGCATCGCCAACTACCGTAGGCAAAGAAATGGCCAACGTGGTGTATCGTTTAAGACGCCAATACAAACAATTACAACACATTGATATTCTGGGTAAAATCAACGGCGCTGTGGGCAACTATAATGCCCATTTATCCGCTTACCCGAATATTGATTGGCATACCTTCAGCGAAGAATTCGTGACCTCTTTGGGCATTACATGGAACCCGTACACCACTCAAATCGAACCGCATGATTACATCGCCGAATTGTTCGATTGCGTAGCGCGTTTTAACACTATCGTGATCGACTTCGACCGCGACCTATGGGGTTACATCGCATTAAATCATTTCAAACAACGTACTATCGCTGGTGAAATCGGTTCTTCCACCATGCCACACAAAGTCAACCCAATCGACTTCGAGAACTCCGAAGGCAACCTTGGTTTGGCAAACGCCGTGATGGCACACTTAGGCAGTAAATTACCGATTTCCCGTTGGCAACGCGATTTAACGGATTCCACCGTGTTGCGCAACCTTGGCGTAGGTTTAGGCTACTGCTTAATCGCCTATGCAGCGACCCAAAAAGGCATCAGCAAATTAGAAGTGAATGAAGCCCATTTACGTGAAGAATTGGATCAAAACTGGGAAGTGCTCGCCGAACCAATTCAAACCGTGATGCGTCGTTACGGCATTGAAAAACCGTACGAAAAACTGAAAGAACTCACCCGCGGCAAACGCGTCGATGCTAAAGCGATGTTTGATTTTATTGAGAAATTAGACATTCCGGCAGAAGAAAAAGCACGCTTGCAACAACTCACGCCGGCAAGCTATATCGGTGCGGCAGTACAGTTGGTGGAAAAACTGTAACATCATTAAAAAACGGTCGTATTAAATACGACCGTTTTTCTTTTTACGCTTTTCTCAGTCCAAAATTCACGAAAAAAACGACCGCACTTTTCACTCTCACCACCAAATCTTAATATTGAGAACAATTTGCATTTATGCAAATATCCCCCTAGAATAGACACCGTTCAAATTTGCCATTTAGGCAAAATCTATTTGAATAAACATCTTTTAAAAGGAGCATTTATGAAACTTAACGCATTAAAACTAGCAACACTTACCGCAGCATTGGCATTCTCTAGCACCGCTTTTGCTGACATCACCGTGTATAACGGTCAACACAAAGAAGCGGCCAAAGCCGTCTCAGAAGCTTTTACCAAAGAAACCGGTATTAAAGTCACTTTAAACAGTGCTAAAAGCGAACAGCTTGCCGGTCAATTAAAAGAAGAAGGCGACAAAACCCCGGCTGATGTATTCTATACCGAACAAGTCGCCTCCTTTGTTGGATTATCCGATGCAGATCTACTCGAACCACTCTCTGCAGACATCATTAAACAGACCCAATACAAAGGCGTTCCGGTAGCACCGAAAAAAGACTGGATTGCCTTAAGTGGTCGTTCCCGAGTGGTGGTTTATGACAAAAATAAACTCTCCGAAAAAGACATGGAAAAATCCGTGTTAGATTACGCCACCCCAAAATGGAAAGATAAAATCGGTTATGTGCCAACTTCCGGTGCATTCTTAGAACAAGTTGTCGCTATCACCAAACTAAAAGGCGAACAAGCGGCGTTAGACTGGTTAAAAGGCTTGAAAGAAAATGGCAAACTCTATGCGAAAAACAGCGTGGCATTACAAGCCGTTGAAAATGGCGAAGTGCCGGCCGCGTTGATTAACAACTATTATTGGTATGCCTTAGCAAAAGAAAAAGGCGAAGATAAATTAAACTCCCGTTTATACTTCATCCGTCACCAAGATCCGGGTGCATTAGTCACCTACTCCGGTGCCGCAGTGTTGAAAGGCTCTAAAAATAAAGAAGAAGCGAAAAAGTTCGTCGAATTCTTAGCCAGCAAAAAAGGCCAAGAAGCCCTCGTTGCTGTTCGAGCAGAATACCCATTGCGCGCTGACGTAGTTTCCCCATTCAACATGGAACCTTACGCAAAATTAGAAGCCCCTGAAGTCACCGCAACAACGGCGCAAGACAAAGAAAAAGCCAATAAATTAATTGAGCAAGCGGGATTGAAATAATCGTATCACAACAGTATCTCTCAACGTGAAATACCGTGGGTACAGTTAAAAATATAAAAAGCCACCTAAAAGTGCGGTCGTTTTTCAACGCATTTTTCGGGTGGCTTTTTTGTTGCGAGCGAAATAGCTAAACAAGAAAAAGTTTCCAATAAGATGGAAACTTTTTGAGTTTAGTCTTTCTTAATCGGAGGATTCGCATAAATCGGCAATGATGAACGAGAAACCTTAACATATGGACATTTTTGTCTCATTTGGTGTTGGAACACTTCTGCTTTGCGTCTGCTATTGGTTTTCTCATAATTGGTTCCTAAAATCACTTCATCTACTACATTGCTGATATCGGCATAAGGTAAATAAATAGATTTCGTTGTTTTGCAATATTCAATTTCTTCCGAGCCGATTTCTGCCATTTTTAGCACACGGAATTCTTCTTCATCGCGGAAAGCAAAGTCTTTGAACAGATAACGAATATATTCCAAAGCGTTTTTATTTTCATCATTAACATTAGCCTTCTTCTTGAAAAACTTAATGAGTTGTTGTAACGCCTCTTTAAGTTTTTTGATACGATATTTATGCCATTCACTATTTTTATCTACAGACTTCAAACAAATACCAAATTTAAAATTATCAAGCCATATTTCACATTTTTCTTCGGCAATGTATTCATCTTTATATGCAATATAAGCAACTTGATAAAGTGGTAGTTTTTCATATTCCACGTTGGAAATATCCGTCTCCTTAAATTCAGCTGAATTTTTGTCCAGATTTTTTATAAGATCACGGAAGGGTGCTGAAATGTCCGGTTCTCTTAACCAATTCCCGTTTTTATTAAATACCAAACAACATCCCGAAGCCTCCACCCCATCTTCTTTGCCATACAGACGGAATTGATTTAAATCGTTCACCCGACTAGAAAAACAGGCAAAAAAAGCATTGTGAGGTGAACAATCTGTTTTATTTTCCAACTCCAAATCTGGCAATGCTAACAACTCCATTAACCCTTTTCCTTCAGAAGGATCGTTCATATAGGAAGAACTGCCTATTCGCATTGGCTTGGAATTTTTCTCATTCACAACACCAAACAATTTGTTACACACTGTGGAAGACGTGTAATGCGCAAGCGGAGTTGAACCCAGTTCAATCGGAGGAATATTTAAAACAGCTAGAATAGTAGAAACTGCGTCCTCAAATTCCTTATCTAGACGTTTACTCATATCTGAGAATAACGCGTTACGTATATCTTGTTTTTTCTTCTCCCAATAAGAAGGCCAATTTTTTTCAAGAAAGCTAATATTTCTGTGACAACGATCAATCCAAGATTGAGCATTGTTTTGCTGTTGAATTCGTGTTTGCTCATCACTCAGCTGTTCGGTAAGTTTGAGTCGCTCTTGGTTGTGCTCAGCTGCTTTTGTAAATAAATCCTTCGCTTCCGTTATGTCTTTAACCTTCCGTGCCTGCTCTAAATAACAAAGACCAAGCCAAAATTGAGCATTGTTTTGCTGTTGAATACCTGTTTGCTCATCATTTAGCTGTTTGGCAAGTTTAAGTTGCTCTTGGTGGTGCTCAATAGCTTGGGCAAATAACCCCTTCGCCTCTGTTATATCTCTAACCTTCCGTGCCTGCTCTAAATAACAAAGACCAAGCCAAAATTGAGCATTGTT
>NZ_DBHLAR010000012.1:0-37037 GCF_057314075.1 Aggregatibacter sp. | reverse complement strand
TTAGCTGTTTGGCAAGTTTAAGTTGCTCTTGGTGGTGCTCAATAGCTTGGGCAAATAACCCCTTCGCCTCTGTTATATCTCTAACCTTCCGTGCCTGCTCAAAATAACAACAACCAAGCCAAAATTGAATATCATTTTGTTCCTGAAGAAAGGCTCTTTTATCCTCAATCTCATTCAAAGCCTGATTGAATTTTACAATTGCTTGATCAAAATTATTGCTTTTGAATAAACTCACACCTTCTGCAATTAAATCATTAACACTCATTGTTTTATTCCTTATGAAAATACCTTAACGGAAATCACATTTCGTTAGTAATAAAAAGACACAATCCATTAAGTTTATTTATATAATTCACCCTAAAAAATTACTTAATGAGAATTTTAGTTATTTTAATTTCGGAAAGGAAGATATAATAACGCTCTGAAAAAAATGAAGAGATTTTCATATAGCTAATTTGTGGCAACAATAGCTTTCAGCAGGTAAAGATAAGAGCTGGAATTTAGTATATAGCTCTTCCAACGCGTGCCATTAATTTTAATCCAATACCAAAAAGGACACCCCCTTGAACCGCAACCCTCCGTTTTGGCTGACCGCCTTGATTATTCTGATCAGCTTGCCGTTGATTATGCCGTTTCTCTATGTGGTGGTTCGGGCGGTTGATGTGGGTTGGGTGCGCAGTATTGAGTTGCTTTGGCGACCGCGTATGTGGGAGCTGTTGAGCAACACGTTGTTATTGATGGTGTGTGTGACGACATTTTCCATCATCCTCGGCACGGTTTGCGCCTTTTTGTTAGAACGCTATCGCTTTTGGGGTAAGCCCTTTTTTCAAGTAGCAATGACCTTGCCGCTTTGTATTCCCGCCTTTGTCAGTTGCTTCACCTGGATTAGCCTCACTTTTCGCGTCGAGGGCTTTTGGGGTACGATCGGCATTATGACCTTAAGTTCCTTTCCGCTTGCCTATTTGCCTGTTGCTGCTACCTTAAAACGGCTGGATCGCTCATTGGAGGAGGTCAGTCTTTCTCTCGGCAAGAGTCGTAGAAACACCTTTTGGTACGCCATATTTCCGCAGTTAAAACCTGCCATCGGCAGCAGTGTTTTATTAATCGCATTACATATGTTGGTGGAATTCGGCGCGGTGTCGATTTTGAATTATCAAACCTTCACCACCGCCATTTTCCAAGAATATGAAATGGCCTTTAACAACAATACGGCGGCGTTACTTTCGGCAGTGTTAATGGTGATTTGCGCCTTGATCGTGTTCGGCGAAATTTTCTTTCGTGGACAACAAACCCTGTACAACAGCGGCAAAGGCGTGACTCGCCCTTATCCGGTAAAAAATTTAACGGCCGGCAAGCAACTCTTGGCTGTCATTTTTTTCCTCACAATTTTTGTCCTCAGCATCGGCGTCCCGCTCACCATGTTGATTCACTGGATGATCGTAGGCACGTCCATTGAAAGTGCGGTGGATTTTTCCGCCTTTTTCGAAGCCTTCAGCAATTCTTTGTTGGTTTCAGGTTTAGGTGCGGGGCTCACCGTGCTTTGCGCGCTACCACTCGTTTGGAGTGCTGTGCGTTATCGCAACCGCCTCACCGTGTGGATTGACCGCCTGCCTTATTTATTACACGCCGTGCCGGGTTTGGTTATCGCATTGTCATTGGTGTATTTCACCATTAACTACGCTTATTCTTTCTACCAAACGTTCCTCATGGTGGTGGTCGCCTATTTCATGTTGTATTTGCCAATGGCGCAAACCACATTGCGTAGCTCCTTGGAACAAATCTCCGACAACGTCGAAAAAGTGGGGCAAAGCCTTGGACGTAGTCATTTTTATATTTTCCGCACGCTCACCATCCCTGCCATGTTGCCGGGCATTGCCGCTGCGTTTGCGTTGGTGTTTCTAAACCTGATGAAAGAACTCACCGCCACCTTATTACTCACCCCGAACGACATCAAAACCTTATCCATCGCCGTTTGGGAATACACCAGTGATGCCCAATATGCCGCTGCCACGCCTTATGCCATCATGCTCGTGTTGTTTTCCGGCATTCCGGTATTTTTACTCAAAAAATATGCGTTTAAATAATGACAACAAAAACTTCTATGCAAACAACGCCTCTCCTCCAAATCCACTGCCTCAATAAACATTTCGGGCAGACGCATGTACTACGTGATATTTCCCTTGAATTGCACAGTGGCGAAATCTTGTTTTTACTTGGTGCTTCCGGTTGTGGCAAAACGACTTTGCTACGTGCTATTGCAGGTTTTGAACAACCTGATAACGGTGAAATTTACCTAAAAGCGCGGTTGATTTTTGGCGCAAATTGCAATATTCCGCCACAACAGCGACGGCTAGGTTATGTGGTACAAGAAGGCGTGTTATTTCCACACTTGAATGTGTATCGCAATATTGCTTACGGGTTGGGCGATGGCAAAGGCAGCTCCCCGGAAGAACGACAACGCATTGACGAAGTGATGGCGCTCACCGGTATTTGTGCGCTCGCCGACCGTTTCCCACACCAACTTTCCGGTGGGCAACAACAACGTGTCGCCTTGGCACGCGCCATTGCGCCAAATCCTGAACTGATTTTATTAGACGAACCTTTTAGCGCCTTAGATGAACATCTGCGCCAACAAATCCGTCATGATATGTTGCAAGCACTCCGCCAAAGTGGTACTTCCGCCATTTTCGTCACTCATGATCGCGACGAGGCTTTGCGTTATGCCGATAAAATAGCTGTGTTGCAAAATGGAGAAATCTTACAAATTGCCAACCCGCGTACGCTTTATTGGTCACCAAAACACCTTTCCACTGCCACCTTTATCGGCGAAAGCATTGTGTTGCCGGCAACCTTAAATTCACCTTCAACGGCACATTGCCAATTAGGTGATATTGCCGTCATAGATAAAAGCCAAGGGCAACAAAGCGGCAAGCTACTTCTCCGTCCGGAACAATTCAGCCTGTTAAAAACACCTCAAAATCCGACCGCACTTTTTAACGCAGTGGTAAAAAACGTGGAATTCAAAGGCAAAATTACGGCGATTCGGCTTGAAATAAATGGCTTCGAAATTGAGTTAGAGGAACACCATGGAATTGAGTTGTATGTGAGAGATGAGGTTGACGTTTATTTATATGGCACGGGCTTGTTTTATGGGGAATAAGTGTTGGCTTTAAAGCTACGTGCTAAGCAAAATAAAAACGCCATTCATGAGCGTATGAGTTAAAAAGTGCGGTGCATTTTTCAGTTATTTTTCAAACATAACGCTATCTCAAATGCGTTTCCAATAACGCTCTTAATTCATCCCCATCATGGCATCGCTTCACTACCTCGAACAACGCGGTGGCTTCTTCATATTCACATTTTAAATACTGCAACCATTGTTTAATGCGCGCCACATGGTAAAAACCACTGTCGTGACAATTTTCTAATGTGGCGTATTTGCGCAAAATCGGCAGGATTTTAGCCCAGCTTAAGGGCGCATCGTTATGTTTTAGCACACGGCTTAAATTAGGCATATTAAGCGCCCCACGACCAACCATTAAATCTTCACAGCCGGTTATTTCTAAGCATCGTTGCCCATCTTCCCAACGCCAAATTTCACCGTTGGCGATCACTGGAATATGGAGTTTTTGGCGGATTTCACCAATTTTTTGCCAGTTGATACGATCAGCGCGATAACCATCCGCTTTGGTGCGGCCGTGAATGGCAATTTCGGTGGCGCCGCCCTGTTGCACCGCATCCGCAATGTCAAAAGCAAAGTCGGTGGAATCCCAGCCTAAGCGCACTTTAACACTCACTACCTGTTCTGGTGGGACGGCTTGACGAATGGCTTTGGTGGCTTGGTAAATAAGTTCCGGTTGTTTTAACAAAGAAGCGCCACCGTTGCTGCCGTTGACGGTCTTGGACGGACAGCCACAATTTAAATCAACGCCGTGGGAACCTAATTGAATGGCAAGTTCGGCATTTTCCGCCAGCCATTGAGGATGTTGTCCGAGCAGTTGCACACGTACCGGCGTACCGCTTGGCGTGCAGCCCTGTTGGTGCAATTCAGGGCAAAGGCGATAAAAAACTTTCGGCGGGAGACGTTGATCCACCACACGGACAAATTCGGAAATGCACAAATCGTAATCGTTCACTTCCGTTAATAATTGACGTACGAGAGGATCAAGCACGCCCTGCATCGGGGCTAAAATGACGCGCAAAGGTTATTTCCAACCTTTGGCTTTGCAAATCAAGTCGTATGCAGCTTGAATTTGCTGGGTTTTCTCTTTCGCCATTTCCATCATTTCCGGTGGCAACCCTTTTGCCACTAGTTTATCCGGATGATTTTCATTCATTAAACGACGATAGGCTCGTTTCACTGTGGGCTGATCGTCTGTCGCGCTGACGCCAAGCACTTGATAAGCATCGTTTAAGGTCGGGCCGGAAGAGGATTGAGATTGCTGTTGATAGCCGCCTTGGTAGCCGGAATGTTGTTCGTAGTGACCGCCTTGTTGGTAGAAACCGCCGCGCGCAAAGTGACGAGCTGCCATTTCCATTGCCAACATTTGCTCAAATTGAACGCGGGATAAGCCCAGTTCTTCGGCAACAATAAAGAGCACGTCTTTTTCATTGTCATGTAAATGATCATCAGAAAAGGCGGCTTGAATTTGCACGGATAAAAATGCCCGCAATAAATCCGCACGTTGTCCGCAACCAAGACGAAATTCACGAATCACCTGACGAATCGGGAAATCCGTCTGTTTGCCACGATTAAATGCCTCTTGTGCCAAACGACGACCGGCATCGTCCAGTTGCATTTGATCCATTAAATGGGTCGCTAATAGAATGTCATTTTCCGTCACACGCCCTTTAGCTTTGCTTAAATGCCCCAACACCGCAAAGGTGGTTTGCATAAACAGTAGTTGACGGGTGGTTTTCGTTTTGAAGAAAGAAGAATTGACTGTGCCCAGTTCATACAGTTTTTTATCCGCAAGATGACCGAGAAACACACCGGCCAACATGCCAAAGAAACCGCCCAATCGAAAGCCGATTAAGGCGCCTAAAAATTTCCCAATAAAATTCATTGTCGCTCCGTTAGGGTCAAAAAAGTGCGGTGGATTTTCTCAACCAATTGAAAAATGCGTGGAAAAACAACCGCACTTTCGCTTTATTTAATGCCGTATTGCTCACGATAAGCGCGCATTGCCGGTAAATATTGTTGGTATTCCGGTTGAGTTTCAATGAACGCCATCAAATCGGCAAAATCAATGATAGATAACACATTGCATTGGTAATCGCGCTCGACTTCTTGAATCGCAGACAGCTCGCCATTGCCACGTTCTTGACGATTCAAAGCAATTAACACGGCGCTTAATTGCGCTTCATTGGCTTGAATAATTTGCATGGATTCACGAATTGCCGTACCGGCAGTGATCACATCATCCACCAACAACACCTTGCCGCGCAACGGACTACCGATTAAATTGCCGCCCTCGCCGTGATCTTTGGTTTCTTTGCGGTTAAAGCACACCGGTTTATTGATATCAAAGCGGTTGAATAACGCAATGGATACCGCGGTGGCAATGGGAATGCCTTTATACGCAGGGCCAAAAATCATGTCGTACTTCAAACCGGCATCTTGTAAGGCTGCCGCATAAAATTCACCTAAACGGGCAAGATCGGCACCTTGGTTAAACAAACCGGCGTTAAAGAAATAAGGGCTCACACGGCCGGATTTCAAGGTGAACTCACCAAATTTTAAAACCTGACGGGCAAGGGCAAATTCAATAAACTGTTGTTTATAGTTTTCCATCTTCCTATCCTTATTCTGCCAATGCCGCACGTTGGGTTTGGAAAATGACCTCACAGCCTTGTTTGGCGAGATCTAATAAGGTTAATAATTCCTCATGGCTGAACGGTTCGCCTTCTGCGGTGCCTTGCACTTCAATCATGCGGCCATCTTCCATCATCACCACGTTCATGTCCGTTTCCGCAGCGGAATCTTCCACGTATTCCAAATCACATACCGCGTCGCCGTTTACGATGCCGACAGAGATCGCCGCCACCAATCCTTTCAGCGGATTTTTGCTCAATGTGCCGTTTGCCACTAAACCATTCAATGCATCACATAACGCCACACAAGCGCCGGTAATGGAGGCGGTGCGAGTGCCGCCATCTGCTTGGATTACATCGCAATCCAATGTTACGCAACGCTCGCCGAGGGCTTCCAAATCCACCATGGCACGCAGTGAACGAGCGATTAAACGCTGAATTTCTAAGGTACGGCCGCCTTGCTTACCTTTTGCCGCTTCACGTTGCATACGGCTGTGGGTAGAACGTGGCAACATGCCGTATTCCGCCGTCACCCAACCTTGTCCCTGTCCTTTTAAAAAGCGCGGCACGCCGTCTTCTACGGTGGCAGTACACAACACTTTGGTATCGCCAAACTCCACCAGCACGGAACCTTCCGCGTGTTTGGTGTAATGACGGGTGATTTTAATCGGGCGGGTTTGGTTGTTGGCACGTTGATTCGGACGCATGAAAAATTCCTCGTTAAGCAATAAAAAATCGCGCCATTTTAGCACGCAAACTGACAGAAACGAAATTTGGCAGTACAATAGGGCGCAAATTTTAGCGCCTAAAAATGAAGGAATTATTATGATTTATAGCATGACGGCATTCGCCAGTTTAGAAATCAAAAAAGACTGGGGAAACGCAGTTTGGGAAATCCGTTCGGTTAATCAACGTTATTTAGAAACCTTTTTCCGCCTGCCGGAACAATTCCGCAGTTTAGAAAACACCTTACGCGAAACCCTGCGTCAAAAACTCACTCGTGGCAAAATCGAATGTACCCTGCGTATTGATAACAAAAAGCAAGCCGCCACAGAATTACACATTAACCAAGAACTCGCCACGCAAGTATTGCAATCTTTACAATGGCTAAAACAGCAAGCAGGCGAAGGTGAACTCAATTTAACCGATGTATTACGCTACCCGGGTGTAGTGGAAGTACCGGAACAGGATGTAGATTTAATCAGCCAGGATTTATTGGCGGCATTTGAGCAGGTCGTGAGTGAGTTTATCGCCATGCGCCAACGCGAAGGGGAAAAAATCCACACGTTACTGACACAACGCCTTGAAGC
This sequence comes from Aggregatibacter sp., assembly GCF_057314075.1. NCBI lineage: Bacteria > Pseudomonadati > Pseudomonadota > Gammaproteobacteria > Pasteurellales > Pasteurellaceae > Aggregatibacter > Aggregatibacter sp. The sequence goes on along the minus strand of NZ_DBHLAR010000012.1, from coordinate 29,913 downwards.
CATCAATGAAGAACAGCAAAAAGTGCGGTCCAAAATGCCGGAGATTTTACAATGGCAACGCGAGCGCATGTTGCAACGCTTTGAAGAAGTCCAACTGCAACCGGATCCACAACGTTTAGAACAAGAGCTGATTATGTTGGCACAACGCATTGATGTCGCCGAAGAATTGGATCGTTTGCAATTACACGTCAAAGAAACGCAAAACATTCTGCGCAAAGGCGGCGCAGTAGGACGCAAGTTGGATTTCATGATGCAAGAGCTCAACCGCGAATCCAATACTTTGGCATCCAAGTCCATCAATGTTGATGTGACTAATTCCGCTATTGAGCTAAAAGTGTTAATTGAGCAAATGCGCGAACAAATTCAAAATCTTGAGTAATTGATTGATATTTTTTAAGGAAAGTACGATGGCCTATTCCCTTTTAACGGCACAACAAGATGACATTATTTGCCCGTTAACGCACTACTCGCTGATTCAAATTGAAGGCACAGAAGCAGAAAAATATTTGCAGGGGCAACTCACTTGCGATGTGACCAAATTGGCAGCCGGTGGATCCACTCTTACCGCCCATTGCGATCCGAAAGGCAAAATGAGCGCGCTGTTCCGTTTAATTCGTCAAGACGAACAGACCTTTTATATGCTGTTAAAAAGTGAATTATTGCCATCGGCACTGGATCAACTGAAAAAATATGCGGTGTTTTCCAAAGTCACGTTTACGTCACTAGATTGGCAAATTCTCGGCGCAGCCGGCACAAAAGGCATCGAAAAGTGCGGTCAATTTTCTGCGCAAATTCGCATTGATGTAAATGGACAACAACCGCGCGTGATTTTACTCCACCCGACCCGCTTAGCCCTTGAAGCTACTGTTGAAGCGGAGGCTTGGGATTTATTGGATATTCAAGATGGCGTGCCTGGTTTAGCGGCAGCGACCCAATTAGAATTTATTCCGCAAGCGTTAAACCTGCAAAGTATCGAACAAGCGATTTCTTTCCAAAAAGGTTGCTACATCGGGCAAGAAACCGTGGCACGTGCGAAATATCGTGGCGCCAATAAACGCGCTCTCTTTATTTTTGCCGCGCAAACAGAAAGTCTACCGGACATCGGTTCGGCATTGGAAATGGCACTTGGCGACAATTGGCGAGCCACCGGCACCATCACAAGTGCGGTCAATTTTCACGGCATTTTGTGGTTGCAAGCCGTGTTAAATACGCCGTTGGAAGACGGTCAGGCATTCCGCTTGCCGAACGACCAAACCTTGCTCGACATGCAACCCTTGCCTTATGAGTTAAGCTGATGAAAGTCGGATTGGTATTGGAAGGCGGCGCCATGCGCGGGATGTTCACCGCCGGCGTGTTGGATGTCTTCTTGGATGAACAGATTCACATTGACGGCATTGTCAGCGTGTCCGCCGGGGCATTGTTCGGTGTGAATTTTCCTTCCAAACAACGTGGCCGCGTGTTGCGTTACAACAAAAAATACCTCAATGACAAACGCTACATGGGCTGGCACAGCCTGTTCACCACGGGCAATATCGTCAACAAAGACTTTGCCTTCTATCAATTGCCTTTTGAATTGGACGTGTTCGATCAAGCAGCATTCGCCCGTTCCGGCATCGACTTCTACACGGTGTTAACCAACGTGGAAAGCGGAGAAGCAGAATATGTGAAAATCCACGATGCCTTTGAGCAAATGGAAACCCTGCGTGCCACCTCCGCCATGCCTTTCGTGTCAAAAATGGTGGAAATCGATGGCAAAAAATATTTAGACGGCGGCATTGCAGACAGTATTCCGTTACGTTTCTGTCAACAGTTGGGCTACGACAAAATCATCGTCATTCTCACCCGTCCATTGGATTACCGCAAAACGCCGACCAATCCGCTAATTTTTAAGGCTTTTTATCGCTGTTACCCAAAACTGGTCGAACGCCTGACCAATCGCTATGCCGACTATAACCGAGCAGTAGAAGATGTTATTCGTCTTAACGAACAAGGGGAGATTTTTGTTATTCGCCCTTCTGTCACACTGCCTATTCGCCGTATTGAAAAGGACATCGCCAAAGTGCAGGCAATGTATGACTTAGGTGTCCGTGACGGGCAAGACATTCTACCGGCCCTAAAAGCCTACCTGACCAAGTAAAAACATAGGAAAAATCCACCGCACTTTTGCCAATTTTCTGCACAAAATGTTGTTGCAGAAATATTAACAATTCTTTAGACTAGCGCCCGCAAATCTAATTTGTAATTTCATTTATATCGCAAGTTTGTGTATAGGAAATGACAAAGCCTTTCTTTTGAGCCTTTTCTCATTGTTATACCTTCCTTGTAATACTTTCATTCACTTTAATAGGATTAAAAATGAACGAAGTTTTACAACAGTTCAAACAACAATATTTAATTAAATATTGGAATCCCGTCATCGCCGTTATCGCTGCCGGTTTAATCTCGGCCTATTATTTCGGCGTTACCGGCACCTACTGGGCGGTTACCGGCGAATTTACCCGTTGGGGTGGCCATGCATTACAAGCCTTGGGCGTTGATGTGTCCGATTGGAGCTACTACAAAATCATCGGTATGCAAGGCACGATTTTCACCCGTGTCGATGGCGTGATGATCTTAGGCATGTTTGCCGGTTGTATCTCCGCAGCCTTGTGGGCAAACAACGTAAAATGGCGAAACCAGCCACATAAACGTCGCATTGTACAAGCCTTAATCGGCGGCGCCATTGCCGGCTTCGGCGCACGTTTGGCGATGGGCTGTAACCTTGCCTCGTTATTTACCGGTATTCCACAATTTTCCGTGCACGCGTGGTTTTTCACCATTACTACCGCACTTGGAACTTACGTTGGTGTGAAAGTCACCTTATTACCAATGTTCCGCGTGAAATTGGAATTGAAAAAAGGCGCCGCAAAATTACAAGAAACAGATCCGAGAAGAGCACAACGCCGTTTTTGGATCGGTATGGTCGTGTTCTTCGCTTACTTTATTGCCTCTCTTTATGTCATGACCCAATCCATCAAACTCGGTTTTGCCATGTTGTGTGGTTTAGCATTCGGTTTACTTATCGAACGTGCGCAAATCTGCTTCACTTCCGCGTTCCGTGATCTTTGGGTGACCGGTCGCGCTTACATGGCAAAAGCGATCATTTTCGGTATTCTTGCGGGCACCATCGGCGTCTTCAGCTACATTCAATTAGGCGTTCCGGCAAAAATCATGTGGGCAGGCCCGAATGCGATTATCGGCGGTTTATTGTTCGGTTTCGGTATTGTATTAGCCGGCGGTTGTGAAACCGGTTGGATGTACCGTGCGATGGAAGGCCAAGTGCATTTTATGTGGGTGGGTATCGGCAACGTGATCGGCTCTACTTATCTTGCCTACGCTTGGGATGATTTGGCACCGGCATTGGCGCTTGACTACGAAAAACTGAACTTACTGAAAGAATTTGGTCCGGTAGGCGGATTATTGGTGAACTACGGTTTATTGATTCTCTGCTTAATCGCTGTCGTCTGGTGGGAAAAACGCTTTCTTGCCAAAGCAAAAGCCAAAATCGCCGCTCTCGCACAGGCGTAAAAGTGCGGTTTGATCTGACGTTATTTTTATTTCACAGAAGGAAAACACATTATGGCATTTACCGTTGTACACAAATTAGACAAAGATCCTAAAGACATCGTTCCGGATTACACCATCGACACCGTTGGCGAACCTTGTCCGTATCCGGCTATTGTTATGCTAGAAAGCATGCCTGAACTCAAAGAAGGGGAAGTGTTGGAATTGTTAAGCGACTGCGCACAATCCATCAACAACATTCCGGTGGACACTAAAAACCACGGTTATACTTTATTAAGCGTGGAACAAGATGGCACAAAATTACGTTATTTGATTCAGCGTTAATCAATGTTCAGAAAAGTAAAAGCCCGTTTGATACGGGCTTTATTTTTTCCCAAAAGAAAGGATGAGATAAGTTCTTTAAAAAATTGACTAAACCTATCAAAAAATTTGCCTATTTCCTCAACAATTTGTCCGAAAAAAACGCTAAAATAAGCAGCTTTTTTAATATTCATCGCTATAACATTTATTTCGGGAGAACAAGATGGAAGCTCAGGGGGCGGGTGATTTAATTCGCGTTGTCACGTTATTAGGTGCGGCTGTTGTGGCGGTGCCATTATTTAAACGTATCGGTTTAGGTTCGGTGCTGGGGTATTTAGCCGCCGGCTTAGTTATCGGCCCCTTCGGGTTGAAATTAGTGACCGATTCTCACGCCATTTTGCACATTGCAGAATTTGGTGTGGTGATGTTCCTGTTCATGATTGGTTTGGAAATGAAACCGTCCCATTTATGGAGCTTACGCAAACAAATTTTCGGGCTAGGCAGTTTACAAGTGGTGATCTCCGCTCTGTTAATGACCCTCGTTTCCGTACAATTCGGCATTTCTTGGGAGGTGGCCTTTATTTGTTCTTCCGGTTTCGTGCTTACCTCCACCGCCATCGTGATGCAAGTGTTGGGAGAACGTAAACGCCTGTCCACCCGCCCGGGACAAAAAATGGTATCAATCTTATTATTTGAAGATTTGCTGATCGTGCCGTTACTGGCTATTGTGACCTACCTTTCCCCACTCGAAACCGAAAGCTCCATTTCTTGGTGGGAATCCGCCACAATCGCCTTAGTCGCGTTAGCCATCCTTGTGCTTATTGGACGTTTCATTTTGAATCCGGTGTTCCGTATTTTAGCCAACTCCAAAGCACGCGAAGTGATGACCGCTGCCGCCTTATTTGTAGTTTTGGGCTCGGCATTACTGATGGAAGAAGCAGGCTTATCACAAGCCATGGGCGCGTTTGTTGCCGGCGTCATGCTGTCAGAATCGGCTTTCCGCCACCAATTGGAAGCAGACATTGAACCGTTCCGTGGTTTATTGCTAGGGCTATTTTTCCTCGGGGTGGGAATGTCGCTCAATCTTACGGTTGTGGCGGAAAACTGGATACTAATTGGCATCGGCGTATTCGCCTTAATGCTGACAAAAGGTATCTGTATTTATCTCGTTGCCCGCGCAGCGAAAAGCACGCACAAAACGGCCATGGAACGTGCTTTGCTCATGGCTCAAGGCGGGGAATTTGCTTTTGTTTTGTTTGCTCAAGCCTTCAACCAAAAAGTTATTGATGAAACCGTCAATGCCAACATGACCGCAATCGTGGTGCTATCCATGGTGATAACGCCTATTATGTTAGTTTTGTATGAAAAATTCGCACCCAAACCGACTGCAGAAGAATTACCTGCCGATGAAATCGACGAACAACACCCGATTCTCATCGTCGGCATGGGGCGTTTTGGTCAAATCGTGAATGACTTATTGCGCTTAAGCGGCTATGCCACCACCGTTGTTGATTTGAACCCGAACATGATCAAAGGCTTCAATGAATACGGTATTAAATCCTATTTTGGCGACGCATCTCGCCGTGAATTTCTCATCGCTGCCGGTTTAGAACAAGCAGAAATATTGGTCATCGCCATTAATAATAAAGAACAAGCAGAAAACATCGTACACTTTGCTCGTGAAGTGAATCCGAATATTAAAATCATTGCTCGTGCTTACGACCGTTTCAGCACCTTTGCCTTACACGAAGCCGGCGCAGACGAAATTATCCGTGAAACCTTCGATGCCGCCGTGCGTGCGGGTAAACGCGCGCTGGAAACATTAGGCATGGAGCCGGAATTAGTGAAAGAAATCGGCGACTATTATTTTGATGCGGATCGCCATGAAGTCGCCCTCATGTCACAGGTTTATGATCCCAACATGGGGTTATTCCAAAACCCGCTCATGCGTGATATTGCCCGCGAATGCGATCAAAAAATGGCGGCCGATATCCAAGAAATCATTCTGAGAGCGAAGGAAAAAGAAGAGGAATAAAACATCCCAAAAGCAGACCGCACTTTACGCCCTAAAGTGCGGTCGTTTTTTATCTGTTTTTTTATATCAATTTTCCTCTCACAACAAAATCTGCTGGAAACCAACCGCACTTTATGGTATAAAGCACGCCGTTATTTTGCTGTTTAAAAGTAACGTTTATTTTTTAATCAATTTACTAAAACACACACATATCAGAAAGGCTAAATCGGGGTGCCAAACGGTCGATTGGCTGGATATGTGGAGGCTAAACCCCAAACAAAAGGAAAATTATTATGGCACAAGTTTCTATGCGCGATATGCTTCAAGCAGGCGTTCACTTCGGTCACCAAACTCGTTACTGGAACCCAAAAATGAAACCATTCATTTTCGGACCACGCAACGGCGTTCATATCATCAACCTTGAAAAAACCGTTCCAATGTTCAACGCAGCATTAGCTGAGTTAACCCGCATTGCGAGCAACAACGGTAAAGTATTATTCGTTGGTACCAAACGCGCAGCGACCGATGCAGTGCAAGCAGCAGCATTAGACTGTCAACAATACTATGTAAACCACCGTTGGTTAGGCGGTATGTTGACCAACTGGAAAACAGTTCGTCAATCCATCAAACGTTTAAAAGATTTAGAAACTCAATCTCAAGACGGCACTTTCGACAAATTAACCAAAAAAGAAGCGTTAATGCGTACCCGTGAGATGGAAAAACTTGAATTAAGCCTTGGCGGTATCAAAGAGATGGGCGGTCTTCCGGATGCATTATTCGTGATCGGTGCTGACCACGAACATATCGCAGTGAAAGAAGCAAACAACTTGGGTATTCCTGTATTTGCTATCGTTGATACTAACTCTAGCCCGGACGGCGTAGATTTCGTTATCCCAGGTAACGATGACGCAGCACGTGCAATTCAACTTTATCTTTCTTCTGCTGTTGCAGCGATCAAAGAAGGTCGTGGTAACGAAGCAGCGGTTGCTGAAGAATTAGCGCAAGCCGCAGAATAATTCGAGCGATTGCGATAAGGCGTAAGCCCTTATTAATCAGACGATTAATTAATGAGCAGGGGGCTAAATAGCTCCCTGTATTTTTTAGAGCTAAAAGTGCGGTCTTTTTCTACCGCACTTTAACCGACAGAGGATTTTAAAATGGCTGAAATCACAGCATCATTAGTAAAAGAACTGCGTGAACGTACCGGCGCAGGCATGATGGAATGTAAAAAAGCATTAGTTGAAGCAAACGGCGACATCGAATTAGCCATCGACAACATGCGTAAATCTGGTCAAGCAAAAGCGGCGAAAAAAGCAGGTCGTGTTGCAGCTGAAGGTGTTATCCTTGCTCGCGTACAAAATGGTTTCGGCGTATTAGTTGAAATGAACTGTGAAACCGACTTCGTAGCAAAAGATGCCGGCTTCTTAGGTTTAGCCAACGAAGTAGCTGATTTCGCAGCAGCAAACAAAGGCGCAACTATCGAACAACTTCAAGCACAATTTGAAGAAAAACGTGCTGCATTAGTGGCGAAAATCGGTGAAAACATGACCATTCGTCGTGTTGCTTACATCGAAGGCGATGTTGTAGGTTCTTACTTACACGGCGCGAAAATCGGTGTATTAGTGGCTGGTAAAGGCGCAGACGATGAATTGTTAAAACACATCGCAATGCACGTTGCAGCAAGCCGTCCAGACTACGTTAACCCAAGTGATGTTCCGGCTGAAGTGGTTGAACACGAACGCAACATCCAAGTGGATATCGCAATGCAATCCGGCAAACCACGCGAAATCGCAGAAAAAATGGTTGAAGGCCGCATGAAGAAATTCACCGGCGAAGTTTCTTTAACCGGTCAACCATTCGTTATGGATCCATCTAAATCCGTTGGCGATTTGTTAAAAGAAAAAGGTGCCGACATCTCTAACTTCATCCGCTTAGAAGTGGGCGAAGGTATCGAGAAAGTGGAAACCGACTTCGCAGCAGAAGTAGCAGCAATGTCCAAAGCTTAATTGAACATTTGAGCAAAAAAGCAGGTGTAAAAGCCTGCTTTTTTATTGCCTGTTGTTCCGAAATCCTCCTTGCAGCAATTCTGTTATATCCCATTTCCTTTTCTTCTAAAATCGCCTACAAAATCCCACAAAGTGCGGTGGGAAATCTGCTAAAATAAACACCGGTTTTTTATCCACGAAAGGGCGACATCATCGAAAATTGGCAACGCGGTTTCGTACTACATCGCAAATCTTACAGCGAAACCAGTTTATTGGTAGATTTACTGACCGAAGATTTCGGGCGTATCAGCGTATTGGCAAAAGGCGCTCGGGCAAAGCGCTCCATGCTAAAAGGCGTGTTACAACCCTTTACGCCGCTCCTGCTACGTTGGAGCGGTCGTGGCGATCTGAAAATCCTGACCAAAGCAGAACCTGCTGCCATTGCGTTACCCTTACAAAATATTGCTTTATACAGCGGCTTTTATTTAAACGAACTCATTTGCCGCGTATTGGAACCGGAAACAGCCTATCCGCAATTGTTCCAACACTATTTGCAATGTTTAACGCGATTAGCCGTATCACAAACCCACGTGGAGCCTGCGCTACGCACCTTTGAGTTTCAACTCTTGCGCACCTTAGGCTATGGCATTGATTTCACTCATTGTGCCGGCTCCGGTAAAGCCGTGGAAGCGGACATGACCTATCGTTACCGCGAAGAAAAAGGCTTTATTGCTTCCTTAATCAAAGATAATTTAACTTTTTACGGGCGCGAATTATTGGCCTTTGAACAAACCCAATTTGACGAACCTTCTGTATTATCGGCAGCCAAACGCTTCACGCGCATTGCATTAAAACCGTATTTAGGCGACAAGCCCTTGAAAAGCCGAGAATTATTCACCCAACACAGCTTATATTCAAAATAACATGGCATTACTTTACAGCGACAACAAACCAAAGAAAAAAACCGCAAATTTCACCGCACATATTCTTGATTTAGATTATCAAGGATTAGGTGTGGCTAAAATCAACGGCAAAACTTGGTTTATTGAAAACGCGCTGCCGCAAGAAAGTGTAGAAGTTCGCGTATTGGAAGAAAAACGCCAATACGGTCAAGGTGTAGCGCAGCGTATTTTACGCGCAAGTCCGCGGCGCCAAACACCGCAATGCGTTTATTTTGAACAATGCGGGGGGTGCCAAAATCAACACATTCCTATTGAACTACAACGTTCTACCAAGCAAACCGCGTTGGTTCAACGCCTATCCCGTTTACAGCCGGAACCCATTCATTTCATGCCGTTATTGCAAGGTGAGCCTTGGCATTACCGCCGTCGGGTACGCTTAAGTGTGTTGTTGGACAGTAAAAATCGTAAACTGAATATCGGCTTACGGCGTAAAAATTCACAGCAAATTATTCCAATTGAACATTGCTTGGTGCTGGAACAGCCGCTGAATGATTTATTGCCAAAACTGACCGCACTTTTCACGCAATGGACAACACCACAACAACTGGGGCATATTGAACTTGTTGCGGCAGACAATGGCATCGCCATGTTATTACGCCATATAAAAAACATCGGTGAAACTGACCGCACTTTATTATTACGGTTTGCCGAACAACACCAACTCATGTTATTTGTACAAGAACATGACAGCATTGAACATTGGTATGGCGAACAACCTTATTACCGTTTGGGCGATGACATCACCTTACAATTTGATATTCGCGATTTCATTCAAATTAATGCACAATTAAACCGTCAAATGATCGCAACAGCGTTAGACTGGTTGGAGCTTAATCCACAGGATCATGTGTTAGATTTATTCTGTGGTATGGGCAACTTCACCTTACCGCTGAGTCGCAAAGTAAAAAGCGCGGTAGGCATTGAAGGCGTTTCTGCGATGGTGGAAAAAGCCCGCGCCAATGCCGAACGAAACGGTTGTCATAATGTCCAATTTTACCGGACCGATTTGGATAAACCCTTTATCAGTCAACCGTGGGCGCAGCAACCCTTCAATAAAATTTTGCTCGACCCACCACGCACAGGTGCGGCATTTGCTTTAAATGCACTCTGTCAGTTACAGGCTGAAAGTATTCTGTATGTTTCTTGCAATCCTGCAACACTCGTGCGAGATACGGAAATCTTGCGTGACGCAGGCTATCAATTGGATAAAGTCGCCATGATCGATATGTTCCCACAAACCGGTCATTTGGAGTCGATAAGTTTATTTCGAAAAAGATAAGGATTCATTATGGTCGCTGTGAGAGGATCTCATTTATTAAATCCTAAAGATTTTGAGATTGAAAAATGGTGCGCTAACTTGAATGTAGCGGAAAATGTCAAAGCCAACTTAATGACGGCATGGCATTATTCGCAACAGAAAATGACCTTGCGTGCCGAGCACCAGCAGGAAGAAGCCCATTTGCTGACGTTCGGCGTGGAAATGGTGGAAATCCTCAACAGCTTAAACATGGATGCCGATAGCTTATTCACCGCCATGCTCTTCCCTATTGTCCGCGATCAACTGGTGGATTTAGCCCAAATTGAAGAAGATTTCGGCGCGAATATCAGCAAACTGGTACGCGGCGTTATCGAAATGGACAATATCCGCCAACTCAACATCACCCATTCTGCCAGCAGCTTGCAGGTGGATAACGTGCGCCGAATGTTGCTCGCCATGGTAGATGATTTCCGCTGTGTGATTATCAAATTGGCGGAACGTATCGCCTTTTTGCGTGATGCCGAAAAAAATTATACGGAAGAAGAACGCGTCCTCGCCGCTAAAGAATGTGCCAATATTTACGCCCCGCTTGCCAACCGCTTAGGCATCGGACAGCTCAAATGGGAACTGGAAGATTACTGTTTCCGTTATTTGCACCCGGAACAATATCGCGCCATCGCCAAATTATTAAAAGAACGTCGTCTTGACCGCGAACAATACATCGCCGATTTTGTCGCCGAACTTTCCGGTTATTTACAAGAAAATATCCCACAAGTCGAAGTGTACGGTCGCCCGAAACATATTTACAGCATTTGGCGAAAAATGCAGAAAAAGCACTTAGAGTTCATTGACTTATATGACGTCCGCGCGGTGCGCATCGTCGTGCAAAAATTACAAGATTGTTACACCGCACTTGGCATTGTGCACACCCATTTCAAACATCTGCCAAAAGAATTCGACGATTACGTTGCCAACCCAAAACCAAACGGCTACCAATCCATTCACACCGTGGTGTTGGGTAAAGGCGGCAAACCGATAGAAGTGCAAATTCGGACCCAACAAATGCACGATGATGCCGAACTTGGTGTTGCGGCACACTGGAAATACAAAGAAGGCGCCAGCGCCGGCCGTTCCGGTTACGAAGAAAAAATCGCATGGTTACGCAAACTCTTGGCGTGGCAAGACGATATTACCGACTCCGGCGAAGTGATGGCGGAATTACGCAGCCAAGTGTTTGATGATCGCGTGTATGTCTTTACACCGAAAGGCGAAGTTGTGGATTTGCCTACAGGCTCAACACCACTCGATTTTGCCTACGCTATTCACAGTGAAATCGGCCACCGTTGTATCGGCGCCAAAGTGGGCGGACGCATTGTGCCGTTCACCTATCAGCTCCAAATGGGCGATCAGGTAGATATCATCACCCAGAAAAACCCGAACCCGAGTCGTGACTGGCTCAACCCTAATCTCGGCTTTACCCACACGGCAAAAGCCCGTGCGAAAATACACGCTTGGTTCAAAAAACAGGATCGCGATAAAAATATTCCGGCCGGCAAAGAATTGTTGGAAAGTGAAATCAACCGCTTGGGAATCAACTTAAAACAAGTGGAACAACAAGCTTTGCCGCGTTACAACCTAAAAAATCTCGATGATTTATACGCGGGCATTGGCGGCGGTGATATTCGTATCGGGCCGTTAATCAACTTCCTGCAAAACAAATTCATCAAAATTTCCGCACAGGAAGCGGATGAAGAAATCTTGCGTCACGTCAGCACCAAAAGTGCGGCTAACGCACAACAAAAAACCGAACGTAAAGATTGCGTTATCGTCGAAGGCGTCGGCAACTTGATGCACCATATTGCCCGCTGCTGCCAACCGATTCCGGGCGACAGCATTGTGGGTTACATCACCATGGGGCGTGGCATTTCCATTCACCGTTGTGATTGCGAACAATTCCTCGAACTACAAAGTGTTCACCCGGAACGCGTGGTGGAATCCCGTTGGGGCGATAATTATTCTAACGGCTTCCATCTCAATATTCGCATTGTGGCGTCAGATCGCAACGGCTTATTGCGCGACATCACCACCGTACTGGCAAACGACAAAATCAGCGTACTCGGCGTATCTTCCCGTACGGATACGAAACGCCAAGTGGCAAACATCGACATGCAAATTGAACTCAACAACGTGGAAATGTTGAGTAAAATTCTGTCCCGTTTGGAAAAACTGGATGATGTCATTGAAGCCAAACGCCTCTAATAACAATAAATAAAGGAAAACCTAATGGACAAAACGACGGGGCTAACCCACTTAATTAAATCGACCCAATATTCCATGCAAGGCTTAAAAAGTGCGGTCAAATATGAAACTGCTTTTCGCCACGAGCTTTTTTGCTGCCTTTTCATGATCCCACTTGCCCTATGGCTTGGCGATGATGCCATTGAAAAAGCGCTGATGATCGGCAGCGTATTGTTAGTGTTGGTGGTGGAACTACTCAACAGCGCCATTGAGGCCGTAGTGGATCGTATCGGCACCGAGCGCCACGAACTCTCCGGCCGCGCCAAAGATCAAGGTTCTGCCGCTGTGTTTGTTGCACTGATTATTGTCGCGATAACTTGGGCGTTCATGTTGTTTAATTAAAAAAACATAGTCAAAACTGACCGCACTTTGATCTGTTCCCGTAGCGGCAACTCATTGCACGAAATCAATGGAGATTCCGTGGCGTTAAAGCAAGCTAAAATAGCGAACACATTTTGTTAGGAGACACCTTAAACTGTCTCCTTTATTTTTGCTTGAAGCCCGGCTATAGCCTTGCATTCATCCTCGCTATGTTTACCCTTAATCGCGATGGATTGTAAAAACGCTTTAATATCTCGTAATTGAGAAATTTTTTCTTCTACTAACGCCAGTTGCTTAAGCACCAATTTGTCCGCATGATAATGATTAGTGGTATGAAATTTGAGTGCGTTAAGTTGTTTAATATCTTCCAAAGAAAAACCAAGTCGACGACAATTTTTAATGAACATAAGCTGTGCCACACTTTCTTCGTCATACGATCGATAACCATTAGCCTGTCGTCTTGGTTCCGGTAAGATACCTTGTTTTTCATAGTAACGAATGGTTTCTAAATTAATCCCCGTGCGTTTACTCAGCTCATTGACTTTCATTTCTTCCTCCCCAAAAATTTTTACCATTCTAACAAAAAATACTTGATCCCGTAGTCCCTACGGGCTTTAAGCTATTATGCTCTCAAACAAATTAAGTAAGGAAGAAACGAGATGCCACATCAACACAAACACGAACATTCACACGCTCATACACCAACAAATAAAAAGATTTTATGCACCAGTTTGGTCATTATCAGTAGCTATATGATCATCGAGTTTTTAGGTGGCTATTATTTTAATAGCCTCGCCTTAATGGCTGACGCCGGGCATATGGCAAATGACAGCCTATCGTTGCTCCTCGCCCTCATTGCTTTGTTTTTAAATGCACAAAACCAAAAAAGGTTCGCGCTGTTAAATGGTACTTCTCTGATTGTGGTGGCAGTATGGATTTTGGTGGAAGCGACAGAACGTTGGCAATACCCAACGACAATGTTGGCGTTGCCTATGCTAGGCGTTGCCATCACTGGACTCTTGGTAAACATTTTCGTAGCTTGGCTAATGATGAAAGGCGATCATGAAAACTTAAACATCAAAGCCGCCTATTTACACGTATTAGCTGACCTGTTTGGCTCTCTGGTGGCCATTATCGCCGGGCTAAGCGCATGGCTGCTGAACTGGCAATGGGTTGACCTTGTCGCCAGCAGTATTTTAAGCCTACTAATATTGCGAAGCGGTGCTTCTGTTGTCTATCAAGCCTGTAAAGCATTACGAAACAATGAATCGCATTTTGATACAACACCACACCAACATTAAAAAACTGTAACAAAAAAGACCGCACTTTTATCAAGTGCGGTCTTTTTCTTTTGTGTTTTTATCCTCTAACCTTTCTTATCTAACAAGCGAATATAGCGTGTTGCCGATAACCATGCGCCGATGTAGCCCATAATGACGCAAACCACGAGTAAGAAAAGGAATTCCACCAATCCTAAACCGTTTAAGTTGAAATTGACGGCAAAGATATCGGTCACATATTTCACCGCACCGGTGAAATAGCCAATGGTGAGGCTACTGAAAATACACGCCAAGAAACCGCCCAGTGCAGCATAAATCATGCCGGTGTAAAGGAACGGGCGCAGGATGAATTGATCAGTGGCGCCAAGCAATTTCATCACTTCAATGTTCGCTTGGTTGCTGTAAACATCAGCGCGAATACTGTTGCCGATCACCAAGAAAACGGCAACCGCCATCAGCAGGGTACAAAAAATGGCCACATGTGCAACTAGCCACGTCAGTGCGGTCAATTTTTCCAGCCAATCATTATCCAGACGGACTTCTTGAACACCTTTGATTTTATCCAAGTTTTCCCGTAATTCATTGCGTTTTTGCGACTCGTTAAACGCTTTGCTTGGTTTAATCATCACCACTGCCGGCAATGGATTGTCATCCAACACGTCCAACTCTTCGCTAAAACCTGACCAATGGCGAAACTCGTTCAAACTTTCCTGACGGGAAATATAATTTAATGATTCAACCCCCTCTTGCTGACGGATTTTTTCCACCACCAAATTGGCATCGTCTTCTGACAAGTTTTTATGTAAATACACGGTCAGTTCACTTTCCGGATAAAACTGCGTGGTGGCGTCATGAATATTTTTCCAAAGCAGGTAGCTTACAGTTGGAATCGTTAAGGACACAGCGATCACTAACACGGTGATGAGCGTGGCAAATTTACGTTGATATAAATCGGCAAACACGGCACGCAGGGAATACAGGGCTTGGGCGCCAAAAGGCAAACTAAAACGACGAGAATTCATGTTACCTCCTAACGCAAATAACCTTGCTCAAGCACAAGGCAAGGCTTAGGTTTTTGTTGAACAATGCTAATGTCGTGCGTGGCAATTAAGACGGTCATGCCAAGACGATTAAACTCTTCAAATAAATTGAAAATCTCAAAAGACAGTGCGCTGTCTAAATTGCCGGTGGGTTCATCGGCTAACAATAATTGCGGTTTATGCACGATAGCGCGGGCAATATCCACCCGTTGTTGCTCGCCGCCCGACAAATGCGCCGCGGAATGATGCGCGCGATCACGCAATCCCACACGATCCAATGCTGCCAACGCACGGCTATTGGCATCTTTCGGATGTTGTCCGGCAATAATCAACGGAAGTGCCACGTTATCCAAGACGGAACGATCGGACAATAAACGATAATCTTGATGCACCATGCCGATTTGACGGCGTAAAAACGGTACTTCATGGCGGGATAAACGGGTAATGTCGTGCCCGTTAAACCAAATTTGTCCGCCATTGGCACGTTCCATGCCCATAATTAATTTCAGCAGGGTACTTTTCCCCGCACCGGAATGCCCCACCAAGTAGGTCATACTGCCTACCGGTAAATGAAAGCTTAACCCTTGTAGCGCCGGTTTTCCGCCCAAATACGCTTTACTCACATTTGCAAATCGAATCATTTTTCTTCTCTAAAAAAAACACGTCATTTTTGAACCGCACTTTATGCCTCTTCATGAGCAAATAAAGCGTCAATAAATTCTTCTGCGTTAAATTCGCGTAAATCTTCAATTTTTTCGCCTACGCCGATATAGCGGATCGGCAAATTAAACTGGTCGGCAATGGCAAAAATTACGCCGCCTTTGGCGGTGCCATCCAATTTGGTTAAGCTGATGCCGGTAAGCCCAACGGCTTCGTTAAATAACTTGGCTTGGCTAATGGCATTTTGACCGGTGCCTGCATCCAACGTCAGCATAATTTCATGTGGTGCACTTTCATCGTATTTTTTCATCACGCGCACGATTTTCTTCAGCTCGTCCATCAAGTTATTTTTATTTTGTAAACGACCGGCAGTGTCGGCAATGAGTACATCAATATTGCGCGCAGCCGCCGATTGCATCGCATCAAAAATCACCGATGCAGAATCGGAACCGGTGCTTTGCGCCACCACCGGAATATGATTACGCTCGCCCCACACTTGCAACTGCTCTACTGCGGCGGCTCGGAAAGTATCACCCGCCGCCAACATGACGGATTTGCCTTCCATTTGGAATTTACGCGCCAGTTTGCCGATAGTGGTGGTTTTACCTACGCCATTCACCCCCACCATTAAAATCACATAAGGCTTTTTGCTGCCATCAATGCGTAATGGTTGCGCCACCGGTTTTAGGATCTCGCCCATTTCCAGTTTAAGTTGTTGGTATAAGGTATCTGCGTTTTGTAACTGCTGACGAGTCGCATGTTGCGTTAAGTTGTTGATAATTTTTGTGGTGGTCGGCACGCCGATGTCGGCAATGAGAAGTTGTTCTTCCAATTCTTCAAACAATTCATCATCGATTTTTTTACCAAGAAAGAAACTGCGGAAGCCTGCCCCGATGTTTTGTTTGGTTTTTACCAAGCCTTTGAGTAATCGACTGAAAAAGCCACCTTCGCTTGGTTTTTCCTGTGTTTCTACGATGTCGGCAACGGCGCTTTCTTTTTCGTGTTCTTCCGTTTCCACGACAGATTCATCTTCAATATCCACCGCACTTTCGATGCTTTCTTTGCCTTCCTCAGAGGATGGCGCAAGCGTCCACGCTTGTGCCGCTGGGCTTTCCTCTTGAGAGGTCTCTGCTTGAACGTCATGGCTTTCAGGCGTAGTAGTAGCTTGTTCAACCGATGGCGCACGCTTCATAGCGTGTGCCTCATCTTCTTCCGATTGCGTTATTTCAGATTGAGCTTCATGAAATTCAGGCACAAGCGTGGACGTTTGCGCCATTGATGTATCTTCCGTTAATGTATTTTCAGTCTCTGCTTCATCTGAAAGTGCGGTCGTTTTTTCTGCCGTTTCTTGCACTTCAGATTCATTAGGGAGCTGTTCTTTTGATTCCTGTTCTTTCGGTTCCGTTGATGCTTCCTGTTTATTTTTGCCTAATCCGAACCAAGACCAAAATCCGCCTTTTTTCTTTTCATCTGACATAAATTGCCCACTCTTGTTTAAACTTGATAAAATGCCGCTCATTCTAGCAAAAAAACACATCATTTTCCTGCCGATTTATATGAAAAAAGCAACAACACAACACAGCACGAAAGGCGAAGTGCGCATTATCGCCGGTCTATGGCGCGGGCGAAAATTACCGGTGCTGCCCTCCCAAGGTTTGCGCCCTACCGGTGATCGTGTAAAAGAAACCCTATTCAACTGGCTAATGCCCTATATTGTTGACAGTGAATGCTTGGACGGGTTTGCCGGTAGCGGTTCTCTTGGCTTTGAAGCGCTTTCGCGCCAAGCAGCAAAAGTCACTTTTTTGGAATTGGAAAAAGCCGTGGCGCAGCAGTTAAGCAAGAATATTCAAACCTTAAAATGTGCCGATCGCGCGCAAGTCGTCAATCAAAACAGCCTGCACTTTTTAAATCAGCCGCAAAATCAACCGCACTTTGATGTGGTCTTTCTCGATCCGCCATTTCATTTTAATTTAGCCGAGCAAGCCATGGCTCTATTAGCGCAAAACAACTGGCTGCGTCCGCAAGCCTTGGTGTATGTGGAAACAGAAAAAGGCAAGGAACCGAACGTACCGGAAAACTGGCATGTATTAAAACAAAAAGACAGCGGACAAGTGAGTTATCGGTTATATCAAGCGGAGTAATCTCCGCTATTTCGTCACGTCAATGTTTACCTAGTCTTATTAGTCTTACCGAAAAAAATTCACATGAATCCCAAATGCCGACTCTGTTAGATTCATCTAGGCGCTCACAAATTCTAAGCGATAATAAAGTGCTATCGGAAAAGGGCAAGAAAGCGAAATTACAAGCTTAAGTGCCAAACTGCGACCATACAACCTCAAGGATGTACATAAAATGTTAATCATAAGCAACGCCTCTAACGCCATTAAACAACCGGCAAAGAAGTCACCTCCACGAATAACGAAGACGGCATTGCATTGGTGTTAAATCTGGTATTTGGGAAATAAACCGAATTAAAATTCAGCGTAAAAAAAAGACCGCACTGTTCAACCCAAAGTGCGGTCTTTTTTTCTAACGTTTTTACGGTGACAATCTCACCCTTTTAAAGTGTTTCGTTAGAAGGCCAGGCATTGACCACCGCTTTCACGAGAGTTGCCAGCGGAATAGCAAAAAAGACGCCCCAAAATCCCCATAAACCGCCAAAAATCAACACTGCAATAATGATAATTAATGGATGAAGATTGACGACCTCGGAAAATAAAAAGGGCACGAGGAGATTTCCGTCTAATAATTGGGAAACGACGAAAGCAATCAAGATATACCAGAATGTGTGAGTGTCACCGAATTGGAAAATCGCGACCAACACGACCGGAATGGTGACCAATACCGCCCCAATGTAAGGCACCAAGACGGAAAACCCGACCGCCACTGCCAATAGCAACGGATAATTCAAGCCGAAAGTTAAGAAGATGGCGTAAGTGACAGCGGTAACCACTAAAATTTCTACCAATTTACCACGAATATAATTGGCAATTTGCTGTTGCATTTCCACCCACACTTTTGAGGCAAGCGTGCGATTACGCGGCAGAAAACGGCTGACGCCGTCAATCAGCTGACGTTTATCTTTCAACAGAAAAAACACCATTAACGGCACTAAGAAAGCATAAATCCCGAGCGTCACCAAGTTCATGATGGAAGCTAAAGAGAGTTTCAATGCCGATTCGCCCAAACTAAGAATTTTCTCTTTTACCGTGCCGAAAATGGATTCCACGGTTTGTGCATCAATCAGTTCCGGATAGCGTTCCGGCAAAGATAAAAGCCACTCGTTAAAGCGATTAAACATATGAGGTAAATCACTTAATAAATTCGCTAACTGTGCCCACAAATTCGGAATCAAAATCAATACAACGACAAAAACTAAGCTGATAAAACTGCCTAGCACCAACATCGCAGCCACTAAGCGGGGACACTTCAATTTTTCATTTAATAAGCGTACCGGCCATTCCAATAAATAGGCCAGCACAATCGCCACCAACAGCGGTGCAATAAGGTCGCTAAAAAAATAAATGGACACGAAACCGAATAGTAAAATCGCCGCCAATCCCATGGCTTGCGGATCGGTGAAGCGTCGGTTATACCAACTTTTAAACATTTCAATCATGTTTGATTCCTCTATAAAATCTGCCTGATTATAAGGTAAAATCTATGCAAATCACACATTAAGCAGAAGGAATTTCTATGTCGATTACTATCTACCACAACCCTCGTTGTTCCAAAAGCCGTGAAACATTAGCCTTGTTGGAAAGCCAGCATATTCAACCGACCATCGAACTGTATTTACAACAGAACTACGATGTTGAGACGCTGCAGAGCATTGCGGATAAATTGGGTATTACAGATATTCGCAAAATGATGCGAACCAAAGATGAACTATATAAAACCTTGGGATTGGATAATCCAACCCTGACAGCACAGGATTTACTCAATGCCATTGCACAACATTCTGAATTATTGGAGCGCCCGATTGTGGTGAATGGCAATAAAGCCAAAATCGGACGCCCGCCGGAAAGCGTGTTATCCATTTTATAAAAACACTGTTAAAAATCCGTTGGATTTTGTGACCGCAATTTATGGTGTAAGCAGATAACAACAAACCCGATTTCATGTCGGGTTTGTTTTTTATTGGTTAATCTTTCGCAAGCCCTAAATTGCCGATTTTAATCCCTAAATGCCCCAATGCTACCGGAGAGATTTGTTCACTCAAATAAATGAACAATTCATCCAAATCGGTGAAGTCTTTTTTAATTTTAATTTGGTCTTCCACTTTGCGAGTAAAGGTATAGTTTGTTTCATTGCCGTTGATGTGCGCTTCTAAGGTCACATAAATGGTTTCAAAAAAGTGGCTTTTCGCCCCTTCTTCGCCCGGATCGCTGATTCTGACGTTCCATGTGTTGTTAAATAAAACTTCTGTTTTCACTGTCATAATAACCTCATTCATATCAATACATTACATAAACTTTACGAATAGAAAAAAGCCCGATAATAAAATCTCTTATCATAGAAATCTTATTATCGGGCTTTTGGTAATAACGATTCGCGTGTTTCGCTTGACGTTGATAGCTGCCTTTGCCTTTCTTATTTCGTTCAATGCGTTGGCGAAAGAGTTTATCGTGTAATAACGCCTGAATGGCATTCTCTTTAATCACACCGCGCTGATGCTGGTAGGTCATCGTTCCTTGCGAATGTTGAGGCGGTGTCTGCAAGGCATGTTTTTGTTTTGCCATGATTTTTCCTCTTGTGAATGAAAATATAATGTGTTTTTTAAGGGCTAAAAAACGGCACACATTATAGCGGATTCCGCTGAAATGAAAAGCCGTTGCACGGAAAGCGAAACGCGAAAACCCGATTTTTATTGGCATTTCACTGTCGCCTTTTTGTACAAAAAAAGGTAGAATTAGCCCCTTTTTTATTACCCGCGATAGACTTTTTGAGAAAATTTATGAGTGCTACCCCAAACATCGGCTTTGTCAGCCTTGGTTGTCCAAAGAATTTAGTGGATTCAGAACGTATTCTGACGGAATTACGTTCCAACGGTTATAACATTATTCCGAGCTATGAAAACGCAGATTTAGTGATCGTGAATACCTGTGGTTTTATTGACAGCGCCGTACAAGAATCTTTAGAAGCCATTGGCGAAGCCTTGGAAGAAAACGGCAAAGTGATTGTAACCGGCTGCCTTGGTGCAAAAGAAGATCAAATTCGCCAAGTGCATCCAAAAGTGTTGGAAGTTTCCGGTCCGCACAGCTACGAAACCGTCATGGCGCAAGTGCATAAATACGTGCCGAAACCGGCCTATAACCCATATGAAAGTTTAATGCCGGCACAAGGTGTCAAACTCACGCCAAAACATTACGCCTATTTAAAAATTTCTGAAGGCTGCGATCATCGTTGCACGTTCTGTATTATTCCATCCATGCGTGGTGATTTGGACAGCCGTCCGATTACTCAAGTCTTGGATGAAGCCAAACGTTTGGTGGATGCCGGCGTAAAAGAATTGTTAATCGTGTCCCAAGACACATCCGCTTACGCCTTAGACCAAACCAAAGAAAACCAAAACAAAACCGTGTTCTGGAACGGTATGCCGATTAAGAATAACTTGATCAATTTGTGTCAACAATTAGGCAATTTGGGTGTTTGGGTGCGTTTGCATTATGTGTATCCCTATCCGCACGTAGATGAGCTCATTCCGCTCATGGCGGCAGGTAAGTTGTTGCCTTACTTAGATATTCCACTGCAACACGCCAGCCCGAAAATTCTAAAAGCCATGAAAAGACCCGGCAAAATCGACCGCACTTTAGAACGTATTAAAGCATGGCGTGAAATTTGCCCCGAATTAACCTTACGCTCCACCTTTATCGTTGGTTTCCCGGGGGAAACGGAAGAAGATTTCCAAATGCTGTTGGATTTCTTGAAGGAAGCCCAGTTAGACCGCGTGGGCTGTTTCAAATTCAGCCCGGTAGAAGGTGCGCCGGCGACGGATATGCCGGATCAAGTGCCGGAAGACGTGAAAGAGGAACGTTATCACCGTTTTATGCAACTCCAACAAGCCATTTCCGCAGCCCGTTTACAACAAAAAATCGGCAAAACGTTGAAAGTCATTGTGGATGAAATCAACGAAGATGGCATTATTGGTCGTTCCATGGCAGATGCACCGGAAATTGATGGCTTGGTGTATGTAGATAATCAAAGCCAAAGTGCGGTCAATATTGGCGACGTGATTGCGGTGCATATCACGGACGCCGATGAATACGATTTATGGGGAACCTGTTAATTCCTTCAACAAAAATCCTCGCCATGAGGATTTTTTTATGACTTTGGAGAGAGAAAAAGAATGCAACCAATCAAAATCCTTTTCGTCTGTTTAGGCAATATTTGCCGTTCCCCGATGGCGGAATATTTAATGCGGGAAAAAATTAAACAAGCCCATTTGCAAGATAACATTTTTACCGCCAGCGCCGGTACCTCCGGCTGGCATGATGGTGAAGGCATGCACTGTGGCACGGCGGACATTCTGGATCAACATAAAATTGCCTCGAATGATTTTGTCAGTCGCAAAGTGCGTTCAAAAGATTGGGCGGATTTTGATTATCTGATTGCCATGGACAATGAAAATTTACGGGACTTGGAAAAGCTATTTGGACATCATCCGGAAAAACTATTTCAAATCACCGCACTTTGTCCTGATTTAGGCATCGATCACATTCCGGATCCTTGGTACACCAAGAACTTTCAGCAAACTTATGCCTTGTTAGATCAATGTTGCGATGCCTTGTTAACCAAAATTCGTCAAACCCATCATTTGTGAGAAAAATGTTAATTTGACACTTGCATTTTGTGATCTCTCGCACGTTTATTTCGCTGCGGATTCGGTAAGATAATGTCAGCATAACTACCGTTATGCCATGTAAAATTTATAATGAGGTGTTTCCACTATGTTTCCAGAATTTAGAGATCTAATTACCAAACTGAAAGTTGAAGATGCTTACTTTGCAAATTTATTTGATAAACATAATGAACTAGACCAACGTATTAAAAACATCGAATCCAATATTGAATTGGGTACGCACAATGAAGTGGAAATGTTGAAAAAGGAAAAATTACGTTTGAAAGATTCGATGTACGAAGTCTTGAAAAAGGCAAGCGCAAAATAAACGAGCATAAAAACAAAAGACCGCATTGAAGTGCGGTCTTTTTTATGGACATTTTTAGTGTTTGCCGCCACAGCCGCAACCACCGCTATGGTGATGATCGTGATCATGGTGATGCTCATGACCGCCACAGCAACCTTCGTGGTGATGTTCGTGATCATGATGATGGTGGTGATGATGACCGCCACAACCGCAACCATGACCTTCTTCATCGCTATCATGGTCATGCCCACCACAGCAACCACCTTCTTGGTGTAAATGACCGTGTGCAATTTCTTCTAATGTCGCTTCACGGGTATCCACTACTTCCACCGTGAAATGTAACTCTTGACCGGCTAACATATGGTTACCATCGACGACAACATCATTGTCACCCACTTCAGTAATGACCACAGGCAACGGCCCCATATCGGTGTCAGCAATAAAGCGCATGCCTACCGCCAGATCATCTACACCAACGAATACATCTTTTGGCACACGTTGTACCATGTTTTCGTTGTATTCACCGTAGCCTTCTTCCGGTTTTACGCGAACTTCAAATTTGTCACCTACCGATTTGCCTTCCAAGGCATTTTCTAAACCGATCACAAGGTTATTATGACCTTGTAAATATTGTAACGGTTGATTTGCCGGTGCTTCATCCACTAACACACCGTCTTCCGTACGAACTTGATAAGCGATGCTTACCACCACATTTTTTGCAACTTTCATTGTTTACCTCGTTTGTTTTAAAAGAGAATTTCTGCGTCAATCTTAACCGCAGAAAAGTGTTGTCATTTTATAAAAAATCTCATTCGGGAAAAAGGGATTAGTTTAATAAGTGAATTTGTGCACTCACCGAGGCTCTTAATTCCACTTTACCGTTATTATCCAGATTCACTTCATCAGCCACCACTGAAGAAAAAGATTTCATTTTAGGAACCGATTTCATACCTTCATACAAATACGGTATCTCATTTTTGCTATCCAGATTCAAATTTACCACTTCATAACCTTTCGCATTCAGGGAAGTTTGGATCAACTGCGCTTTATGTTGGAATTGAGCCAAGACGTCTTTAATCATTTCATCTTCAAATTTTGCTGTGGCTTCTTTAGATAACTTATGAACCACATTGGCAATCGCAAAAGTATCATTTAAGTCCGAAATCACTTGAGATAGCGCCACAAAATCCTTGCTTTCCAACACTAAATCGGCACGCTCAATCCATCCGGATTGCTTACCTTTGCTATCATAACGCACTTGTGTGCTACGTGTATTTTTCTTAATTTCCACCGCACCTTGTTTTTTAATCACCTCTAGCGCGGCATTCGCTTTCTGATTAATGGTTTGGTTTAATTCTTTTAAATTTTTATTTTCATCTTTGATGAAAAGCGTCACTTCCATGACATCATAATCTACTTCTTTAGTCACTTCCGTACTAAAAGAGATCACCGTTTTTTCCGGATCATCAGCGGGTTTTGTTTCCGCATTAGCAGTCAAGGCCATACTTAAAGGCAAAAGCAATAAAGCGAAATGTTTTAATTTCATAAGTGTCTCCTACAGATAAAATTGCGGTCGATTTTCAGATCGTTTTTTAATGTTTAACGATATCCTCGTCATCATCTAAGTCATCGTCTTCATCAAAAAAGTCACCGTCATCACCATATTCATCGTCATCCGCATTCGGATCTTCAAAATAGGTTCCCCAACCGTCATAACTGCCTTGATATTTTTCCACTAACGGCAGTAGTTCTTTTTGTTGGGCATCAATGATTTCCGGTTTCAGTTCCACTTCGCTGATAATATCGCAACAAAATACTACTTTGCCGTTTTCTTCTTCAAACTCTTCCGCTTCGGACACTTCATAGCCGGCTTTAAATGCCTCCATGGCGATTTTTTCTAATTTATCGAAGTCATGATGAGAAATATGATGTTCAATAATATACAGCGCATCCGGATCGCTGCCGTCATTGAATAAATCAGTAATAATGTCTCGGGTTTCGGCTTTTAATTCATCTAAATGACTCATAGGGATTCCTTGTTAAAAATGGGATGGATGAGTGCAAATATGATACAGGAATAAAAAGAAAAATCTTCTCACAAGGAGAAGATTTTAATGTGATGTTTCTTATTTTTTCAATAAGTCGCGAATTTCGGTTAATAATTTTTCTTCGGTGGTCAATTCTTTGACTTTCTCTTCTGGTTTTTTCAGTTTATTTAACGCTTTAATCATCATGAAAATTGCAAATGCGATAATGATGAAATCAAAAACGTTTTGAATAAACACACCGTAATTTAATGTCACTGCCGGGGTTTCTCCCACAGCATCGGCGAGGGTGATTTTAAGATCTTTAAAATCCACGCCACCGGTTAAAATACCCAATACCGGCATAAAAACATCTGCCACTAATGAGCTGACAATTTTCCCAAATGCGCCACCGATGATCACACCGACAGCCATATCAACAACATTGCCACGCATGGCAAATTCACGAAACTCTTTAATAAAGCTCATAGACGTTCTCCTAAGATAAGTCAAAAAATCAACGGCAAAACATTTACCGACTGGTTAAAAAAGGCGCACATTATAGTGAGTTTGCGCAGAAATAACAATTTTTATTCAAATAAAAAATGCGGTTGGTTGGAATAATTTCTCCACATCAGAAATGTATTTTTTCTCACTTAAATACACGACAACATGATCGCCTGCTTGAATAACAGTTCTTGAATCCCCAATCAACACATCATTGCCTCGTAAAATAGCACCAATAACTACGCCGGTAGGCATTTTTAATTCATTCACCATGCGACCGATAACATGAGAGCTACTTTCTTCACCATGAATGATAATTTCAAGCGCCTCCGCCAAACCATGGCGTAAGGAGACGACGTTTGCCACATCCCCTTTGCGGACATGACCTAGCAAGGCCGAAATCGTGGCTTGCTGTGGCGAAATGGCAATATCAATGGTACCGCCTTGAATCAAATTGATATAGGCCATACGCTGAATTAATACCATCGCTTTCTTCGCACCAAGGCGCTTGGCAAGCAACGCCGACATAATATTCGCCTCATCGTCACTTGAAAGGGAAAGGAACACGTCAATGTTTTCAATGTGTTCTTCAAATAATAAGTTTTGATCGGAGGCATCTCCGTGAAACACTAAGGTTTTTGACAATTTTTCTGCCAGCGCGGTTGCCCGTTCGGCATTTCGTTCAATGAGTTTCACCGAGCAATGGGCTTCCAGTTGTTTTGCCACGCCGGCACCGATATTCCCACCACTGACAATCATCACGCGCTTATAGGGTTTTTCGAGGCGTTGCAGTTCACTCATGACCGCTTTAATGTGTACCGTAGCACAAATAAAGGTCACTTCATCGCCGGCTTCAATGATTGTTGAGCCCTGTGGACGAATCACTTTATCTTGGCGCAAAATCGATACAATACGGCAATCAATGTGCGGCAAATGTTCTTTCAGCGTGGAAATGGAATACCCCACCAACGGCCCACCGTAATAGGCTTTCACCACAACCAAACTGATCTTATCTTTCGCGAAATACGCCACCTGTAATGCACCGGGATAGCTGATTAAACGGACAATATCCTGTGTGACTAAATTTTCCGGAGAAATAATGTGATCAATCGGAAAGGAATCGGTAGAAAATAATTTTTCTTTTTCTTTCAAGTACTCACTGTTACGAATACGGGCGATTTTGGTGGGCGTATTAAATAAGGTATATGCAATTTGGCAGGCAACCATGTTAATTTCGTCAGAACTGGTTACGGCAATTAATAAATCTGCGTCGGGCGCACCGGCATCACGCAAAATTTTAGGCGAAGAGGCGAGGCCTTGCATGACGCGTAAATCATGTTTGTCCTGTAAATGTTCTAAATTCAAAGACTCATCGTCAACCAGCGTGATGTCATTATCTTCGCTCACTAAATTCGTTGCCAAGGTCGAACCCACTTGTCCGGCGCCTAAAATAATTATTTTCATTTAATTGTCTCCATGGCTAACGTTAGCCCTGACGTTTTATTAATTTCGCATAATAAAAGCCATCGCCACCGTTGATTTGTGGAATAAACTGAAAACCGACCGCACTTTGATTGTGCGCCAGCACATCAGGCGGCAGATCTAGTGGCGCCAATTGTGCATCCGGTGTCTTTTGCAAAAAGCGTTCAATTTGCTGCGCATTTTCTTCCGCAAGCACAGAACAAGTAGCATACAACAACACCCCGTTGGGTTTTAAATAATGCCACAAAGCGTCCAAAATCTGCCCTTGCAAGGCGACTAACTGATTGATATCAGCTTCTTGACGCAACCATTTAATATCCGGATGACGGCGAATTACCCCGGTGGCAGAACAAGGTGCATCTAATAAAATGCGATCAAAACGCACCGCACTTTTGTCCAATTTATCTAGCCATGCTTGTGGATTCGCTGCGTCGCCATACACCACAGTCGCCTGTTGCTGCATGCGTGCTAAATTGTCTTTCACCCGTTGTAAACGGTTTTCTTCCACATCCAACGCAATCACATCCGCCTGTGGCGCGAATTCTAAAATGTGGGTAGTTTTGCCACCCGGTGCCGCACAGGCATCTAAAATAACCTCATGATTTTGTGGCTGTAATAATAACGCAGCCCATTGGGCATGAAGATCTTGGACTGTCACACCACCTTCTGCAAACAACGGTAAATGTTGCACGGCAGTTGGCTGAATTAACCCCAGCGCCTGCGGATGAGAGGTTACCTGCGTTTCCATGTGTTGTGCCGCTAATAAAGTGCGGTAAGTTTCTAAGCTGTTTTTTTGCGTATTCACCCGCAACCACATGGGTGGCTTTTGATTATTCGCCTCGATGATCTCACGCCAGTTCGGATAAACCTTTTTCAGTTTATTCATAAACCAATCAGGATGCAGCGTTTGCCAATGTTTATCCACAATCGCAAGAATATCATCTTGTTCACGCAAAAATCGGCGCAGTACCGCATTCACCAAACCACGAAAGTTATCGGCTTTTAAGGATTTTGTCGCATTCACGACTTCATCTACCGCCGCGTGCGCAGGGATTCGCAGATAAAGCAACTGATATAAACCGACCAACAGCAAACAATGCACAATACGTGTTTTGCCTTTAAGCGGTTTATCCACAAGACGTTTGATGATTTGTTCCAAACGAGGCAATACACGACATACACCAAAACAAATCTCTTGCAATAACGGCAAATCTTGCGCTTTCACCGAGGATTGTGCTTCCGGTATCAAGGTGGACAAGGATTTCCCTTCATCCAACACCTGCAAAATCACTTTCGCCGCTATCGCTCGCGTCGAAAGTGCAGTGTTTTTTGGCGGCGTTTTTTTAGAGGAACGTTGATTTTCCATTAGGCAAGCACCTTACCCACTTGGAACCAATCAGCCCGTCCGTTTAATAAATCCTGAGCTGACATCGGTTTCTTGCCTGCCGGTTGTAATTGCAATAAATTCAGTACACCATCCGCTGTCGCAATTTGAATACCCTGTTTATCGGCGGCTAAAATCGTTCCCGGCGTGTTATTTACATGGGGCAACACGGTTGCCTGATACACTTTCAGCGTTTGCGGATTATTCTGTCCATCCGTTAATTCCAAATAAGCCATTGGCCAAGGATTAAAGGCGCGAATGTTGCGTTCCAACTGAGCTGCCGATAGCTGCCAATTTAACTTCGCTTCTTCTTTGGAAAGTTTATCGGCGTAATTGCTTTGCGTATCATCTTGCTTTTCCGCAGTGAATTTTCCATTTCCTAAATGATCCAATACCTCAATTAATGCCGGTGGCGCAAGTTCTGCCAATTTGTTGTAAAGACTTGCAGACGTTTCTGTCGGTAAAATTTCACAAGAGACTTTGTGCAACATATCGCCCGTGTCCAAACCAGCATCCATTTGCATAATCGTGACACCGGTCTGTGTATCACCAGCCCAAATTGATCGTTGAATCGGTGCAGCACCACGCCAACGGGGCAACAAAGAACCATGTACGTTTAAGCAACCATAAGTCGGCATATCCAAAACGGCTTGAGGTAAAATCAAGCCATAAGCTACCACAACCATCACATCTGCATTTAATACACGCAATTCAGCTTGGGCTTCCGGCTTTCGCAAGGATTTCGGTTGATAGACAGGAATTTGATGTTGCTCGGCGAGTTGTTTCACGGGGCTGGCTTGCAATTTTTTACCCCGCCCGGCAGGTTTATCCGGCTGAGTATAAACCGCAATAACGTTATGGGAAGAATTGAGCAAAGCGTGTAAATGCTGTGCAGCAAAGTCCGGCGTGCCGGCAAAGAGAATATTGAGTGGTTTCATCATGTTCTGCGTCATAGATAAATAAAAGTGCGGCTAAAAATTACCGCACTTCTTGAGGATTCACAATTATTTTTGCTTTTCCATCTGTTTTTTCACTTTCATCAGCTTTTCTTTTATGCGCTGACGTTTCAACGGAGAAAGATAATCTACGAAAAGGATGCCGTTAAGATGATCAATTTCATGCTGAATACAAATAGCCAGTAAACCATCAGCTTTTAGGATAAATTCTTTACCATCACGATCCAAAGCTTTGACGGTGACTTTTTCTTTACGAGGCACTAAAGCGCGAAATCCAGGAATAGATAAACACCCCTCTTCAATGCCAGTCTCACCTTCGGCATCCAAAATTTCAGGGTTAATCAATACCAATTGATTTTGTTTGTCACCTTCAATGTCGATTGTGATAATACGTTGTAAAATATCGACCTGTGGCGCAGCTAAACCGATACCTTCTTCTTGATACATGGTATCGAACATATCATCAATAATTTTACGGGTCTCATCATTGACATCCAACACGGGATCACAAACAACATTTAGATGTTCTTCGGGGTAAATAAGTACGTTTAAAACTGTCATAATTTCTCTTAGAATTTAAAATAAGCGCATTATTGTAGCGTTTTTCTCATAAAATTCCTATGCTCCCAAAACTAAAAACCCCCAATGCTCTCACATCAGGGGTTCCTATTAGGCTTGGCGGTGACCTACTCTCACATGGGGATGCCCCACACTACCATCGGCATTACGG
>NZ_DBHLAR010000011.1:0-216738 GCF_057314075.1 Aggregatibacter sp. | reverse complement strand
TAAAACCAAATCTTCAAGTGCCCACACAGTTTGTCTGATTGATTGTTAAAGAACATTTGCATAAGCAAGGTTGCGAATTATAAGTAAAGTTTCCATTTATCGTCAAGAAAAATTTATTTATTTTTCTCCCTTGCGGTGCGGAGGCGTATTATAGGGTTCAAGATAAATGGATCAAGCAATTTTTTTGCATTTTCTTATCGATAGATTAGAAAAAACACAATTCGCTTATTTAAGATGCAAAAATGCCTCAGAAAATAACCGCACTTTTTGCCAGTCCGTATATTCAATCTCTTTCGTCGGATCTGTTTCGCCTCCCGTAATTCGCATAATGAACTGAATCATAATACGATCAAAGAAACTGTAGCGTGGATAAAATAGCGCACCGGCAAATACGGCTGTCATTGTCGGCTTCCAGGTAATACGCTGTAAAAATTTACGTACATAAACGTTCGTCTCTGGTGTTGACTTTTCAGGTTTTCGTGCAGTCAGATTTACCCCGAAGAAAGCTGTATTTTTTTGGTTCAAAAGTGCGGTGTGTTTTTCCAACATCTTATAAAGCGCTTTATTAAAATGCCCATAACGGATCGAGGCCCCGATAATAATGCGATCATAATTAGCCAAGTCATACATATCAGTAATTGACTTCACATCAACATTTTCGTGAATAATTCCTGCAATGTAGTTGGCTATTTTTTTAGTTTGTCCATCACGAGTGGAATATAAGATAAGTGTTTTCATTAGGATTTCCAAAATGCCGGTGTAAATAAGACTAATAGTGAAAAAATTTCCAAGCGTCCACAAACCATAGTTAAAGTGAGGATCCATTTGGCGCTATCGGGAATACTGACGAAATTGCTACTCACCGAACCAAGCCCTGGTCCGAGGTTATTTAAACAGGCAATAACCGCGTTAAACGCATCAAACGTTTCAACACCACAACTGATAACTCCCAGTAAGCACACCAAAAAAACCAGTAAATAGGCAGAAAAGAATGCCCAAATACTTTGTATCACCCGCTCATCAAGAACCCGTTTACCCAGTTTGACAGGGTATACTAAATTAGGATGAACTAATCGTTTAAGTTCACGTTTTCCTTGTAATGAAAGAACCAAAATTCGTATAACCTTTAAACCACCACCTGTAGAACCTGCGCATCCGCCAATAGAAGAAGTAAATAAAAGCAGAATAGGCAAAAATAATGGCCATTGTTCAAAACTTGATGTGGTGTAACCCGCTGTTGTTGAAATCGATACGGATTGGAAGG
This sequence comes from Aggregatibacter sp., assembly GCF_057314075.1. NCBI lineage: Bacteria > Pseudomonadati > Pseudomonadota > Gammaproteobacteria > Pasteurellales > Pasteurellaceae > Aggregatibacter > Aggregatibacter sp. The sequence continues at coordinate 215,474 of NZ_DBHLAR010000011.1, read as the reverse complement.
CAGCTTGTTCAAAATTCTTCAAAGCTCCATCAAAATGATGATTGGTTAACAATATAAAAAAGCAGATCGCCACTAAAGCAATCTGAATAAACATGAAGAAACGAAATTCCGGATCGCGAAAATAGCCAACAAAAATATTTTTTTTACCAAGATTAGAAAAAGCATTGAAATGCAACGCATAGTTACAAGCAGAAATCAGTAAAAAAGCAATCGTGATAAGATTGATGGCCGGGCTATTAAAATACGCCATACTGCTATCATGTGTCGAAAAACCACCGATAGAAACGGTAGAGAAACTGTGGCTAATCGCATCAAAAGTTGACATGCCTGCAAGCCAGTAAGCAAAGGCACAAAGTAGAGTTAAAGAAGCATAAATAAGCCACAATGCTTTAGCAGTCTCGGCAATACGTGGTCGCATTTTATTTTCTTTGAGTGGACCAGAAATTTCCGCCCGATAAAGAGACATACCACCGATTCCCAATAAAGGAATGATCGCCACTGCTAATACAATGATCCCCATCCCACCAAGCCATTGTAATAACTGGCGATAGAACAAAATTGCTTTCGGCAGATTATCTAACCCAACAATATTTGTTGCGCCCGTGGTAGTTAAACCGGAGAAAGCTTCAAAAAAGGCGGAAGATACGGTTAAATCAGGATTATCAGAGAGAATAAAAGGAATGGCACCGAGGCTTCCCATAACAACCCAAAAAGCCACAACAATTAAAAAACCTTCCCGCGAGCGCAATTCTTCCTTATGTTCATGACAGACCCACCAAAGAATCGCACCGGCAATCGCACTCATCACAAAGGATTGAATAAAGGCTTTACCGCCGCCATCACCGTATAATAACGCGACAAATGCAGGCAATAACATGGTGCAGGAAAAGCACATCACTAAAATCCCGACGATGCGTAAAATGGATAAAAAATGCACTAAAAATCTCTCTTATTCTATTTTTACTAAACCTAACTGCCCTGCGAATCGTTCCGTTAACGCTTGCTGAAAAAATATGAATTTATCCAGGCGAATCGCCAAACGTAACGTAACCTGCGCCTGAAAATCTTGTTCCAAAATCAACACAGCATGGTGCTCACATAACGCCTGCAGTCCGCTAATCTGTGGATAATCGCACCGCACTTCATAATGTGCATAGTTCACTTTCGTGTCAGTTTCCAACAATTTTAATGCTTGTTGAACCCCACTACTATAAGCGCGAACCAATCCGCCGGTGCCCAACAAAATACCGCCATAATAACGCACCGTCACCGCACTGATTTCACCCAATCCACTCCCTTGCAACGCGGCTAACATTGGTTTTCCGGCCGTACCGCTCGGTTCGCCATCAGAAAAACCAAATTGTTGAGAATCATTTGGACTACCGGCAACAGCGGCCCAACACCAATGACGCGCACTTGGATGCAATGCCTTAATTTCCGCCCAAAACGCTTTTGCTTGCTCTAAGCCTTCCGTATGTTGCAAATAAGTAATAAAGCGGCTTTTTTTAATTTCTTCGGAAAAATCTACCGCACTTTTTGGAATTCGGTATTCAATCATACGTTTGATGCGCTTAAGGAATTTTGCTGATTTTGTATCATACTTTCTGTATTATATCCCGTAATTTTTCCTAATAAATAGCAAAGATGGATAATATCAAAATCACTCAAACACTTGATACTATTGGCTTACGTTGCCCGGAACCGGTCATGTTGATACGCAAACACATTCGCCATTTACAAGAAGGCGACATACTGTTAATGCTTGCCGATGATCCGGCAACAACTCGTGATATTCCTAGTTTCTGCCAATTCATGGATCATACGTTGCTACATAGCGAAACAGATCAAATACCTTATCGCTATTGGGTGAAAAAAGGAAAATAACCCAAAACAAAAGTGCGGTGGGTTTTAAAAACGTTTCTAAAACCCACCGCACTTTCCATCAAAGATTCATCACAATTTTTGTTGTAATTTATACTCAACTAAATCTTCAATTGTCACCACCGCGTAGCCGAACTTTTTCGCAAATTCCACAATCTGTGGTGCTCTTGCCATCGTGCCATCATCATTTGTGATTTCACAAATCACCCCGGCAGGTTTAAAACCGGCAAGACGCGCTAATTCAACTGACGCTTCTGTATGTCCGCGACGTTCCAGCAGACCACCATTTGCCGCACGTAATGGAAACACATGGCCCGGACGGTGTAAATCTGCCGGTTTTGCGCCATCGGCAATCGCTGTTTTAATCGTTGTCACACGATCTGCTGCAGAAACACCGGTGGACACGCCTTTCGCCGCTTCAATCGTCACCGTAAACGCCGTCTTATTCACACTGGTGTTATCAGACACCATTGGTGGCAAGGCTAATTGTTGGCACAATTCATCCGTAATACATAAACACACAATGCCGCTACCATAACGAATTAACATCGTCATTTGTTCGGGAGTAATGGTTTCTGCCGGGAAAATCAGATCGCCTTCATTTTCACGATCTTCATCATCAAGAACAAGCACGCCATGTCCTTGTTTAAAGGTATTGATTGCGTTAATAACGCGTTCTTCTGCGGTGCCGAATTGGGATAATAATGACTGATTCATAGTAAATTCCTTCGTTAAAACTTGAGATACCAGAACCAGGGCTGATGAGGGAGTGCTGCCAATACAAATCGCATATAACAACAAGAGCAACCTAATAAATTAAGTCGCTAAAATTCTCTTTCATCCAGACTTTTACTGTCGGCTTTGGAATTACACCAAATCTGCTGACTTTGCCTATAAAGGCAAACGCTCGTGGGCTTTATGTTTAAACATATTTACCACCGGTAGGGAATTTCGCCCTGCCCTGAGAATGCGGGCACAGTATAGCGCAAAGCAAATGAAGAAAAAATGTTTTTATTTAGAGCTGATTTGCATACAATAGCGCAAATCATCCACCAAATTGAGGCATCTATGCTAGATTCCTCAAAAATAGTGCATGTTATACAACATATTCCTGTATTCACGCATCTTCATCATTAAACTACTTGCGTAAAAACACGATAAATCTCGACCGCACTTTTGCCCATGCTTTCTTTCATAAGGAGATGAGTATGTCCGCTTTTTATTATTTACAAGAAAAACGTAAACAACTAAACCTCAAGGTCAATGATATTTGCCAACGCGCCAATATCACCCGCGCTTATTTCAATCAGTTAGTAAGTGGAAAAATTAAAAACCCTAGCGCCAATAAACTCAGTGCGATCCATCGTGTACTACAAATTACGGAACCTAACCATAAAAAAGTCGGTGTTATTTTCGGTAAGTTTTATCCCGTGCATACCGGCCATATTAATATGATTTATGAAGCGTTCAGTAAGGTCGATGAAGTACATGTTATTGTGTGTAGCGACACAGAGCGCGATTTAAAACTATTTTATGACAGCAAAATGAAGCGCATGCCAACAGTGCAAGATCGCTTGCGTTGGATGCAACAAATTTTTAAGTATCAAAAGAATCAAATTTTCATTCATCACTTAATTGAAGATGGTTTACCAAGTTATCCAAATGGTTGGCCGGCTTGGGCTGAACGCGTGAAGGAATTATTTAAAGAAAAAGGATTTGAACCTAGCATCGTATTCAGTAGCGAAATTCAAGACAAAGCCCCTTATGAAAAGTATTTAAATCTAGAAGTTTCTTTGGTCGATCCTGAACGAGAATTTTTTAATATTTCCGCTACAAAAATTCGCAACAAACCGTTCCATTATTGGAAATTCATTCCGAAAGAAGTACGCCCATTCTTCTCTAAAACCATTGCAATTTTGGGCGGCGAAAGCAGCGGAAAAAGCGTATTGGTGAGCAAACTTGCCACCGTATTTAACACCACGTCGGCGTGGGAATATGGTCGCGAATTCGTCTTTGAACAACTGGGCGGTGATGAACAAGCGATGCAATATTCCGACTATCCGCAAATGGCATTAGGACATCAACGCTACATTGACTATGCTGTGCGTCATGCACATAAAGTGGCAATTATTGATACGGACTTTATTACAACACAGGCATTTTGTATTCAGTATGAAGGTAAAGCGCATCCATTTTTGGATTCCATGATTAAAGAATACCCTTTTGATGTGACCATTTTGCTAAACAATAATACCCAATGGGTGGACGATGGTTTACGCAGTTTAGGCAGCCAGAAACAACGACAACGTTTTCAACATTTACTCAAAAAATTGTTAGATAAATACAAAGTGCCTTACATTGAAATTGAATCACCGAGTTATTTAGACCGTTACAATCAAGTCAAAGCCATCGTTGAAAAGATACTCAATGAAGAAGAACTCCCCGAACTCAATAGTGAGCATGGGCATTCCATTTTTTAAATTAGAGAGAATATGATTTTATTTGCAGGCGATCCCCATGGCAGTTTTGACCACCTTTATCCATTTATAAAAGCACAAAAGGATGTGGCATTGGTCATTCTTGGCGATTTACAACTCACCACCCCGGAACCATTGGAGAAACTGGCGCAATATGCAGATCTTTGGTTTATTCACGGCAACCATGATAGTAAAACCGTTGCGGCCTTTGAATCCCTCTGGGGAACAGAATGGCATACGCGCAGCCTGCACGGTCGGGTACAAGAAATTCAAGGAAAGCGCATTGCCGGACTTGGTGGCGTGTTTCGCGGACAAATCTGGATGCCTCCGAATAAACCGCTTTTCTTTGATCCGATTCACTATTGCCAATATTGTTCACAAGAAAAAATATGGCGCGGTGGTGTGCCATTACGTCACCGCACCTCGATTTTCCCTTCAGATATTGAAGTATTAGAGCAACAGCAAGCCGACATTTTGATTTGTCATGAAGCGCCAAAACCGCATCCATCAGGTTTTGCCGTTATCAATCAACTTGCCGAGAAAATGGGCGTCAAACAAATTTATCACGGCCATCACCACGAAAATTTTCAATATGCAACGCCGGTACAACAAGGTTATCAAATTATCAACGTAGGATTTCGCAGCCTGTGTGATGAGCAAGGGAACTACCTTTATATCGGTGTCGATGATCGAAATTTATAATGCTATTAAAAACACCCAAAAATCTGACCGCACTTTGTATAAAAGCTATTTATTTATAGGTCGTATAGGGTTATTTTATGTCACCTACTCGTTTACTTTTTAGGATTTTTTATGTTGTTAAAAAATAAAACATTAGGCAGTGCCTTAATTATCGCAGGAACCTCTATTGGCGCCGGCATGTTAGCCATGCCATTAACCTCTGCCGGAATAGGCTTCGGCTTTACTGCCGCCTTGTTGTTCGGGCTTTGGTTACTTCTCGCTTACAGCGGATTGTTGTTCGTGGAAGTGTATCAAACCGCACAACGTAAAGATGACGGTGTCGCCACCTTAGCAGAAAAATACTTCGGCATGCCAGGGCGCGTCATTTCTACGGTCTCTTTGTTTGTTCTCCTTTACGCCTTATCGGCTGCCTATATGACCGGCGGTGGCTCATTATTAGCTAACGTATTACCGACAGATTTATTCGGTTCAAATGACAACACGCTAAAAATCTCGATTCTTGCTTTCACTGTGCTTCTTGGTGCCTTCGTGGTTATTGGTACTAGCGGCGTTGATGGCATTACCCGTTTACTCTTTTCCGGTAAAATCATCATCTTCATTCTTGTATTAGCCATGATGTTGCCACGCATCAGCCTTGAAAACCTCATGGAAAAACCATTGGATTATGCGTTGATTTTATCCGCCGCACCGATTTTCTTTACCTCTTTCGGTTTCCATGTCGTCATGGGCAGCATCAATAGCTACTTAGACGGCGATGTAAAACGTTTTAAAAACGCGATTATTATTGGCACATCCATTCCATTAGTTGCCTACTTATTATGGCAGCTTGCGACTCACGGCATTTTAAGCCAACGTGAATTTGTTGCCGTGTTAAAAGACAACCCAACGCTCACCGGCTTAATCAACGCCACTAAAGCCCTGACCGGCAGTTTGAGTAATGTATTAAGCGTCTTTTACTCTCTTGCCTTAATCACCTCTTTCTTGGGCGTGGCATTAGGTTTATTTGAAGGGCTCAACGATTTATTCAAACGTGCCAAAATGCCGGCAAACAGAATCAGCTTAACCATCACCACCTTTATTCCGCCGTTGCTGTTCGCCCTGTTCTATCCAAATGGGTTCTTGGCGGCATTAGGTTATGCCGGTTTACTGTGTGCTTTCTACTGTTTGATTTTGCCTATCGGATTAGCATGGCGCACAAGAAAACAACATAAAAATTTACCTTATCGCGTTGCCGGTGGAAACTTCGCACTGGTTGTCGCTTTGCTTATTGGGATTTTAATCATCGTTATCCCATTCCTGATTCAAGCCGGTGTTCTCCCGCAAGTTATCGGCTAAAAAAATAAATAAAAAAAGCACCGCACTTTTTACTAAGTGCGGTGCTTTTTTATGGCGTTTCAAATTATTTTATCGGTCTGAATTTCGCATGGCTACGTTGCAAGATCTGCAGTAAATTCTGCTGCTCAGACTCACCACATTGCTGTTTTAACTGTAACAAATTCATGCGCAAATGCTGTAATCGGTGAATATGCTTGGCGATATCTTGAATATGCCGATCGAGTAATTGATTAATTTCTGTTTTTTGTTGTTCCGATGCAGTGTCCAAACTCAAGAGCAATTTGATTTCTTCTAGGGAAATATCCAAAGATCGGCAATAACAAATAAATGACAAGCGCTGCAAATGTTCGTCCGTGTATAAACGGAAACCACCTGCAGAACGCAACGGGCGTGGCATGATGCCTTTTTGTTCATAAAATCGAATGGCATCCACACTACAGCCAACTGCTTTGGCTAACTTCCCTATTTTCATCTCATCTCCGTAAAAATACTTGAAAAAGACACCGCACTTTTATGACTCAGAACGAAATTCAGGGTTAATGTAAAAAATTAATTCGGTAATTTCCGGCAAATGCTGCTGAATAACGCCCAATAATGCCTGTTGGCGAAACAAAAAACTTTGGCGAACCATAGCATTGGCCACCTCAATACGCAAACTCTGTTGTTCAATATTGGCAATACGATACAGCCCGGCAAATTCCGCGGGAAAGAACGCTTTCATTTGCTGATTTAATGCATTTAGTCGAACACCTTTTTGCATCATTTTCGCTAATGGCGAATCTTGCAATAAGGTGTGAATGTTGATCGGTTTTTGATAACGCATTGCCTTGTTTTCCGCTTCTCTGCCCTAATATTTATGACATTGTAGCGAAATTCCGCTACAATACCGACAATTTTTTGATAGTGAAATCCCTATGATTATTTCCAACAAAAGCAAACACAATTTTTGGTCGCGACTGCTCCTCGGCATGCTGGCGATTTTTGTTTTGCCCGCTACACAGGAACTGAATTATCCTGCCGCTGTTGGTAATGAAAACTATCAAAATACGCAACAGCAAAATGCGCCTCAAATTTTAACGGCGGTGTCTTTATTACAACAAACCCGCCAGCAACAATACCAACCGCAACATGTATTACCCGCGGTTGAAATTTTCTCGCAAAACGAACCGCACTTTACGCGTTCGCCTTTTATGCCTAACGCACCAATTCGCGCCGGGCCTGCATTGATTTAACCTCGACTATCTCATTTACGCCATCGTTTAATATCATTAAACGATTTCATTTATCTGTTTTTAAAAAAGAAAGAATTATGCTTAGAACTATTGCAACCAAAATTTTTGGCAGCCGTAACGACCGTGTTTTGCGCCGCCTCAATAAAATCGTCGTCAAAATTAATAAACTTGAACCGGAATACGAAGCGTTAAGCGATGAACAACTCAAAGCCAAAACGGCGGAATTCCGTGAGCGCTTAGCACAAGGCGCAACCTTGGAAAGTTTAATGCCGGAAGCATTTGCTACTGTGCGTGAAGCCAGTAAACGTGTGCTTGGTATGCGTCATTTCGACGTTCAACTTATCGGTGGTATGGTGCTTAACAGTCGCTGTATCGCGGAAATGCGTACCGGTGAAGGGAAAACCTTAACTGCGACATTGCCATGCTATTTGAACGCATTACCGGGCAAAGCCGTGCATGTGGTTACCGTGAATGACTATCTTGCCCGCCGCGATGCGGAAACTAATCGTCCATTATTTGAATTTTTGGGGATGACTGTTGGCGTAAACGTGCCGGGTATGTCACCGGAAGAAAAACGCGCAGCATACGCCGCAGACATTACTTATGCCACCAACAGCGAACTAGGTTTTGACTATTTGCGTGACAACTTGGCGCACGCCCCGCAAGAGCGTTTTCAAAAAGATCTCTACTATGCATTAGTGGACGAAGTGGACTCCATCTTAATCGACGAAGCGCGTACACCGTTAATCATTTCCGGTCAGGCAGAAGACAGCTCCGAACTGTATATTGCTATCGACAAATTGATTCCTGTCTTAATTAAACAAGACAAAGAAGATACCGAAGAATATCAAGGTACCGGCGATTACACGTTGGATTTAAAAACCAAACAAGCTTATTTGACCGAACGTGGGCAAGAAAAATGTGAACAATGGTTAATTGAACATGGGTTCATGAAAGACACCGAATCCCTTTATTCACCGTCTAAAATTTCTTTGTTACACCACGTTATGGCGGCACTTCGCGCTCATACCTTATTTGAACGTGATGTGGATTACATTGTAAAAGATGGCGAGATTGTTATCGTAGATGAACACACCGGTCGTACGATGGCAGGTCGTCGTTGGTCGGACGGCTTACACCAAGCCATCGAAGCCAAAGAAGGGGTTCGCATTCAAAGCGAAAACCAAACTGTCGCCTCTATCACTTACCAAAACTACTTCCGTTTATACGAGAAATTAGCGGGGATGACCGGTACGGCGGATACGGAAGCCTTTGAATTCCAAAAAATTTACGGCTTAGAAACCGTGGTCATTCCGACCAATCGTCCAATGATCCGTGACGATCGCACTGATGTGATGTTTGAAACAGAAGAATACAAATTCAACGCCATTATTGAGGACATAAAAGATTGTGTGGCACGTAACCAACCGGTGTTAGTGGGAACAATCTCCATTGAAAAATCCGAATTACTCTCCAATGCGTTGAATAAAGCCGGCATTAAGCATAATGTGTTGAACGCCAAGTTCCACGCACAAGAAGCGGAAATCGTCGCGAATGCAGGGTATCCGGGAGCCGTCACTATCGCCACCAACATGGCGGGGCGTGGTACAGATATCGTGTTGGGAGGTAACTGGAAAGCGGAAGTGGATAAACTGGAAAATCCAACGCCGGAACAAATCGAGGCGATCAAAGCCGCATGGCAAGAACGCCATAACATTGTAAAACAAGCCGGTGGCTTGCACATTATCGGTACTGAACGCCACGAATCCCGTCGCATCGACAACCAATTGCGCGGTCGTTCCGGTCGTCAAGGGGACCCAGGTTCTTCCCGTTTCTATTTATCCCTAGACGATGCGTTAATGCGTATTTACCTCAATGAAGGCAAACTTAACATGATGCGCAAAGCCTTCAGTCAACCTGGCGAGGCCATGGAGTCTAAATTATTAGCTAAAGTGATTGCCTCTGCACAGGCAAAAGTCGAAGCGCACAACTTTGATGGACGCAAAAACTTACTCGAATTTGATGATGTGGCAAACGACCAACGTCATGCGATTTATGAACAACGCAATGAATTGTTAGAAAATGACGATATTTCTGAAACTATCGATGTGATTCGTCAGGACGTATTCAACAGCATTATCGATCAATACATTCCACCACAATCACTGGAAGAACAATGGGATGTGCCGGCATTGGAACAACGTTTAAAACAAGATTTCGCGCTGGATTTACCTATCAGCAAGTGGCTGGATGAAGACAATCATCTGCATGAAGAAACCTTGCGTGAGCGTATTATTCAAGCGGCTACTGATGAATATAAACGCAAAGAAGAATTGGCCGGTGCACAAACCATGCGCAATTTTGAAAAAGGCGTAATGTTGCAAACTCTAGATGAACTTTGGAAAGAACATTTATCTGCGATGGATCACCTACGCCGTGGTATTCATTTACGCGGTTATGCACAAAAAGATCCGAAACAAGAGTACAAAAAAGAGTCTTTCCAAATGTTTACCGAAATGTTGGATGCCTTGAAATTAAGCGTGGTCACCACCTTAAGTCGCGTCCAAGTTCGCACACAAGAGGAAATGGAAGAAGCAGAACGTTTACGTCAAGAATTGGCGCAACGCGAGGCGGCAGCAATGCAGTATCACAATGAAGAATCACAGGATGAACAAAGCGCTCAAAATACAGTGGAAGAACACCATAAAATCGGCCGTAATGAACCTTGTCCATGTGGTTCCGGTAAAAAATACAAACATTGCCACGGCAGTCGTGCCAAACATTAATTGGAAATAAATAAAAGTGCGGTTAGAAAACAATAAAATTTTTAACCGCACTTTTTTTTCATGAATATTCAGTAAAGGATGGAAAAATGAGGAAACCGCTTGTACAGGTTGCAGCCGGGATTATTCGTAACGAATTCGGTCAAATTTATTTAACCCAACGCCTGGAAGGACAAGACTTTGCCCAGTCCCTAGAGTTTCCTGGCGGTAAAGTTGATAAAGGCGAAACACCGGAACAGGCATTAAAACGGGAACTAGAAGAAGAAATCGGTATTGTGGTACTCAATGCGCAGCTGTTTGAGCGTTTTGAATTTGAATATCCAACTAAAGTGATTTCTTTCTTTTTTTATCTGGTAGAAGAATGGGTTGGCGAGCCCTTTGGGCGTGAGGGACAAGAAGGTTTCTGGTTGGCACAAAACGAACTGGATGCCGGTCAATTCCCTCCGGCAAATGCCAAACTCATTCAACGTTTATTAGCCGAATCCTAACTCTCGCCCATAAAAAAGACCCAACATATGTCGGGTCTTTGAAAAAAACAAAAAGCCGGATTATTTGCCCATTGCTGCTTTAGCTTGTTTTAATTGTTCAGTTGCTTGGGAGCAAGCTTGCTCTTGTGCAGCTTCTGGTAAAGCAGATAATTGTTGTTTGCTTGCTTCATATTGTTGTTTCATCATCGCTTGTTGTGCTGCAGGTACTGCACTCACAAAAGAGTCGATTTCAGCAAAATATGTTTCACAGCTTTTAGATAAACCAGCAGATGCGGACATTGCAAAACCAGATAATAATACTGCAACTAATACTTTTTTCATTTTTTTCTCCATAATGGTTTGAAAATATCGCCTCAAGTCAGGCGACGACCTATTATACGAATTTTAGCGATAAAAGAGAAACAATAATAAGCATTAGGCATTATGAGTAGCACAAAACTCAATGGATAACACTTCCAGTTGCAGCCAAACATCATCATTAAATTCTTGTTTTACACTACGCTCAACTTCCGCAAGCTGTTGACAGAAAAGATAAAGTTTACGGTAAGTTAAACGTTGGACCGCTTGCGTAAACAATACTCGACGGTTCTGCCACACTTTTAAACGATCAAAGTGTTCACGCAGCTGGGAGGTAGGTAATAACGAATCAAGCGATGGCCGTTGCTCAGTTTTGCTAAGTTCCAATAACGTCATTAAATCCCGCTGCAACGTGCGTAATAAAACAATGGGCTGAATATCCTCGTCTTTCAAACCATTTAAAATCCGACAAGCACGACTTGCTTTCCCTGCCAGCATGGCATCCCCCCATTGAAACGGGGTAAATACCGAGGACTGCTCCACCACGCTATTAACACGAGCAAACGTCAATTTACGATCAGGATACAACAAATCCAGTAATTGCAGCGTTTGTTTGAGCGCTAAGAGATTATTTTCATAGCTATAACAAAGCAACTGTACCGCTTCCTGATCAATGCTTAAGCCCAATGATTTTGCCCGATTTGTCACCCAACGAGGCAACTGCTCCGCATTTGGCGTTTGGCAATTAATGACGACAGCTTGCGGTTCATATTGGTTAGCCGCCACAAACCACGCTTGTTTTTCCGTGGTTTTGGTCAACTTGGTAAAACGCAGCACCGGCAACACATCAGGCGTCAGTAAAGAGATAAACTCCGACAGATTTTTTTGTAAAAGTGCGGTCAAATTTTCAGGTAAATCTAATATGATAATCTGCTTATTGAAAAATAAGCCCATGGATTGCACCCGCTCGAACAAATCATTCCAGTCGGTAGAGGCATTAATTTCCAACTGGATTTTTTCATCAAATAACGCTTTCGTTGCCGCTTGTTGAATAGCATCCAGGCTTTCTTCAATTAATAACGGATCTTCCCCCACTAAAAAATAGAGCGCAGCTAATTTGCGCTCTAACGAAGGGATAAGTTGCTCAGGAAATAAACGGTTCATTATTTCGGTTGGATTTGATGTTGCAAGGCAACCATTTTATTTATTAACTGACGTGCTGCTTGCTCGCGCATGTCTTGCCAAATAACCTCTTTTTCCGAAGATTTCGCCAAGGCTGCTCGAGAATAATCAAAGAACGTACGATTCACTTTAGTCGAAATTGGGAAAGCCTCTTTATTTGGCAATTTCACACTGGCTTCCACGTCTAAAACTAAGAGTTTTTCGGCTTCACGACCTTGCTTAAAAATAGAAACCACGTGCTCAGATGTCGTAATTTTATTCAAACGTAAAACCGGCACACCCGCCTTAGCTTCCACCAAATTAACATTATTCAACTGTAATTGACGACGCATCGACACCGCCATGTCACTATAAGGATCGCTACTTTCCAAGTGTAAGGTTTGCAATTCTTGCGGAATCAATTCACCGTTTTGGAAATGAAATCCGCAAGCGGATAAAGCCAAAACACTGGCAGTAAGAAGTAAGGATTTGAGCTGTTTAAACATAAAAATCACCTTAAAAATCGACCGCACTTTGCATTAAGTACGGTCACTTTTTTGATTAGATTACTGCGGTTTTACCACAACATTAAGCAACTTGCCGGCAACATAAATCACCTTAACGATTTGCGTTCCGTCGGTAAAACGTTTGACGTTTTCATCGGCAAAGGCGATCGCTTTCACACTTTCTTCGTCTGCATCTGCAGCAACAGTGACTTTACCACGCACTTTTCCGTTCACTTGAACCACAATCAATTTTTCATCTTCAATCATTGCCTCAGGATCCGCTTCCACCCAAGGGGCAAAGTCGATAATGTCTTGATTGCCCAGTTCTTTCCATAAACGGAAACAAATGTGTGGCGTAATTGGATAAAGCATACGCACAACTGCGCTCAAGGCTTCTGCCATCACAGCACGATCTTGCTCATCATCTAACGGCGCGCGGGTGAGTTTATTCATTAATTCCATGATTGCCGCGATCGCCGTATTGAACGTTTGACGACGACCAATGTCATCGCTTACTTTCGCAATGGTTTTGTGGACATCACGACGTAACGCTTTTTGAGCGCTAGAAAGTGCGGTCGGATTGACGGCTGTTTTTGTTGGATTTTTGCTGTATTCAAACACCAAATTCCATACACGCGCTAAGAAACGTTTCGCGCCTTCAACACCGGATTCTTGCCATTCCAAGGTCATTTCTGCAGGAGAGGCAAACATCATGAACAAGCGCACAGTGTCCGCGCCGTATTTTTCCACCATTTCTTGCGGGTCAATACCGTTATTTTTGGATTTCGACATTTTCGTCATACCGGCGTGCACCAACTCATGACCTTCGTCATCCACCGCTTTCACAATACGACCTTTGTCATCACGCTCTAAAGTCACTTTAGTCGGTGACACCCAAATACGTTCGTTAGTCGGGCTGGTATAATAGAACGCATCCGCTAACACCATACCTTGGCATAACAATTTATTTGCCGGTTCATCACTGGTCACCAAGCCTGCATCACGCAATAATTTATGGAAGAAGCGGAAATACAATAAATGCATGGTCGCATGCTCAATACCGCCGATATATTGATCCACAGGCAACCAGTAGTTCGCTTCTTCGCTGTTTAACATGCCTTGTTGATATTCCGGGCAAGTGTAACGGGCGTAATACCAAGAGGATTCCATAAAGGTATCGAAGGTGTCGGTTTCTTTTAACGCCGGCTTGCCTTGATAAGTCGTTTTCGCCCATTCAGGATCCGCTTTAATCGGGCTATTCACACCGTTCATCACTACATCTTCCGGCAGAATGATGGGTAAATCTTCCATTGGCACCGGTACCACATCGCCATTTTCCAAGGTTAACATTGGAATCGGCGCGCCCCAATAACGTTGACGGGAAACGCCCCAGTCGCGTAAACGGTAATTCACTTGGCGTTTGCCCACGCCTAATTTTTCTAATTTGTCGGCAATGCCATTAAATGCCGCATCAAATGGCAAGCCATTAAACTCAGCGGAATGAATCAGTTTGCCGTGTTCGGTAAAGGCTTGTTTGGTTAAATCAATTTCTTCACCGTTCATCGGTTCGATCACTTGTTTCACTGCCAAACCGTATTTTTGTGCGAATTCATAGTCGCGCTGATCGTGTGCCGGCACGGCCATTACCGCGCCGGTACCGTAATGCATTAACACAAAGTTCGCCACCCACACAGGCACTTGCTCACCGGTTAACGGATGTACCGCATACAAACCGGTAGCCATACCTTTTTTCTCCATGGTGGCGATGTCCGCTTCCGCAACTTTAGTGTTTTTCGCTTCTTGAATGAACTCTGCTAATTCAGGATTATTTTGCGCAGCAAGTGTCGCCAATGGATGAGCTGCTGCAACAGCGACATAACTCACGCCGTAGAACGTGTCCGGGCGGGTGGTATAAACCGCTAATTTTTCGTTGGTGTCTTTAATATCAAAGGTGATTTCCACGCCTTCAGAACGACCGATCCAGTTACGTTGCATGGTTTTGACTTGATCCGGCCATTGTGGCAAGTCATCCAAGCAATTCAATAATTGCTCGGCATAGTCGGTAATTTTAATAAACCATTGTGGAATTTCTTTTTGTTCCACCGGCGTATCACAGCGCCAGCAACAACCTTCATGCACCTGTTCGTTTGCCAAGACGGTTTTATCGTTCGGGCACCAGTTCACCGTAGAGGTTTTCTTATACACCAAGCCTTTTTTGTATAACTCGGTAAAGAACCATTGTTCCCATTTATAATATTCCGGACGGCAGGTGGTTACTTCGCGATCCCAGTCATAACTGAAGCCGAGCAGTTGTAACTGGTTTTTCATGTATTCAATATTTTCGTAAGTCCATTTTGCCGGTGCAGTATTATTTTTCACCGCAGCGCCTTCCGCAGGCAAACCAAACGCATCCCATCCCATTGGTTGTAACACGTTTTTACCAATCATGCGTTGATAACGGGAAACCACATCACCGATGGTGTAATTACGCACATGTCCCATGTGCAAACGACCGGATGGATAGGGCAACATGGAAAGACAGTAATATTTTTCTTTGTTGTTATCTTGTACCGCTTTGAAAGTTTTATTGTCCTGCCAGAATTTTTGCACTTCCGGCTCAAGCAAATCAGGACGATATTGTTCTTGCATAAAAAATCACCTTAAAATAGACCGCACTTTAGCGGGTTTTAACTGAGAAAATACGCCATAGAATAGCGTAAAATGGGGAAAAATAACAGGAAGTGCGGTGGGAATTTCGGATATTTTTTACGGCTTAACTTGGTGGCAAGCCTCATATAATGGCAATAAATCACGAATGCTTTCCACAATAAATTGCGTCACATCTAATTTATCCAATTCCGCTTTTTCTACATTTCGCCCAATGCACCAAAAATCAGCCTCAGAACGCAAAGTTAAGTCTTTTGGGCTCAACTGGCTGACTTTACGGAAATCATCGTATTCGCTTTCATCACCACGCCAAATATCGAATTCGGCAAAGCGAGCAAAATCAACATGCTCGAGCCATTGGTTATATTGCTGCACGTTAATTTGTGACCGATCAGCGCGATAACAATGCCAATCTAAACTCACCGATAAACGACGACGATTCAGTAACACCGACAAAATCGCGGCGGAATTGAGGTTATATTCATATTTAAAATAGGCAAAGAAATGGCCTCGTACTTGCCAACCGTTCGTCCAACTTTCAATATGCGGCTTGGCAAAGGGCGTACCGAGTTCTGTAGCCACCTGCAAAATGGTGGCTTTCCACCGATCCCAATGAGCTTTGTAATCCGCCTTAATATGCGGAATATCTTCGGGACAAAACTTTTTCATTTGGGCAAATTGGAAGAAGGGAATGTTAAAGAGATCGCACGCATCGGCATTAATGAAATTCATAATTCTTCCTAAAAATCACTGTAATTTTTGACCGCACTTTGGGTGAAATAGCGCTTATCTTCCCAGCGCAACAGAGTGAGGCGATTATTCCAAACACAGCCGGTATCGAGGGCATAAATATTCGGTGGCGTGATTTCATCCACTAAGCTCGCCCAATGACCAAAAACAATATTTTCGGTTTGATACAGCGGATTGTCTAAAGCAAACCAGGGGGCAAGGTTCTTCGGCGCATCCTTGATGGGCTGTTTACACGCAAAATCGAGACGATGATCCCGATAGCAAAAACGCATACGGGTAAAAGCATTAATAATGTAACGCAGACGATCCAGTCCTTTTAAATTTGGCGACCAACAATCAGGCTGTTCTGAATACATATTTTCAATGAGATAGCGATAATTGCCATGGCGCAGCACATTCTCCACTTCATTGGCGCAGGCTTTGGCGGTTGCTAAATCCCAATCGGGCGAGATACCGGCGTGCGTCATGACGAAATTCAGTTGTTCGTGGTGAATCAACAAAGGTTGTTGACGTAACCAATGAATTAATTCAAAAAAATCGGGGGCTGCAAAAATCGGTGCAACACGATCACGAGGTTTGATTTTTTTAATGCCAAGTGCGGTGGAAATTAAATGTAAATCATGATTACCTAAGATGGTGTAAGCGGCAGTTCCCAAGGATTTAACAAAACGCAGACATTCTAGCGATTTATCACCGCGTGCCACCAAATCACCGGTTAAATAAAGTGTATCTTGTGTTGGGTCGAATTTCACTCGCTCCAATAACATCTGCAATTCGTCATAACAACCTTGTAGGTCGCCTACTAAATATGTCGCCATTTTTGACCGCTCTTTTTATTCTTCCGACTCCACCACATCCTCTTTGCTCACCTCTGCCGGCGGGTTATCCGCCAACCAGTTCGCTAAACGGGCATAATCCGCAATGCTAAGATTTTCCGCACGTGCATTTAAATCGATGTTAAGTGCGGTCAGATTTTCCGGTAAAAATAAGCCGGACAAGGCATTACGCAACGTTTTGCGGCGTTGATTAAATGCCTGAGAACAGACGCGATTAAGCCAATATAAATCTTTCACCGGATGCGGCAGTGTGGCATGCGGGATTAAGCGAACCACCGCAGAATCCACTTTTGGCGCAGGTTTAAAGGCACTTGGTGGCACTTCCAACACAGGCATGACTTGGCAGAAATATTGCGCCATGATGGTCAATCTTCCGTAAGCCTTACTGTTTGGGGCAGCACATAGGCGTTTCACCACTTCTTTTTGCAACATGAAGTGCATGTCTTGAATGATGTTGTGATATTTAAACAAATGGAACATTAGCGGCGTAGAAATGTTATACGGCAAGTTACCGAACACGCGCAGTTTTTGGTTTTTCTCTGCTAAATGTTCTTGTTCATAAAGCGTAGAAAAATCAAACTGCATAGCATCGGTTTCGATGACATTGAGTTTTTGATGTAAAAACGGGTGGTGACGTAAACGTTCCGCCAAATCGCGGTCAAGCTCCAATACGGTCAAGCGATCTACCTGCTCCGCAACCGGCTCTGTCAATGCGCCTAACCCAGGACCGATTTCCACTAAAAATTGGTTAGCTTGCGGGTAAATTGCCGCCACGATATTTTGAATTACATTATTGTCGTGCAAGAAATTTTGCCCGAACCGTTTACGCGCCGTATGGCCTAAATGCTTTTTTGAATTCATTGAATAAGATCTTATAAAAATAACGAAAAGTGCGGTGTATTATAAAGCAAAATCCCGACCATTGGGTCGGGATTTCCGTTAATTTATATATTTAATGTTGGCTCGTTTACGCAATGCTTGTACCCAGTCGCGTGCGGAATCTTGCAATTGCTGATTGACGATTTGCTCGTAGGCTTTTTGACGATAAGCATCTTCTGTACGGTCCGCCTGACGGGTATTGGTCACTTCCAAAATATGCCAGCCGAATTCGGTTTTAAACGGCGCACTAATCACGCCTTGTTTTGTTGTACGTACTGCTTTATTAAACGGCCCCACGTACATTTCCGGGAAAGCATAACCTAAGCTACCGCCGTTAGCACCAGATAAATAATCTTTTGAATATTTTAATGCGGCATCAGCAAACGTTGTTTTGCCAGCAAGAATATCCGCACGGATTTGTTCAAGCTGCGCTTTGGCCTGTGCATCGTTTAACAACGGGTTGAGTTTTAACAAAATATGACGCACTTCGTATTGGGTATCCGTCAGTCTCGCCACGTTGCCTTTTGCCTTAGCTTCCGCCAACATTTTTTTCGCTAACGCTTCAACTTGTTCACGAGAGACATCAACGCTTTGGCTAATTGCGCGATTACGTACTTCCGACATCATCAGTTGTTGCGCAATTTGTTGACGATATGCCGCATAACTAATGCCTTGATAATCAAGGGCATCGAGTAACTGACCGAACGTTAAACCGTTTTGCGCTGCGATGCCTTCAATAATTTGATCCACTTGCGCATTGTTAACAGAGACACCGGATTCTTTTACTGCCTGCGCAACCAAAATATCATCAATCACTTTATCTAAAGCTGCTTGGCGATTATTTTTCTTAGTTAAAGCACTTTTTACTTGGCTTTCCAACACAGGAACGCCGTTTACTGTCGCAACCACTTTTTCCTCAGCTTGCGCATTTGCAATAAATGCCAAAAAACCAAGTGCGACAAACAAAACAGACTTCAAATTCATCTTCGTTAATATTCCGTTATAGGGTTGAAATTGTTGGTTAGATTATCAATTTTAATAAAGGTTCACAAATTTATTTCGTTAATAACGCGACTTCATAACATTGGTCAAACTTCATGGTGCGCACCTGAATATTTTCACTACGACTGGTTGGTACGTTTTTCCCTACATAATCGGCACGAATCGGCAATTCACGATGCCCTCTATCCACAAAAATCACCAATTCCACTTTTGCTGCCCGCCCAAAATCCACTAACGCATCCAATGCAGCTCGAATCGTGCGACCGGTAAACAGCACATCGTCCACCAAAATCACTTCTTTATGTTGGATATTAATAAAATCGGAAGCGCCACTATAAATCGGCACCTGCTCTTCTTGGGTTGGCTCAAGATCATCGCGATAAAAGGTGATATCCAAATCAAAAGATGGGAGTTCAACTTGAGTTAATTCTTTAATTTTATGTTTAATTAACGCCGCAATTTCCGCGCCCCGCCGTTTGATACCGACAATCACTAAATTATCTAACGTCTGATGTTTTTCAATGATCTCATGCGAAATACGGGAAATCGTTCTAAAAAACTGATTTTCATCAATAATGATTTTTTCCATAAACTTAAAGCCGCCCATTAAAACAATAAAAATGATATTTAACATAGCATAAATTCAATCGCTTTGCTCATATCAATTCCCCGTTTTTTGACCTTAACATTAAGATAAATAAAAGAAAAAGTGCGGTCAGTTTTGGGATTATTTTAAAAAGTTAAAAAATATCGGAAAAACACTTGCTTTTATTTGCGTTCTCTTGCTATTAATTAAGCGCTTACACAACATATTTTCAATCTTATTTAGAAGGACAAACTTATGAAAAACGTTGGTTTTATCGGTTGGCGCGGAATGGTCGGTTCCGTTTTAATGGATCGCATGCAGCAAGAAAATGATTTTGCAAATATCAATCCGGTTTTCTTTACCACTTCCCAAGCAGGACAGCCTGCACCAACTTTCGGTGGCAAAAACGCAGGCACCTTAAAAAATGCATTCGATATTGAAGAACTGAAAAAACTCGACATTATCGTCACCTGCCAAGGCGGCGATTACACCAACGAAGTTTATCCAAAATTAAAATCTACCGGTTGGAATGGCTACTGGGTCGATGCAGCATCTGCACTACGTATGGAAAAAGATGCGATAATCGTATTGGATCCGGTAAACCAGCACGTCATCAGCGAAGGCTTGAAAAACGGTGTAAAAACCTATGTGGGAGGTAACTGTACCGTAAGTTTAATGCTAATGGCATTAGGCGGTTTATTCGAGAAAGATTTAGTAGAATGGATTTCCGTTGCGACTTACCAGGCTGCCAGTGGTGCCGGTGCGAAAAACATGCGTGAATTACTCGTGCAAATGGGCGAATTAAACGGTGAAGTCACAGGCTTATTAGCAGATCCGAATTCCTCTATTTTAGATATTGAACGCGCAGTTACCGCGAAAATGCGTGATCAGAATTTCCCTATTGATAATTTTGGTGCACCTCTCGCAGGCAGCTTAATCCCTTGGATCGACAAATTATTAGAAAGTGGTCAAACCAAAGAAGAATGGAAAGGCTATGCGGAAACCAATAAGATTTTAGGGTTAAGCGACAATCCAATTCCGGTAGATGGTTTATGTGTGCGCATCGGTGCATTACGTTGCCATAGCCAAGCATTCACCATCAAATTAAAACGCGACATCCCACTGGCAGAAATCGAGCAAATTTTGGCATCACACAACGAGTGGGTGAAAGTCATTCCAAACGATAAAGAAAGTACCTTGCGTGAACTCACACCAACCAAGGTCACCGGCACATTAAGCGTTCCGGTAGGACGTTTACGCAAACTCAACTTAGGGCCGGAATATTTGGCAGCATTCACTGTCGGCGACCAATTATTATGGGGCGCAGCAGAACCAATTCGCCGTATTTTAGTGCAATTAGTAAAATAATCTCTATTTTCTAAAAACAAAGGGCTGTTCAATACAGCCCTTCTTTTTATCTTGGAAAATTAATTAAAACGCACATGGGATTTCATTTTTTCTAACGTCGCATCGCCAATACCAGGCACGTTGGATAAATCATTGAGATTTTTAAACTTGCCGTTTTTCTCGCGATATTCAATGATCGCTTTAGCCTTCGCTTCACCAATACCGGACAAACTTTCTAATGTCGCCGCATCTGCTGTATTAATATCCACTTTTTTACTTTGCGTCATTTTGGCTTTATTTTCCACCGCACTTTTTTCTTTCGCGGTAGATTTATCTTCCACCTGTGCCGGTTTGTCATTGCGTAATTTGTCTTTTATCGCTTTCTTACCTTCTGCAACTTTTTCTTGAGTAACCTCTTTCGCCTCAGTCAACTTTTCTTTTGTTGCATCTTTAGCTTCACTAAATTTCTCTTTGGTTGCATCCTTGGCTTCACCGAATTTTTCTTTCGTTGTCTCTTTTACTTTCACTGCACCATTCTTTATTTTAGTGCCAGCCGCTTTACTGTCTTCTTTCACAGTTTGCCATGCAGATTTTGCGCCTTCTTTCATTTCAGATAAAACACTTTCTTCCGCCAATGCAGTAGAGGAAACAGCAATAGCAACCGCTAACGCCAACAAAGATTTTAATGATTTCATGTTTTCTTCCTTTTTTACTAAATAAAAAGACGGCGAAAAAACACCGCACTTTTCTATGATAAACGCTTTTGTTAGAGCAAAAGATGTACTAAAAGTTCAAACAAATAAAACCTATCAAATCTAAAAAATTAATCGGCAAAACTAAATTTTTCATTTTTTCTCTTGAAATCCCTCAAAACGATCTTATTTAAATTTGGCGAACAAATGTTCAACAGAACATCCATGGAACGAAGAAGGAAATACTTATGAATATTGAAAAATTTACCACTAAATTCCAACAAGCCATTGCTGAAGCGCAATCTTTAGCGATTGGCAAGAATAATCAATTTATTGAACCGGTGCATTTATTAAGCGCCTTGTTAAATCAACAAGACGGTTCAGTGGCGCCGATTTTAACCGCAAATGGCGTGAATGTTGCCGCATTGCGTAACGAACTCAACAACGAACTTGCCAAACTTCCGCAAGTCTCCGGCAATGGCGGTGATGTACAACTTTCCCGTCAGTTGCTTAACCTGTTGAATTTATGCGACAAATTAGCGCAACAACGGCAGGATAAATTTATTTCCTCCGAACTCTTTTTACTTGCTGCCTTGGAAGAAAAAGGCGCCGTCAGCGAGATACTGAAAAAGTGCGGTGCGAAAAAAGAACAAATTTTACAAGCCATCGATCATATTCGTGGAGGACAAAACGTGAATGATCAAAATGCGGAAGAAAGCCGCCAAGCCTTAGAAAAATATACTATCGACTTAACTGCCCGCGCGGAAAGCGGGAAGTTGGATCCGGTGATTGGGCGTGATGAAGAAATTCGCCGCACCATTCAAGTATTGCAACGCCGCACCAAAAACAACCCGGTGCTTATCGGTGAACCAGGCGTGGGTAAAACCGCCATTGTGGAAGGGTTGGCGCAGCGTATTGTGAACGGCGAAGTGCCGGAAGGTTTGAAAAATAAACGCGTGCTTTCCCTTGATATGGGCGCGTTAATCGCCGGAGCAAAATATCGCGGTGAATTTGAAGAACGCTTAAAAGCCGTGTTAAATGAACTTGCCAAAGAAGAAGGTCGCGTCATTTTGTTCATCGATGAAATTCACACCATGGTGGGTGCGGGTAAAACCGATGGCGCCATGGATGCGGGCAACTTGTTAAAACCAAGTTTGGCGCGTGGTGAATTACATTGTGTCGGTGCGACCACATTAGATGAATATCGCCAATACATTGAAAAAGACGCCGCACTTGAACGTCGTTTCCAAAAAGTGTTTGTGGATGAACCGAGCGTGGAAGACACCATTGCTATTTTGCGTGGTTTGAAAGAGCGTTATGAAATCCACCACCACGTACAAATTACTGACCCGGCTATTGTGGCGGCGGCAACCTTGTCCCATCGTTACATTTCCGATCGCCAGTTGCCGGATAAAGCCATCGACTTAATCGATGAAGCGGCTTCCAGCATTCGGATGGAAATTGACTCCAAACCACAGCCGTTAGATCGCTTAGATCGCCGTATTATCCAACTCAAATTGGAACAACAGGCGTTACAAAAAGAAGATGATGATGCCAGCCGCAAACGCTTGGAAATGTTAGAAAAAGAATTGGCGGAAAAAGAACGGGAATATGCTGAATTAGAAGAGGTGTGGAAATCCGAAAAAGCGGCGCTTTCCGGTGCGCAACACATTAAAGCGGAATTGGAAAACGCCCGTACGCAAATGGAACAAGCCCGCCGTGCCGGTGATTTGAACAAAATGTCCGAATTACAATATGGCAAAATTCCGGAATTAGAAAAACAATTAGCGGCAGCAGAAGGTGCGGAAGGCAAAGAAATGAGCCTGTTGCGTTATCGTGTGACTGACGAGGAAATTGCGGAAGTGCTTTCCCGTGCCACCGGCATTCCGGTTTCCAAAATGATGGAAGGCGAAAAAGAAAAACTCTTGCGCATGGAAGAAGAATTGCACAAACGTGTTATCGGACAAAATGAAGCCGTGGACGCTGTGGCGAATGCGATTCGTCGTAGTCGTGCCGGTCTTTCCGATCCAAATCGTCCGATTGGTTCCTTCTTGTTCTTAGGACCAACCGGCGTGGGTAAAACCGAATTGTGCAAAACCTTGGCGAAATTCTTGTTTGATAGCGAAGACGCCATGGTGCGTATCGATATGTCCGAATTCATGGAAAAACACAGCGTGTCTCGCTTGGTTGGTGCACCTCCGGGCTATGTGGGTTATGAAGAAGGCGGTTATTTAACCGAAGCCGTACGTCGCCGTCCATATTCTGTGATTTTGCTCGACGAAGTGGAAAAAGCACACAATGATGTGTTCAACATTTTATTGCAAGTGTTAGATGACGGCCGTTTAACCGACGGACAAGGCAGAACCGTGGATTTCCGCAATACGGTGGTGATCATGACCTCTAACTTAGGTTCTGATTTGATTCAAGGTAATCAAACCGAAAGCTACGATGAAATGAAAGCCTTGGTGATGTCCGTGGTGAGCCAACATTTCCGTCCGGAATTTATTAACCGAATTGACGAAACTGTGGTGTTCCATCCGTTGCATAAAGACAACATTCGCGCCATTGCGGAAATTCAGTTAAAACGCTTAATCAATCGCATGGAAAGTCGTGGCTATGTGTTGCACTTTACGGATAGCACCCTCGATTTCATCAGCGAAATCGGCTATGACCCGATTTACGGCGCGCGTCCGTTAAAACGTGCGATTCAGCAAGAAATTGAGAACCCGTTAGCGCAACAAATCCTTTCCGGCAGTTTGTTACCGGAAAAACCGATTAGCGTCGATTACGTTGACGGAAAAATTGTGGCTAAACAATAAGCCCCAAATACGCTAAAAACAAAAGCCATTTAGTAAATGCTAAATGGCTTTTTTGTTATCTCGATGACAGAAAGTGCGGCCAAAATCCACCGCACTTTTTCTTTTCTTATTTCCGACGGTACATGTTCGCACACATCACTTGCCCTAAAGTATAAAGGGAAGATTGTGGCTGTAACGCGATAGTATGTTGAGATTGGCGTTTCGGCGCGGTGCGAATACCGTCACCCCAAAAATCAGCGTAGAAATCGCTGCGCACGTGAGTGAAATAGTGGCTCTCACAATTTAAAATTTTATATTGGCGCATGGATTTGGCATAAAGCGTCGGATGATCTTTGAATACATATAACCCTTTATCCAAGTTAATCACCACATCAAAATGAATCAGACGTTTATCCTTGTTATCCACCCAAACGGAATTAGTATCCACATAATAAAAAATACCCGGCACAAGTTGTAAAAAACCGTTTTTCGTCTCTTTTGGTGGAACAAGTGGCACATCGCCCTGCACTTCTGCATTGGCTTGAGGATTTAACACAGGCTTGGTGGAAGGCGAGAAAGAGCAAGCAGCCAATAAAAGTGCGGTTAAAAATACAAACGTTTTTTTCATATCAGACTCCTTATTCACGCCCAAGGGCAATATTCCTATGTCTTTCATTTTGGCACAATTCTTATTCAATAGCTAATTGAAAGCCGGCTTTTGGAGAAAAATCCTTTATACTTATCGCAAACGTTTGCGTAAGCGTGTACAATGGAGCCCTAATTAATTTAGTCATCATTAACGGGAAGCCATCGTGAGTACACAATCCTTAAGTTATAAAGATGCCGGCGTGGATATTCATGCAGGTAACGAATTAGTTGAACGCATTAAACCGGAAGTGAAACGCACCACTCGTCCTGAGGTCATGGGCGGTTTAGGCGGTTTCGGCGCACTTTGTGCCATTCCGTCTAAATATAAAGAGCCGATTTTGGTATCAGGCACTGACGGTGTCGGCACAAAATTGCGTTTAGCCATTGATTTAAATCGTCATGACAGTATCGGTATCGATTTGGTGGCAATGTGTGTAAACGATTTGGTGGTACAAGGTGCCGAACCATTGTTCTTCCTGGATTATTATGCCACCGGCAAATTAGATGTGGATGTGGCCGCCAACGTCATTAAAGGCATTGCAAACGGTTGTGAACAATCCGGCTGTGCTTTAGTGGGCGGCGAAACGGCTGAAATGCCGGGAATGTACCACGAAGGCGATTACGACCTTGCCGGTTTCTGCGTCGGTGTGGTGGAAAAATCCGAAATCATTGATGGCAGTCAAGTCAAAGTTGGCGATGCGTTAATCGCCCTCGCTTCTAGCGGTCCACATTCCAATGGCTACTCTTTAATTCGGAAAGTGATTGATGTTGCCGGCGTAAATCCAGCCGAAGCACAGTTAGAAGGCCGTCCATTAGCCGATCATGTGCTGGCACCGACAAAAATCTACGTAAAATCCATTTTGCAATTAATCAAACACGTGGATGTTCACGCTATCGCTCACTTAACCGGTGGTGGTTTCTGGGAAAATATCCCGCGCGTATTACCAAACAGCGTCAAAGCGGTGATCAATGAAAACAGCTGGCAATGGCCTGCAGTGTTTGATTGGTTGCAACAACAAGGCAATATCACCGACTACGAAATGTACCGCACTTTTAACTGCGGCGTGGGTATGGTGATTGCATTGCCACAAGAAGACGTAGAAACCGCATTAGGTCTGCTACAACAGGCTGGGGAAACCGCTTGGGTCATCGGGGATATCCAACATCTCACTGATGAAAACGAACCGCAAGTTGTTATTCGTTAATGAAAAAAATCGTTGTTCTTATTTCCGGTTATGGCGCGAATTTACAGGCGATTATTGATGCTTGTGAATCGCGCTATATTGACGGTGAAGTCGTTGGCGTGTTCAGCAATCAAGCGGATGCCTTTGGGCTACAGCGGGCAAAAAGTGCGGGTATTTTTCACCGCACTTTTTTACGTAGTGACTATGCCGACAATCTTGCCATGGATCGCCATATCGCAGATGAAATCGACAATCTCGGTGCGGATTTAATTGTACTTGCCGGCTATATGAAAATCCTTACGGAAGAATTTACCCAACGTTTTGCGGGAAAAATTCTCAACATTCACCCTTCTTTATTGCCCAAATATCCCGGGCTGCATACCTACCAACGAGCCATCGAAGCCGGTGAAACAGAGCATGGTATGACCATTCATTTTGTAAATGAAGAAGTAGATGGCGGCGCCATTGTGTTACAAGCCAAAGTGCCCATTTTTGCCGAAGACGCCATTGCGGATATTGAACAACGGGTCAAAGAACAGGAAATTCGCTTTTATCCCTTGGCAATTAAATGGTTTGTAGAAGGGCGCCTCACTTTTACCGACAACCACGCCTATTTAGACGGCAACCGCTTACCACCGCAAGGTTATGCGATTGACTAAAGATATAAAAAACGCGCTTTTCAGCGCGTTATTTTTATTCATCAATTAATCCGGCTTTGATGAGGAATCGATAAATGCCGTCTTGATCAAGCGGTTCCGCCACATGATCCGCGATCGCTTTGAGTTTTTCATGGCCGTTGCCCATGGCAACCCCTACGCCCACGGTGCTTAACATTTCGAAATCGTTTAATTGATCACCGAACGCCATCACATTATCCATCTGTAGTCCCAAATGTTTGACCACCGCTTGAATGCCACGTGCTTTGGAGCCTTCCGCGTCAAATAAATCCACAGAGTCTTCATGCCAACGCACCACACGCAAGCCATCCAATACGCCTGAATTCCGCACCAACTCATCCTGTTCCGCGCGATAAAACGGCAACACTTGCCCAATATCGTTTCCTTCAAAAAAAGCTTTATCCACAATGTAATCTTTCAAGATCGGATCCATCGCGAACTGTACCACTGAATTCCGCTCCGAAACCGCGACCGTATGATCCGACACAAACGCATAAGGCATATTATGTTGCTCAAAAAAATGCACCAAACGGCGAATTTTTTCTGTTGGAATCACGTGTTTCTCAATGACTTGCCCACGATAACTTGCCATCTGCCCGTTCATGGTCACAAATAAATCAATGCCTTCCTGCTCAATCACCTGATTCAATTTATGCGGAAAAGCACAGCGGGTACGCCCTGTGGCAATGGCAGGAATAATGCCGTTTTCTTTCAATTTACGCATAAACACAGGCACCGTTGCCGGCAGAAAATCACGTTGTTTCATAAACAACGTGTCATCGATATCAAAAAAGACTACTTTAATTTGGTCGCGATAATTCGGGATTGTCATGCTTTTCTCTTCTCTTTAAATTCAACATTTGGCGGAAATGTTGCCTGATTTTAGCATTTTTGCGAGGCAGATCCTAAAATCGGGCAAAAAAGCAACGAAAAAAAGCGACGCACTTTATGATGTGCCGGTTTTCTTCATTAAGTACGGTCGCTTTCATGAACGTTTTCCGATCCAGCTGCATGCATTGCCATGCGCCTCTTAAACTTGCCAAACATGGCTTATGCAGCCGTTGTAATCGAATGATTCGACGTTTTCCTTATTGCGGTTGCTGTGGTTCAGAACTGATGGAAAACGCCTTGCACTGCGGCAACTGTTTGCAGCAGGAACCGGCGTGGGATCGCATGGTGATTATCGGGCGTTACAACGAACCACTTTCCACGCTGATTCATCGGTTTAAATTTCAAAAACAATTTCAACTCGACCGCACTTTAGCGCGCCTGCTGTATTTGGCCATCCGCGAAGCTCGACGAAATCATCAACTGCCTTTGCCTGAGGTGCTCCTACCCGTACCGTTACATCATGTTCGGCAATGGCAACGGGGATATAACCAAGCAGATTTATTGGCGCGTCAACTGAGCCAATGGATCAACATTCCCGTCAAAAACAACTTAATTACTCGTACCAAACGCACACCGACCCAACGAGGCCTTAGTGCCAAAGATCGACGACAAAATCTCAAAAATGCTTTTCAACTTTCCGCTAAAGCCAAAGATTTTCCTTATCGTCACGTTGCCTTAATAGACGATGTGATCACCACCGGCGCTACATTAAACGAAATCGCCAAGCTATTACGCAAAGCTAATGTGACACATATTCAAGTGTGGGGGCTGGCGCGAGCATAAAACGTACGATAAGGCAGCGGCATTTTTTATTACACCAAAAGGTAGAAAAAAAACCACATGAAGCGTATCATATCCGACAAATTTAATTAGGTTTTATTGTGGGAGCGTTATGCAACAAATTACCATTTCAGCGGAAGCACAAGCACATTTCCGCCGTTTATTAGATCAGCAAGAAGAAGGCACCAACATTCGTATTTTCGTCGTCAACCCGGGCACGCCAAGTGCCGAATGTGGTGTGTCTTATTGTCCACCAAATTCTGTGGAAGCTAGCGATACCGAATTTAAATACGACACCTTTTCTGCCTTTGTGGATGACATCAGTCTGCCATTTTTGGAAGACGCAGAAATCGACTATGTCACGGAAGAATTAGGTGCACAACTCACCTTAAAAGCACCAAACGCCAAAATGCGTAAAGTGGCAGATGACGCACCATTAATCGAACGTGTGGAATATGTCATTCAAACCCAAATCAACCCGCAATTGGCAAGTCACGGTGGCAAAATCACGTTATTGGAAATCACCGATGACGGCTACGCCATTCTGCAATTCGGTGGTGGTTGTAACGGTTGCTCCATGGTGGATGTCACCTTAAAAGATGGCGTAGAAAAACAATTAATCAGCCTCTTCCCGGATGAATTAAAAGGCGCGAAAGATGTGACAGAACACCAACGCGGCGAACATTCTTATTATTAAGCCCAAATAAAAAACCACCGAAAAGGTGGTTTTTTTATTGTCTTTGGAAACTATTTTGCTTTTTTTCCAAGCAACATAGTCAAGAACAACACGCCTAACGAAGGAACTAACCATGCCAAACCATTATCATATAAGGGGAAATTGCCAAGGAATTGTTTCATGCCGTCAGACAAGAGTCCCACGTTATTTAAACTGTCGCACAGACTAAAACACACGGTGACTGCAATCGTAGTGTTATAGGTTAATTGCACGCATGGTAATTTAGCACGGACGAACTGCAATACCACCAACATGATTGCTACCGGGTAAATTAATAACAATGCCGGAATGGTGACTTGTAATAATTTCGTTAAACCGTTTTCGGAAATGATGGTCGTCATGATAGTAAACACCACCACCCAGAAAGAATACGGCAAGCGGTTAGAGAATTTGGCGAAGTAGTAGGCACAAGCACTGGTCACCCCCACTAAGGTGGTTAAGCTTGCCAAGAAGATGATACCGGACATGATCCAAGAACCTTCTTTGCCAAATAACACGTTTACATAACGAGAGAAAATTTGACCACCGTTACTTGCGCCTTGCGCCACTTGGTCACTGGTCGCACCAAGATAGAAAAGAGAAAAATAAAGTGCGGCTAATAAAACCACTGAAATGCAGCCGGCAGAAATAGTGTAACGCATGATTTTTTTCGGTTCAGTGATGTTTTTCGCACTTAACGCACGGGCAACAATGCCGCCGAAAGCAATTGCCGCCAAGACATCCATGGTTTGATAACCACTAATTAAACCGGTGGTCAACGCTGAGCTGTCCGCATAACTTTTGCTTGGTGCAGCAATGTCAGACAAGGGAGACATAAAGACTGTCACGGTCACTACGACCAGTAACACCAATAAGGCCGGGGTCATAAATTTGCCCACGCTGGAAATAATGGTGTTTGGTTTTAGCATGAATAACATAGCAATAATGTTAAAGACCACGGCAAAAATCAGGTGATTTGTCGGTGTATCTGTGACAATCTCTAACGGCACTAACGCCATTTCATAGGCTACGTTGGTAATTCGTGGCATCGCAAACGTAGAACCGATAACTAAATATAAGGTGGCTAAAAACAAAACTTCCACCCATTTGGGTAGGTCGCGAGTGAGTTCTTCGCCACGTCCTAAAACAGACACTAACACTAAGGTGATAAATGGCATTAACACGCCAGTCACTACAAAACCTAATGCCGCTGTCGCCCAATGTTGTCCCGCAGTGTAACCTTCCATCGGTGGAAAAATAATGTTTCCCGCCCCTAAAAACAGGGCAAAAATCATCATACCCAAAACAATAATATCTTTACGTGAAAACATAATAAATTTCTCTTTTGTTATAAAAATTCGGCGGATTTTACACCAAAAATGGCGAATTTCGTAATAAAACATAAAAAAGTGTGATATTTTTCCACCGCACTTTCTGTCAAATCCGCAAGCCCGGCAATTGAGTTCATTCTGCCTTTGTTGTAAACTACGCTCCCGTCTTGATAGATTATATTTATCCTAATTTTCCATCCATCCCAATAGCAACAAATAGGTTTCTTATGGCTACCAATTATATTTTCGTCACAGGCGGCGTAGTTTCTTCGCTTGGTAAAGGCATTGCAGCGGCATCACTTGCGGCAATCTTAGAAGCGCGTGGTTTAAACGTCACGATTATGAAACTTGACCCTTATATCAACGTCGATCCGGGCACCATGAGCCCAACCCAGCACGGTGAAGTTTTCGTGACCCAAGACGGTGCAGAAACCGATTTAGATTTAGGCCATTATGAGCGTTTTATTCGCACCAAAATGACCAAGCGTAACAACTTCACGACCGGTAAAATCTATTCCGAAGTGTTACGCAAAGAGCGTCGCGGTGACTATCTCGGCGCGACCATTCAAGTGATTCCACACATTACCAACGAAATTAAAGCGCGCGTGATTGATGGCGCCGCAGGGCATGATGTGGCCATCGTAGAAGTAGGTGGCACCGTGGGCGATATCGAATCCCTCCCGTTCTTGGAAGCCTTGCGCCAACTTGCCGTACAAGTGGGACGTGAACGCACGATTTTCATGCATTTAACGCTTGTTCCTTATATTCCGACCGCCGGCGAAGTCAAAACCAAACCGACGCAACATTCCGTGAAAGAATTGTTGTCCATCGGGATTCAACCGGATGTGCTAATTTGCCGTTCCGACCGCATGATTCCACCGAATGAACGCGCGAAAATCGCGTTATTCTGTAACGTGCCGGAACGCGCCGTGATTTCATTGAAAGATGTGTCTTCCATTTACCAAATTCCGGCACTCTTGAAATCTCAAGGATTGGATGATTTTATTTGCAATCGTTTCCACTTAACTTGTCCGGAAGCCGATTTATCTGAATGGGAACAAGTGTTGTATCAACAAGCCAACCCGACAGGCGATGTCACCATTGGGATGGTAGGTAAATACACCGAATTGCCTGATGCCTATAAATCCGTAAACGAAGCGTTAAAACACGCCGGTTTGAAAAATCGCTTGAACGTCAACATCAAATACATCGACTCACAGGATGTGGAAACCAAAGGCGTAGACATCTTAAAAGGTTTAGACGGTATTTTAGTGCCGGGTGGCTTCGGCTATCGCGGTGTTGAAGGCAAAATTCTGACTGCCCAATATGCCCGTGAAAACAACATTCCGTATTTAGGCATTTGCTTAGGCATGCAAGTGGCGTTAATCGAATTTGCTCGTAATGTTGCCGGCATGAGCCATGCAAACTCTTCCGAATTTGACCGCACTTGTGAACAACCTGTGGTGGGATTAATTACCGAATGGCAAAATGCAGAAGGCAATACGGAAGTCCGCAGCGATGAATCTGATTTAGGTGGCACCATGCGTCTTGGCGCACAAAAATGCCATTTAGTAGAAGGCAGTTTAGCACGCAAATTATATGGTGCTGAAACTATCGAAGAGCGTCATCGTCACCGTTACGAAGTTAATAATGTCTTGCTTCCACAAATCGAAAAAGCCGGCTTGAAAGTGACCGGTTTATCCGCCGATAAAAAACTGGTGGAAATTATTGAAGTGCCTAATCACCCTTGGTTTGTTGCTTGCCAATTCCACCCGGAATTCACCTCCACGCCACGTGATGGGCATCCATTATTCGAAGGCTTTGTGAAAGCGGCAAAAACCAATCAGAAAAAATCCGACTAACGGCTTTCTGAAAAATTGAAATAAAAGTGCGGTCAGAAAAACTCTTAGATTTTTGACCGCACTTTTTGTTTACTCTCCGTGATCCACTTCACAAAAAATGGCTTATCCCCTTGTTATGACTCTTGCCTTTCACTATATTGAAACCCTCTTGTCGGAGTGCCGGAAGGCTGAGATCGCAATGAACGCGAGATCCGTGGAACCTGTGGGTTAATCCCCACGTAGGGAACAAGTTACCACCAGTTTGCATTTCATCACGCCTTCTACACAAGCCACTTTTTCTTCACCTTATCGGAGATTACCATGTCGGAAGCCGTGTCTCATTTATCAGAAATAACCCCACCCAACGCCCCTTTTGCGCCCACTGAATTTAAGTTGGGATTGTATGTTATCTTGGACAGTTATGAATGGGTTGAACGGCTCATTCACGCCGGAGTGAAAACCTTGCAAATTCGCATTAAAGATCGCTCAGCGGAACAAGCAGAAGAGGAAATCGCCCGCTGCATTGCCTTAGCCAAACAGCATCAAGTACGGTTATTTGTAGATGATTTTTGGCAGTTGGCAATTAAGTATCAGGCTTACGGCGTCCATCTTGGGCAAGAGGATCTACTCACGGCCGATTTAAACGCCATCCAACAAGCGGGACTGCGTCTCGGTGTTTCCACCCACAACCAGGAAGAAGTCGATCTGGTGTTACCGTTGCGTCCGTCCTATATTGCCCTCGGGCATATTTTCCCAACGCAAACCAAAGCGATGCCTTCATCGCCTCAAGGCATTGCCAATTTAGCGGCACAGGTGAAAAACGTAGGTAAGATACCGACCGTCGCCATCGGGGGTATTTGTGCTTCGCATTTTCCTGATATTTTACCCACCGGAGTGGGCAGCATTGCTGTGATTTCTGCCGTCACCAAGGCACAAGACTGGCAAAGTGCGGTGAAAAATTTACTGCAATATTTTGCCGAATAATGGCGCATTTTCGTTTACATTGATGGTGAAATAGCGCGAAAAATTTATCTTAAAATTGAACCGCACTTAAGATGACGGAAAACATGGCGTAAAATCAATTTGTCAGTAGTTTTTGCAAGACAAAAGAACAAAATAGCTTTATGATACCGACGTTTTTAGAGCAAACTAACCCGTTTTAATTAACTTAATGAGGAAAATAAAATGGCAAAAATCGTTAAAGTCATTGGTCGCGAAATTATCGACTCTCGTGGTAACCCAACAGTGGAAGCCGAAGTGCATTTAGAAGGCGGATTCGTCGGTCTTGCTGCGGCGCCATCAGGTGCATCGACCGGTTCTCGTGAAGCCTTAGAATTACGTGACGGCGACAAATCTCGTTTCTTAGGTAAAGGTGTATTGAAAGCGGTTGCCGCAGTAAACGGCCCGATTGCTGAAGCCATTCTTGGTAAAGAGGCGTCTAATCAAGCGGAAATCGACCAAATCATGATCGATTTAGACGGCACGGAGAACAAATCTAACTTCGGTGCAAACGCTATCTTAGCGGTATCCTTAGCAAACGCAAAAGCAGCCGCAGCGTCTAAAGGTTTACCACTTTACGCTTACATCGCAGAACTTAACGGTACGCCAGGCGTTTACTCTATGCCATTACCAATGATGAACATCATCAACGGTGGTGAACACGCCGACAACAACGTTGATATCCAAGAATTCATGATCCAACCGGTTGGCGCAAAAACCTTACGTGAAGCCCTTCGTATCGGTGCTGAAGTATTCCACAACCTTGCGAAAGTCTTAAAATCTAAAGGCATGAGCACAGCGGTTGGTGATGAAGGTGGTTTCGCACCAAACCTAGCCTCTAATGCTGACGCATTAGCCTGTATCAAAGAAGCAGTAGAAAAAGCAGGTTATGTATTAGGTAAAGACGTGACTTTAGCCATGGACTGCGCCTCTTCTGAGTTCTACAACAAAGAAACCGGTAAATATGAATTAAAAGGCGAAGGCCGTTCATTCACATCTCAAGAATTCACACACTATCTTGAAGAATTAACCAAACAATACCCAATCGTGTCTATCGAAGACGGTCAAGATGAATCTGACTGGGAAGGCTTCGCCTACCAAACTAAAGTATTGGGCGATCGCATTCAATTAGTGGGTGATGACTTATTCGTAACCAACACCAAAATCTTAAAAGAAGGTATCGAAAAAGGTATCGCAAACTCCATCTTAATCAAATTCAACCAAATCGGTTCTTTAACCGAAACCTTGGCTGCGATTAAAATGGCGAAAGATGCAGGTTATACCGCTGTGATCTCTCACCGTTCCGGTGAAACTGAAGATGCGACTATTGCTGATTTAGCAGTGGGTACCGCAGCAGGTCAAATCAAAACCGGTTCTATGAGCCGTTCTGACCGTATTGCGAAATACAACCAATTAATCCGTATTGAAGAAGCATTAGAACGCGCGGGTACACCGGCTCCGTTCTTAGGTTTAAAAGCGGTTAAAGGTCAAGCTTAATTCATAACCGTCGCAGTTATTAAAACGCGCTAAAAAAACACCGCACTTTTTGTTGAAAGATAAAAAGTGCGGTGATTTTTTATGTATTTTTTTAAAGTAATTTATTCACCGTATTGCTCAAACCAACTTTCCAATATTAAACAGGCGGAAATGCCATCCACTTTGCTTTTATTCAAAGCACGATAACCACCGCGCCCAAAAATTTCGCTACGGGCTTCCGTGGTAGTGAGGCGTTCATCTTGTAACTCCACCGGCAAGTTAAAGCGCCCTTGTAGGCGATTGGCGAATTTTTTGGCGCGTAAGGTCAGCTCTTGTTCGGAGCCATCCATATTCAGTGGCAAACCGACGACAATTCGAGCCGGTTGCCATTCTTTAATGGTTTTGCCAATGGCGTCCCAATTGGGAATGCCATCTTGCGCTTTAAACGCTGGCAAAGACTGCGCCGTACCAGTGATGCTTTGACCAACCGCGCAGCCAATGCTTTTTGTGCCGAAATCAAACGCCAAAACGGTAATGCCCATTAACAATGCCCAACTTGACTAACAAAGTTATGCCCATCAATGCCAAGCAACTGATTGGCTGCGAACCAACGCTGATCATATGGCAAATCAAACAGAATTTGTTCCGTCGCCGGCACAACCAACCAAGAATTATTCATAATTTCCCGCTCTAGCTGATGTGGTTCCCAACTTGCACAACCAAGTGTGACCAAGTATTTTTCCGGCTCTAATAATGTACCAAAAGTATCCACGACATCAGCAGAAGTGGTGAGCATGAGATTGTCGTTCACCCGATAACTGTGATCAAAAGGTTCATGGGTGTTGGTGTGCAAAATAAAACCACGATCAACATTGACCGGCCCGCCGGCAAGTACCAACTTATCACTATAAGTGCGGTTGCTAACCATCATGAAATTCATTTTAGCGCCCAACTCCGCAATACTTAAATCTGTCGGTTGATTTAACACCAATCCCATAGAACCTTTTTCATTATGTTCACAGATATAAATAACCGAGCGGTAAAAATAACTGTCATCTAAATTGGGCATGGCAATCAAGAGATGATCTTGTAAATCCATCATATTTCGTTTTCTCTATCCTAAATCACCAAAACACACCTGCAAGGCGGTAATTGCCGCCATCGCTGCGGTTTCAGTGCGTAATACACGTTTTCCTAATAATACTTCCACAAAACCATGTTCCTCGGTTTGTGCAATTTCTTGTGGGGATAAACCGCCTTCCGAACCGATTAACAAGCGAACCCCCGCCTTAGGGATTGCCGGCAGAGTGCGAATGGAATAACTGGCTCTTGGATGTAAATTTAATTTGAGTGCATCATCCGGTTCGGCACACCACTGTTGTAACTTCATTAACGGACGAATTTCCGGAATGGTATTCCGCCCACACTGTTCACAAGCGGCAATGGCAATTTTTTGCCATTGCTGAATTTTTTTCTCCATGCGTTCACCGTCTAATTTCACACCGCAACGTTCTGACCACAAAGGCGTAATGACATTTACCCCCAGTTCAACGGATTTCTGAATCGTAAATTCCATGCGTTCCCCGCGGGAAATCACTTGTCCTAAATGGATCGCAAGTGGACTTTCACGATCATCTAACTGACGACTCAAAATATCGACATCAACGGATTTTTTCATTACCGCATTGATGACAGCTTGATAGATATGGTTACTGCCATCGAAAAGTTCAAGTTGATCGCCCGGTTGCATACGCAAAACACGACCAACATGGTTAGCACCATCTTCAGAAAGTGTGCAAGAGGTGAGTGAATTAAGAGAAGTGGGATGGTAAATTCGAGGTATTCGCATAATAGAACAAATAAGTAAAAATAATTTGTTCTATCATAGCAGAAAAGCGGATGGCAAAACGTAAAATACGAAATGAAAAATTAATATTCCCACTGTGTAGGATCAATACCTAACTCACGCATAATCGCTTTTGCTTCTTCTGGAATTTCGTCACTACGTTCCTTTAACAAATCTTCATCCGTTGGTAAAGGTTGACCGGTAAAAGCATGTAAAAACGCTTCACATAACAGTTCACTGTTGGTCGCGTGACGCAAATTACGAATTTGGCGACGGGTACGTTCATTGGTCAAAATTTCAAGCACTTTAATCGGGATAGATACTGTAATTTTTTTAACTTGTTCGCTTTTTTTACCGTGCTCCGCATAAGGACTGATATATTGTCCGTTCCAATCCGCCATAATTGATTCCTAAAATAACCTTATTAATTGCCCAGATATTCTAATAAAAAATAATAAAAATAACAATCTAGCCGTGAAGACTGCTAGATTTCTAGCAGTAAAAATATAAAAAATAAAGGCATCTTATTGATGCCTTTTATTCAATAATAATTAAAACATTTTCACTAAATCTTTTAAATAAGATTTAAATTCGCCACCCAGTTTATTGTGATGTAAGCCATATTCTACGAACGCTTTCATATACCCAATTTTATCGCCACAATCATAGGAAATACCGGTCATATGGAATGCTTCCACCGTTTCTTTTTCAATTAACATATCAATCGCATCGGTTAATTGAATTTCATCACCAACGCCAATCGGTGTTCTTTCCAATAAATCCCAAATTGCTGCAGAGAAAACATAACGCCCCACAACCGCTAAGTTAGATGGCGCTTCCTCAACACTTGGTTTTTCCACAATACTATTAATTTTTGCACTTTCACCCGGCGGAATTTCAATGCCACCACAGTCGGCAATACCGTAGCTACTTACCGCTTCAGGTGCGACAGGACTTACCATGATTTGACTGGCTTTGGTTTGATTAAAGCGTTTTAACATGGCCGCGAGGTTTTCTTTTTTCTGATTAGCCGAAAATTCCGCCAATAACACATCCGGTAAGATCACCGCAAAAGACTCATCTCCGACTAACGGACGACCACATAATACCGCATGCCCCAAGCCTTTTGCATTCCCTTGGCGAACATGCATAATGGTGACATCTTTTGGTACAATAGAACGAACTTCTTCTAAGAGCTGGCGTTTTACCCGTTTTTCTAACATGGTTTCCAACTCGAAAGAGGTATCAAAATGGTTTTCTATAGCATTTTTAGAAGAGTGGGTAACCAATACAATTTCTTTAATACCTGCAGCAACACATTCATTAACAACATACTGAATAAGTGGTTTATCCACCAGCGTTAACATTTCCTTTGGAATTGCCTTTGTTGCAGGCAACATACGTGTGCCTAAGCCGGCCACAGGAATAATTGCTTTCATATTTATTTTCCTTAATATAAAAAGACCGCACCTTTCCACTTCAAAAAAGTGCGGTAAGTTTTTTATGAATTTCTACTGGTGAAATAAAGCGTATCTTTCGTTTGCAAGTTGAGGTTAATTTACCTTATGAAAATAATACTTCTAAACTACGATTAACGCATGACGCTTCACGCATTTAAGTCCGATATACTCAGTCGGATTGTTGTTTTATAGTCAGTTTAATACCGCCATTGTTTTTTCAAAATGATGTAGCAAAATAGACTTCCTCTGTCCCCGTTTCACCAAAATCAATTACATTAACACCGGAATTCAATAATCCATTTGTCACCGTATTTTTTAGTTCTTCGCTCGTTAAACGAACATCACCGGCAACGACAATAATTTTGAGCCTAAAAAACCACCCACATACACGACCTATACAATAAACAATATCCTATGAAGTTCACTTGAACAAACATAGATGCCGCAAGCTCTTGGCAAGTCAATTGACTTATCACCGACTGACTTCAACTGCCCATAAAATAAAAATTACGATACTTTGTTTTCATCCTTAGTTTGATGAATACGCTGGTAAATTTCTTCTCTATGAACAGAAACATCCTTCGGGGCTTGCACACCAATTTTTACTTGGTTGCCTCGTATATTAAGAATCGTGATAGAAACATCATCGCCGATGAGCAAGCTCTCGCCAACTTTACGGGTTAAGATCAGCATATAAACTCCTCACCTTTTATAGTTTATTTCCAACTTCCCTATTTTGCTTCCAACATCCCTATCAAACATTAAACAATACTTTGTACTTTGGCACTCATGACATCATAAGTGCCGACAATTAATTAACAGGAAACAAAGATTATAAATTTGCTTTTAACCAATCAGAGCAAACAGATAATGCTTTGTTGATATTTTGCGGTTCAGTACCACCGGCCATCGCCATATCAGGTCGACCACCGCCTTTACCACCGACTTGTTGAGCCATTAAATTCACGAGCTCACCGGCTTTCACTTTGGCTGTTAGATCCTGCGTTACGCCAACAATTAAGTTAACTTTTTCATCCAACGCGGAAGCAAACACCACGACAGCAGAGCCTAATTGATTTTTCAGGCTATCTACCATTGCACGTAAAGACTTCGCTTCGATACCATCAAGCTGCTGCACAATCACAGAAACACCATTAATTTCGACCGCACTTTGCGCCAACTCATTACCGGCTTGAAGTGCAGCTTTCTCTTTTAACGTGTGTAACTCTTTCTCAACTTTCTTACATTTATCTTGCAACAGAGAAATCTTATCCACAATAGAATTCACATCAGATTTCAGTAATTCAGCGCTTTGATTCAATAAAGTTTGTTGATGTTGTAACCATTCAATCGCCGTTTCACCGGTAATCGCTTCAATACGGCGAATACCTGCTGCCACAGCGGTTTCTGTTACGATTTTAAATAATCCAATATCTCCCGTGCGTTTTGCATGAATACCACCACACAACTCAATAGAGAAATCACCCATCGTTAAGACACGAACCTGTTCGGAATACTTCTCGCCGAATAACGCCATCGCCCCTTTTGCTTTTGCGGCTTCCAACTCCATAATGTCGGTTTGGATTGGATTATTGGCTCTTACTTGCTGGTTCACAATACGTTCAACTTCAGCTAACTGTGCTTTGCTAATGGCTTCATGTTGAGCAAAGTCAAAACGTAACAACGTATCGGAAACAAGTGAGCCTTTTTGTGCGACATGTTCACCTAATACTTGACGTAATGCAGCATGCAACAAATGTGTTGCAGAGTGATTTAACGAAATACGTTGACGGCGAACATCGTCAACCACTGCATTTACAGACTGCCCAACAGATAAACTACCCTGGGTAAGCTCACCAATATGACCAAACACTTGACCATATTTTTGGGTGTCTTTTACGTCAAAACAAAAACCATTGCCTTCTAAACGACCGATATCACCAATTTGACCACCGGATTCTGCATAGAACGGCGTATTATCCAAAATAACCACAGCACTTTGACCTGCTGAAATCGATTCCACCGGATTTCCTTCATGGAAAAGTGCGGTCACTTTTGCCAGTGTTTCTGACTCGGTATATCCTTCAAAACGGGTTGTCCCATCAACACGGATAACGCTGTTATAGTCCATACCAAATTGACTTGCCGATTGTGCGCGAACTCGTTGCAATTCCATTTCACGCTCAAAGCCCTCTTCATCAATCACAATGCCACGCTCACGGCAAACATCTGCGGTTAAATCCAGTGGGAAACCATAGGTATCATATAACTTGAACGCCACTTCACCGGACAGGACATTCTCTTTTACATTGGCCAACGCGTCATCCAACAAGGTCAAACCACGTTCTAATGTGCGAGCAAATTGTTCTTCTTCTAAGCGCAAGAATTTTTCCACTGTCGCTTGATTTTTTTTCACTTCTTTACCGGCTTCTGCCATCACATCAATCAGTGTTGGGACGAGTTTATAGAAGAATGCTTCTGTTGCACCGAGTAAATGCCCATGACGTACGGCGCGACGAATAATACGGCGAAGCACATAACCACGACCTTCATTAGAAGGTACAACACCATCAGCAATTAAATAAGCGCAAGAACGAATATGGTCGGCAATAACACGTAATGATTTATTGGCTAAATCTTTCTCACCGGTTAACTCTGCCACTTTGGCAATTAAGGTTTTAAAAATATCAATATCATAGTTGGAGTTAACGTGTTGCAATACCGCACTGATTCGTTCCAAGCCCATACCGGTATCCACAGACGGTTTTGGAAGTTTCTCCATGGTACCGTCAGCATGGCGGTTAAATTGCATGAACACGATGTTCCAAATTTCAATATAACGGTCACCATCTTCTTCAGGAGAGCCAGGAGGTCCACCCCAAATATGATCGCCATGATCGTAGAAAATCTCCGTACAAGGACCACAAGGACCGGTATCACCCATTTGCCAGAAGTTATCCGAAGCATAAGGCGCACCTTTGTTATCACCGATACGAATAATGCGTTCTGCCGGAATACCGATTTCCCGATGCCAAATGTTATAGGCTTCATCATCGGTTTCGTACACGGTTACCCATAATTTTTCTTTTGGTAACCCTAGCCACTGTGGAGAAGTCAAAAACTCCCAACCGTAATGAATGGCATCATGTTTAAAATAATCACCGAAACTGAAGTTCCCTAACATTTCAAAGAAAGTATGGTGTCTTGCGGTATAGCCCACATTTTCTAAATCGTTATGTTTCCCCCCGGCACGCACACAACGTTGTGCAGTGGTTGCTCGGGTATAAGGGCGTTTTTCTAGTCCTAAAAAAACATTTTTAAATTGGTTCATCCCGGCATTGGTAAATAATAACGTCGGATCATTATCTGGAACCAAAGAACTACTTGCTACAACTTGATGCCCCTTACTATGGAAAAAATCAAGGTATGACTGTCGAATTTGTGCTGTTGTTTTCATGTACACGCCTTAGCTTTTAAATCTTATTAAATACCGTCAATTCACGGAGTAACTTTGTATTGTTACATATTTTTAAAATTTATAAAAAAACTTTTTATACCGCAAACTTTATTTTCCTAATAGTAAAGAAAATAAAACCGCACTTACGCTCTGAACTCGTGAAAGTGCGGTCGGTTTTTTATAATATTTTTAATAACTGGCTACGCTTTGCGATCATTCTTCACGAAGAGGAACTACGAGCATATCAATGGTAATTGAATTCATCACCTGACGAGTAGAAGACATCAATTTACTCCAGAAATCTTGATGGTGTCCTGTTACTAATAAATCGACATCATATTTTTCGATAGCATCTGTCAATACTTGACCTAAATCCCCGCTACCACTGAGTTTCTCATTAATTGGGTAATCTGCCTGCTCAGCTAATTGCAATAATGCCTGTTGCGTTTCACTGGAAATACGATCTTGCATCGACACCATATTTACATCAATCAGCCCTGTATAAAGATCCGAAAAATTTACATCAACATGAATAATAGATAACTTTGCATCATGGCGTTTTGCAACACTCACGGCTTTTTTCAAGAGAATTGGACTTTCTTCTGAAAGATCTACTGCAACTAATACATGTTTATACATAATCGACTCCTTATCTGATCAAGGTTAATTAATTTTCATTAGTATAGTATCACTAGACTTCAAGAAAAAATATGTGCAAGATCACATTTTAGGAAAAAGATCCTAAATGTCTTTTATGTTATTATTTTGTCCTCTTTTCTCCTTAACTTTTCAAAAAATATGACCTATTCAATAAATGATTTCTTAAAATTAATTGCCCAATTACGTGATCCTGTAAATGGCTGTCCTTGGGATATTAAACAAAATTACCATTCCATGATTTCTTGTTTAAAAGAAGAAACTTATGAAGTCATTGAAGCGATTGAAAAAAATGATGTTGAAAATCTAAAAGAAGAATTGGGCGATTTATTGCTCCAAGTGGTATTTCTGAGTCAACTTGCGACGGAAGAAAATAAATTTACGTTTGACCACGTCGTACAAAACGTAGCCGAGAAAATTGTTCGGCGACACCCTCATGTGTTTGGGGATAAACACGCTAAAAATGAGCAAGAGGCTTTACAGAATTGGAATGCGATGAAAGCTGAAGAACGCAAGACCCTTGGACATACTTCGATTTTAGATAATATTCCACGGTCTTTTCCCGCCTTAATGCGGGCGGAAAAATTACAAAAACGCTGCTCAAAAATCGGATTCGATTGGGATAACATCGCGCCGGTCTTTTCCAAGGTAGAAGAGGAATTACAAGAGGTCAAACAAGAACTCACACGTCAGCCACAAGACCAGGCAAAAATTGAAGAAGAGATGGGCGATTTGCTCTTTGCAACAGTAAATCTCAGTCGTCATTTACACTGTCAAGCAGAAGAAAGCCTGCGCAAAGCCAACCAAAAGTTTGAACAACGCTTCCGTAAGGTCGAAGAAAAGTTAACACAACGAAACCGTCGCATTGAAGACACAAGCTTAATGGAAATGGATGTGCTTTGGGATGAAGTGAAGAAAGAAGAAAAACTCCACCAAAAATAACCGCACTTTAATCAAAAATACCGAGCAATTGCTCGGTATTTTTGATATGAACTCAGAGAGTTAATCCAATCCCAAAACTTTACGACCGTTGATACTGGCAATATTCACCATAGCATCTAAATCCGGGAAACGACAACCTGCAGCAAGTAAGCTTAATTCTTGCCACATATCGCCTTCACACAACGGCACCATATAATCACAAATATTATCTGTACCAATCGCCACCGTAATGCCTTCCGGAATCATTTCATCGGCTGGGGTTAACGCATTATGGAAAGGCATAAGTTCTTCTTTACGGTTACTATCAATCCACGCCATCGGACAAGCAATCA
Source organism: Aggregatibacter sp. (assembly GCF_057314075.1). Taxonomy (NCBI): domain Bacteria; kingdom Pseudomonadati; phylum Pseudomonadota; class Gammaproteobacteria; order Pasteurellales; family Pasteurellaceae; genus Aggregatibacter; species Aggregatibacter sp. The sequence goes on along the minus strand of NZ_DBHLAR010000011.1, from coordinate 171,819 downwards.
TCATCATTTGTGCTTGGCGCATTTTTTCGTATAAACGATAGCGATACTCTTTGGAATGTGAACCGATAGAAATCCCGTGAATCGCCACAACACGCCCTTGCATCCCGTGCTCAATGGTTTTATCACATAGTTGTTCGGTTTCAATTTCGGTTGGAGAGTTAAATTGGTCCACATGCACATGGCACATAATCCCTAAAGATTTGGCCTTATCCAACAAAATATCCATCGCTTCCAAACCGCGACCATAGTCTAGCTCGTCGCGATACGGCAAACCACCTATCATATCAACCATTTCCGAACCAATATCAAACCATTTACGTGCTGTTGGCTCAATAACCCCTTTTAAGGTTTGGTTAGCAAATTTCAATACGATGTCATGTTTATACACTTCACGTGCTTTATGTGCTGCGATAATCGCCCGATCTTCACACACAGGATCGATATCAACAAAGGTTCCGAAAGCCGTTACTCCTTGAGAAATCATTAATTCAATAGATTGGCAAAAACGGGCATAGTAATCATCCACTGAAGACGTACGTTTTACCTCATCTACCAAGTCCCATTTTTGTTGTAAATTACAACTTTGGTAAATACCAATTTTTTCCGGCGTCATAGTAAAAGCACGATCCGCGTGGGCATGAGCATTTACCCAGCCCCCTTTTTTAATGATTTCATCCCGAATATAGGTTTTAAAACTACGAACGTGATTTTTGGTCATAACGACTCCGTAATGAGTAAGTTTTGGAAATGGGCAGGGAGCAAATAGAAAAAAATCCTCATGAAAGAGGATGGATTATTAATTGAAAATAGAAAGAGGTTCAATGATAATGCATTGAAATAACGAACAATGTTATGAAAAATTCTCAGATTTTTAATTAATAACATCTTATTTGTCCTGATAGAATTGCGCGCTAGTATAAAACTCGCTGCTATAAAAATATAATTGATTTTAGCTATCGGTTAGCGACTATTTCATCATTTTTCTAAAAAAGAACGCTCCTGACTAAAGGCTTCTAAAAACAATCCTAAAGGCGGTCTTTCGGACGACATTTTTTGATAAGTGCGGTCGTATTTTTCATAATTTCCGCGGTTATCAATATGATATTGCGTACCATCCGGTTGAACGATCACATTCCAACGATAATTAGAAACCAAAACCCAATCCGCACTAGAAGTAAGATCAAATAAATCTCGTCCTTGAGCATAATCGGCAATCGGATTTTTTACCTTAAAAATATGCTTCATCACGGCCGGCAGTAAATCCAGATGCGAGGTTAACTTAGAGACTTTGCCAACCGCCAAACCATTCCAATGAACAATCATTGGTACTTGCACTTCATCACGCGAAAAATAATTTGTTTCTTCTTTTTCCGATAATTTTTTGAACGTATAGCCATGCTCAGCGGTAATAATCACAAGAGTATTTGGCAAATCTAATTCGGGCAACAACCGCCCTAATGACGCATCAATATCTGCCAGCTGCTTCTCATATTTCTCTTGCGTAAGATTTGGTTCGATATTCAAGCTTAAATATCCCCCAAACGGTTTATTCTGCGTTTTTGCGTTATCCAACCAACGCGTGAAGGAACGAATCGCGTCCTGATTACCATTCTCTGCAACAAGCTTCATTTTTGGATAAATGGCTCGACGGAAAATACCCGCATCCATCTTTTGAGAAGAAAACACGCCTTGCGTATATTGTTGTTGTGTTAAACGTTCCACTAACACAGAAGGCGTTTTATTGCTGAGCAAGCTGTCGGTATAACTGCCATTTAGACCATAAAACAACCCGACTAGCCCTGTATTATTGTTATTGCCGCTGCTGTAATGATTGATAAATTGGGTCGAATTCTCTGCAAATTGTGCCAAATTCGGCATTTTTTCCGCATCAACCACATCATGGCGCAAGCCTGACAGCGTGATTAAGAGGATATTGGTATTTTCCTGTTGCTCAGCAAAGACTAACGGATTTTTTGGATAGTCAATGGCCAAGGCATCTAATCGCCCTTCTTGTGCAAGACGTTGTGCATATTCTGCTTTATCTAAGAAACCGTGTTTCTCTAAAAAAGAACGTGCCGTCATCGGATAAGACAACGGAAAATTAGAACGTTGCATAGTAATTGGGCGGTATAAATAGGCATCGGCCCATGCATAAATTAGATGTGTTGCACTAAAGGCACAAACAAAAAAGAGGCCCACTGCTTTTAACCATTTTTGGCGTTCTAAACTACGAAGTTTTTGCCAAGACCAGCGGGAAAACAACATTTGCACCAATAAAATCAATGGCATCGGCACAAAGAAAATTTGCCAGTTGCGCGATAACTCTCCGTTCTCCGGGTTAACTAAGAGATTCCAGACTAATGACGACAAGTGCAAGTTAAAACGCAAGAATACTTCGCTATCCACCAACAACAAAGTGTTGCCAATCGTTGCAAGAATGACCGTCAGTCCACGAAAAGTGCGGTGGTTTTTAACAATGAAACTGAGCGGAAAAATGACTAGCAAATAAAAGGCGAAAACAATAAAACTAAAATGCCCAAGTAAGCTGATAAAGAAGTAAATTTTGCCGAATAACGTATCCGGCCAATCAATGATAAACGCATAACGGGCACCAATAAAAACAGCCCAAAGAATATTAAAAAAAGCAAACCAGTGACCCCAAGAAATTTTCTGTGAGGTTTCTTCACGATATTGTCTGCTTTTAGATGTCCACATACGCTAATTATTTTGCCGTTTTAATAGAGTTGAGTAAGGCATCAGAAAATGCTTGTGCTAAAACTTGTTGTTGCTGTTTACCCACGCTACCGGTAAGTAAATTTGTGGTCATGTTACCGAGAACAATTAAGGATAAGTCTAGAGGAGCCTGATGTTTCTCAAGCACTGCAATCATGTCATTTAAGATCGCATCGATTTGTTTATCTTGATATTTAGATTGGATTGCCATAATGAATAATTTACCGGTTTAAAATGCCGCTTATATTAACTGATAATTGCCCTAATCCTAACATATTTTGTTAGTTCTGTTAAAAAGTGCGGTTATAATAGCGGAAATTTCTTAGAGGCAAATTTATGAGCATTACCGTTAAACAAATCATTCTTCATCAACTTGTTAAATCTAATGAAGAAGCTGAAAATTCTCCTCAATTAACCGCTGTTTTGCGAGAACAACTACTCGCTATCACGCCTGAAGTGGAACAAATGATGTTACAACTTCATCAAGGCTATCAAAATAAAGCAAAAGGCTATGGTGTCTTTCAGGATTCATCTATTTTTGCACAACATTTGAATCGTTTACTGGAAAATGAATTGGACTTTCTTCCTTTTAGTCATGAATCCACACATTTACTGATAAACGAGCTGAGTAAATATAACTTTGCCGATAACGGTACATTAGTGTTATGCCAGTACAACTTTTTAGCCACCGACTATTTATTTATCGCGTTGCTAGACAGTAGAATCAGTATGTTAGTTAACGAACAGTTAGAAATTCAACGTACAGAATATCTTGATATTACCCAATTCGATATCGCTGCTCGGATTAACTTGACAGATTTACAACTAAATGCCAACTCAAACCGCTATTTAACCTTCATTAAAGGCCGAGTTGGACGAAAAATTGCTGACTTTTTCATGGATTTTCTTGGTGCAGAGGAAGGATTAAATCCGCAAGTACAAAACCAATGCTTATTGCAAGCCGTTGATGATTATTGTGTTCAAGGCGAATTAAACCGAGAACAAACGCAAGCGGTGAAAAAACAAGTATTTGAATATTGCAAAGGTCAATTAAACAGCGGAGAAGAAATTGAATTAGCGGAACTTTCCAATGAGCTGCCGACTCTAAACCAGCAACCTTTTATGGCGTTTACCCAAGAACAAAACTACGGCCTGGAAGAAAATATTCCACCGGTACGTACCGCACTTAAATCGTTGACCAAATTTTCCGGCTCCGGCAAAGGCGTTACCATTAGTTTTGATGCCGAATTAATTGATCAGCGAATCATTTGGGATGAGGCAACCGATACTTTAACCATCAAAGGGCTTCCACCGAATTTACGGGATCAATTACAGCGCCGGTTAAAAGCATTGAATTAATTTGGCAATGCACTAAACTTTCAGTATGATCATTGCAACTATTTACAGAGGATAAAAAGCAAAAATGCAATTCAAATCTGTTCTAACCACACTCATTTTGGCACTTAGCGTAACCGCCTGTTCGAGCGTTAACAAAATTGTTTATCGTATTGATGTGCCACAAGGCAACTACTTGCAAGCAGAAACTGTGGCTCAAGTTAAGACCGGTATGACAGCACAGCAAGTTCAGTATTTGTTAGGCACGCCGGTTCTCATCGATCCATACAGCAACCAAACTTGGTACTACGTTTTCCTACAACAAAAAGCCTACGAAACACCGGATCAACATACATTGGTCGTCAACTTTGACCAACGTGGTATTGTGACTAACGTCGATTTAGATAAAGCATTACCAAATAGCGGTCAAGCAGAAGTCAATAATACGATTATCAACGGACCAAGTGCTCCCTCAAAGAGCTGGTGGAAATTCTGGTAATAGTCTTAAAGTTTCATCATATAGATTGACATAAACACGGTTTTCTTTATGCCCAAAATCTTACTTGTCGATGATGATACTGAATTATCTGAATTGCTCGCCAACTTCCTGACATTGGAAGGTTTCCGGGTCACTATCGCAAAGACAGATCAAATAGCACAGCAACTTGATCTGTCTTACGATCTTATCTTATTAGATGTTATTGCTCCCACATGGAACGGCATCGCAACTCTCAAACAAATCCGGAAACATTATTCCACACCGATTATCATCTTAAACGCCCCAAATGATGCAATGAGTCGGATCCTGTACTTAGAGCTGGGTGCAGATGATTATTTGGTAAAACCCTTTAACGCTCATGAGCTGATTATCAGAATAAAAATGCTTTTGCGTCGGAGTGGGCAACAAGACAATGTTATCGAATCACATTCAGCAACATCAGAGCAAATTAAATTTGATTTATTGACCCTTCATCCGGAGACCCAGCAGGTCTTTTTTGGCGGTTCCCCTATTGAATTAACCCACACTGAATTTGCTTTGCTTCTCCAATTCATCAAACGCCCAAACATACTGATTACACGTGAGGAATTAAGCGTGGCAATCCTTAATAAGTTATTAACACCTTTTGACCGAGCCATTGATATGCATATGTCCAATTTACGCAAAAAATTGCCTAGCCGAGAAAATGGATTACCTTGGTTTAAAACCGTCAGAGGCAAAGGGTATATTCTGCTTAAAAATAACTAAAATTGCGCTCAAATAGACCGCACTTAAAAAATTTCCATCAAAGAAAAACCCTATTGATTTCTCAATAGGGTTCTTTTTTATGACGAAATACCTAGCAATTAATGTAGGAATGTCACCACAACCATAAAGCCTTTCAATAAGGCGGCATTCACCAGGTCAATAAAGAATGCACCAACCATTGGCACGATTAAGAATGCTTTGTGTGATGGCCCAAAACGGCTCGTAATTGCTTGCATATTGGCAACAGCAGTTGGTGTCGCACCAAGACCGAAACCACAGTGACCGGCACTTAACACAACCGCGTCATAGTCTTTGCCCATCATGCGATAAGTCACATAGATTGCAAATGCTGCCATTAAAACAACTTGAACTGCTAAGATTACCATTACCGGTAATGCCAAGCCGGCTAATTGCCATAATTTCAAAGACATTAATGCGATAGCCAAGAACAGAGACAATCCAACGTTACCTAACACATCAACAGCCGCATCCGCCACATTAAATTTAAAGATATGGGTTAATGTGTTACGAATGACTACCCCGGTGAATAAGCACCATACAAAGGTTGGTAATGCAAGTGCGGTGCCTTTTGTTTGCGCATCTAAGAATTGGCCAATAAGCAAACAACACGCCAACATAGTGATGGTTTCAATTAATGAACGGGTATTAATTTTACGTTGGAAAGTCGGGTGTTCAAACGCTTCTTGAATGTCGCTATTGTCTTCATTTTCCGGACTTTCATCACGGTGCATTTTTTTCAATAAATGACGCGCGACCGGTCCACCGATAATACCACCGGAGACCAAACCGAAGGTTGCACAGGCCATAGCCAGCTCAGTCGCACCTTGTAACCCAAATGCTTCAGTAAAGGTTTTTGCCCAAGCCGCACCTGTACCATGACCGCCGGTTAAGGTAACCGAGCCGGCAATCAAACCGTAAGCAGGATCAATACCAAGCAGCAAAGAACCGGCAACCCCCACCATGTTTTGTAATGCAATCAAAATCCCAGCGGCAACTACAAAAATAATTAAGGGTTTTCCACCTTTAATCAAACGGGCAAAGTTAGCGCTTAAACCGATAGAAGAGAAAAAGACTAACATCATTGATGTTTGTAAGTTTGTATCAAAGGTAAAAGAAATACCCCAACCTTGATATAACATCGTTAAGATGATCGCGACAAGAAAACCACCAACAACAGGTTCCGGGATATTGTAATTTTTTAATAGAGAGATACGTTTTACTAAAAAGTATCCTAGCAAAAGTACAAAGCCAGCTAAGGCAAGAGTTTCATAGGTATTAAAATTCATAGAATAACCTCTTTATGATGATTATTTATACAAAATCATTACTAATGATTTGATATAAAATAAATTTATGCGAAGGATAAAAATTTCTATCAATCACAAAAGGAATTTAAATTTAACAGAAAAAAAACATTGCTTCTACAAAAAACTCAAAAAGATTTTCTCAAGTTCTAACTATTTAGCCAAAATGTGACCGGCCCCTCATTTACTAGACTCACTTGCATATCCGCTGCAAATCGGCCGCATTCCACTTTCACTTTTTCACCGCACTTTTGTGTAAAATATTCATAAAGTTCGTTTGCTAACGATGGTGTTGCGCCTTTGGAAAAACTCGGGCGAAGCCCTTTTTGGGTATCCGCCACCAAGGTAAATTGCGACACCACCAAGACTTCGCCAGCCACTTGTTGCACGTTCAAATTCATCTTGTCATCTGCATCGCTGAAAACACGATAATTCAGGACTTTCTCTGCCAACTTATCTGCCTTTTGTCGGTCATCATCCTTTTCCACGCCTAACAGCACCAGCAGACCTTTGCCAATTTGCCCAACGATTTCACCGTCAACGTCCACTTTTGCACTGGAGACGCGCTGAATTAATGCGATCATTTTGTTTCCTCACTTTGTTCTAAATTCATCATTTTTTTCGACCGCACTTCCGCCAACACGGCGGCTAATTGCGCGCCGAGCAACACGACCGTCCAGCTTAACTGAATCCACAGCAACATAATTGGCAGGGTGGCCATCGCACCATAAATTAACTGATAAGAGGGAAACGTCACGATATACCAAGCAAACGCCTGCTTACCCAAGGTGAAAAACACCGCGGCAATCAGCGCACCGGCAGCAGAATGTTTGATGCTGACTTTTTTATTCGGCACCACCATATAAATCATCGTGAAAATAAACCACGTGGATAAAAACGGCACAAAACTTAACAGTTTCAGTCCAAAAGAAAAACTGGCTGCGCTCTCAAACATGGTTTTAACATAAGTGCTGGCAGCGATACTGACACCCACTAACAGCGGGCCAAGCGTCAGAATCAACCAATAAATCGCAAAAGACGTAAAAATTGGTCGCGTTTCGGTGTCATGCCAAATACTGTTTAATGTGCGATCGATGGAATTAATCAACATCAGTGCCACGACAATCAAGCTGATAATCCCCACCGCACTCATTTTTTTGGAATTATTCACAAATTCATCAATGTACTGTCCCACCATGTCGCTTGCCGACGGGGCAAAATTGGTGAAAATAAACGCTTTCAATGCTCCCGTTACTTCATTAAACACCGGAAATGCCGAGAAAATAGAAAACACCACCATAATTAACGGCACAATGGCAAGCATGGTGCTGTAAGTTAAATAACCGGCGGCTTGGGTTAATTTATTCTGATTAAAACGCTGCCAAAAGATCGTACCAAACGTTTTCCAGTCAATCATAAAAAGCCTCCGCAACAATGCTTAAATTTTTTGCCGGAACCGCACACGCAAGGTTGTTTCATCGTCGGTAGCGGCACCGTTGGATCGACAAAATACCAACGATCATCAATTTTCACAAAAATCGACCGTTCATGATGCGTCTGCTCCCCTTCCTCCCCTTGAAAAACGGCGTTAAATTCCACCACACTTTGGAACTTGCTCAACGTCTCTGTCTTTAAAATCTGCAAACCAAGCCATTGGGTATTTTCTGCCCAAGCTTGAATGGCTTGTACGTTGAGTAACGCCTGTTGACTCGGTACGGTAGTGTCCACAATATAAGGCACATTTTTCAGTACATAAGCGGCATAACGGGAACGCATGAGTTGCTCGGCGGTTTCCGGAAATTGCGCATGTGTATGAAAACGCCCACAACAATCCTCGTAAGATTTATTCGATTGACAAGGGCAAGCTGAATCTAAAAGTGCGGTCATATTTAGCTCTGTTTTTCTTGTAATTTCATCAGTTTTGAATTTAACGAACGCTTAAATGCCGGGGCTAATTCTTCAATAGCGAGGGCTTGTTCCAATTCCGCCATGCTCGGTTTATCGGATAATAAACGATTTAAATAACGAATGGTAAATTGCGGATACGGACGCTGTTGCAAAATTATCTCATCGCCCTTGTGAATCTCACCGGTTTCAATTACGCGGACATACCAGCCCGTCCAACCTGATTGATGCACAATTTTCTGCGTATTTTCATTTTCGGTATTTTTCGACAACCGTTCGCAAGGTTTACGCGGTTGAGATACTTCCAATAGCACCGAACCGATTTTAAATCGATCGCCCACGCACACAGAATCTTCACTAAATCCCGATACCACAAAATTTTCGCCATAAATTGCCGTATTATCGTAAGTAAAATTTTCGCCTAACAAGGCATTTAATGCCGGAAAAGACACGTCAGACATAAAAAATAAGGCTTTATCCGGCCCGCCATGATGCGCTTTTAACCCAACATCATTGCCTTCCGCCCCCAACGCATGAATTTTCACCGACGCGACCGGCTGCTTACGAATCGCACTTTCATATTGCGATCCATCGGCAAAGGTCAATTGTGCAACTTCCCCAATTTTTATGATTAAAACTTCTGCTTTTGACATACCTCACTCCAAATCGCACTAATAAATTAATAAACTAATAAAATGTGGCAGATTATAACGTAAAAATACTGAAATTTTTGACCGCACTGTGTTTTTTAAATATCATGCCTCGCTTAATACGCAATCAATTAGGAATGAAAATATGCAATATTTACTTGCCCAAACCAGCCAAAACCAACAACTTGGTATTACCGCGAAAATGGCCAACCGCCACGGTTTAATTGCCGGTGCCACCGGTACAGGAAAAACCGTCACATTACGCAAAATGGCGGAAGCCTTTAGTGACGATGGCGTGCCGGTGTTTTTAGTGGATGTGAAAGGCGACCTTTCTGGTTTAGTACAGCCGGGTGCGATGCAAGGCAAAATTGCTGAGCGTATTGAACAATTCAATTTAGGCGGTGAAAGCTATTTAAGCGGCTACCCAGTCTCCTTCTGGGATGTGTTCGGCGAAACCGGCATTCCGCTCCGTACCACCATTTCCGAAATGGGGCCGTTGTTGCTCTCCCGTTTATTAAACCTCAACGCGACGCAAGAAGGCTTGCTCAATCTTGTGTTCCGCGTTGCGGATGACAAAGGCTTATTGCTTATCGACCTAAAAGACTTGCGTGCCATGCTGAAATATGTGGCAGAAAATGCCAGAACCTTCCAAGTGGAATATGGCAACGTGTCCGCCGCCAGCGTAGGCGCCATTCAACGTGCCTTATTAACCTTAGAAAACGAAGGCGCGGCAAATTTATTCGGCGAACCGGCGCTTAACTTAGATGACTGGCTACAAACCCGTGACGGACGCGGCGTCATCAATGTGCTTAATTCGGAAAAATTAATTAACTCCCCACGCATGTACAGCGCGTTCTTGCTTTGGTTAATGGCGGAATTGTTTGAACAATTGCCGGAAGTGGGCGACCCTGATAAACCAAAGTTTGTGATGTTCTTTGATGAAGCACATTTACTGTTTGACGGCGCACCAAGTGTATTAGTGGATAAAGTGGAACAGGTTGTGCGTTTGATTCGTTCCAAAGGCGTGGGCATTTATTTCGTGACCCAAAACCCATTGGATTTACCGGACACCGTGCTCGGTCAATTAGGCAACCGCGTACAACACGCCTTGCGCGCCTTTACACCGCGCGATCAAAAGGCCGTGAAATCAGCCGCGGAAACCTTCCGTTCTAACCCGAACATTAATGTGGTTGAAACCATTTCAACACTCGGCGTAGGCCAGGCATTAGTCTCGTTCTTAGATGAAAAAGGCATGCCAACACCGGTGGAGATTGCTTACATTTTCCCACCGAAAAGCCAACTCGCGCCAATTACTGCCGAACAGCGCACCGCTTGGGTGAAAGACGACGATTTATACGCTTTCTATAAAGATTACGTGGATAACGAATCTGCTTTTGAAGTGTTAAACCAACAAGCGGATTTAGCCGCTGTGGCGCAAAAACAAGCAGAACAAGCCAAGCAGGAAGAAGAAAACGGCATTATGGGTAGCCTTAGCCGTATGATTTTCGGTACGAAAAAACGCGGTGAGCAATTAACCGTGACGGAAGAATTAGTCAGCGGTGTCGCCAAAGCCGTAGGACGCAACATCCGCAGCCAAATCACCAAACAAATTATGCGAGGAATTTTAGGCGCATTTAAGAAATAAAATTCCTCCGAAAAAAGCACCGCACTTTTTAATATTCACTGACAATATTCACTTAAAAAGTGCGGTCATTTTTTTTAATGTTTTTCACCCTTCATTACCCAGTCTTTAATTAAGAATAATTCTCACCTATAATCACAACTATTAAAGAGAAACAACTTTCCCTCGACGGCAGTTTACGTCGTACTGCGCGCCATAGCTTTATTTCACTGCAAACAAGCAGGATAAACATAAGGAGTAACTATGTTTCAAATTCAAGATGCGGTCAGTGAAACCCTGCTTATTCCGCTATATATGCGCTATCAAGAATCATTAAAACCCAATCCGATTATTCATGATGAATCGGCTCTGCGTCTAGTACCGCAAATCGATTATGATTTCAGTAAATTTGATACTGCTGTGCACAGTTCCGTCGGTTCAGCAATTCGCGCTACATATCTGGATAACGTGACTAAAGACTTTATTCAACACCATCAACAACCGATTATTGTTATAATCGGCTGCGGGTTAGATGCACGATGCGAACGTGTTGGTGATATCGGCAAAAACATTCCTTTCTATGAACTGGATTTGCCTGATGTCATTGCATTACGCAAGCAAATGATGCCTCCGGCGGAAAACGAAATTTTATTGCCCGCTTCAGCTTTTGAAACGGATTGGATGGACGGATTAAAAACACGATACCCGTATGCTTCGTTTTTATTTGTTATTGAAGGCGTATTGATGTATTTCAATGAAGCACTAGTAAAAAAACTATTTAAAGATTTAGCCGCCCGTTTTAGCGGTGGTGAAATCGCTTTTGATATCGGTAGCACTTGGATGAGCCGCAATTCGAAAAAACATCATGACGTAATAAAACATATGCGGGCACAGTTTGATTATGGTTGCGATAATGATCATGAAATGGAGCCTTGGGCAAATAATTTGCAACTGATTTCAGCAAAATATATGTTCGACTTTCCGGCTTGGAAACGCATTGGTTTATTGAAAGCCGCCATCATGTGGATATTCCCCAAAGCCCGCAAATCTTATCGATTCTTACGGTATCGGATTATTTAAAATTTGAGGAAAAAAAGACCGCACTTTGATTTTATCATTCAAAGTGCGGTCAGAATTTCAGGCGTTTTGAGAGATTATTCCACGGTAACCGCTTTCGCCAAGTTACGAGGCTGATCCACATCGGTGCCTTTAATCAGGGCAATGTGATAAGCCAACAGCTGCATCGGCACGGTGTAATAAATCGGTGCGGTAATATCATTTACCGTTGGCATAGTGATGATTTTCATGCCTTCCGCCTCACTAAAACCAGCCTCTTTATCGGCAAACACATACAATTGACCGCCACGGGCGCGCACTTCTTCTATGTTGGATTTGATTTTTTCCAGCAATTCATTGTTTGGTGCGACCACAATCACCGGCATATCGGCATCAATTAAGGCTAACGGACCGTGTTTTAGCTCACCGGCGGCATAGGCTTCTGCATGAATGTAGGAAATTTCTTTTAACTTTAACGAGGCCTCCATCGCAATGGGGTAGAACTCGCCGCGACCTAAAAATAACGCATGGTTCTTTTCGGCAAAATCTTCCGCCAAGGTTTCAATGTGTTTATCGAATGCTAAAGCCTTTTCAATCTCCGCCGGCAACGCTTGCAATGCTTTCACAATTTCCTGTTCTTTCTCAGTGGAAAGGGTCTGTTTGGCTTTACCAACCGCCACGACTAACATTAACAATGCGGCTAATTGCGTTGTAAAGGCTTTGGTGGAGGCTACCCCGATTTCCACGCCGGCGCGGGTCATGAATGCCAGATCCGATTCGCGCACGAGGGACGAGCCGGCTACGTTACAAATCGTCATCGCTGCCATATAGCCTTTTTCTTTCGCTAAACGTAAGGCGGCTAGGGTATCCGCCGTTTCACCGGATTGGGAAATCGTAATCAATAAACTGTTTGGGCGTACTACAAATTTGCGGTAACGAAATTCAGAGGCAATTTCCACATCACAACTCACGCCGGCCACGCTTTCAAACCAATAACGAGACACCATACCGGAATTGTAAGATGTACCACAAGCCACGATTTGAATGTGTTCCACTTTTTCGAGAATATCTTTCGCGCCGTTACCGATCGCTTCCACCACCACGTTATTGTGGGTTACACGACCTTCCATCGTGTTGATAAGTGCGGTTGGTTGTTCGTAAATTTCTTTTTGCATGAAGTGGCGGTGTTTGCCTTTTTCCGCCGCATCGTTTTCTAAATTGGAATCATGCGCCTCACGCTCGACTTTATGACCATCACGATCGTAAATATCCACGGAACGGCGAGTAATTTCTGCAATGTCGCCCTCTTCTAAGAAAATAAAACGGCGGGTAACGCTTAACAAAGCAAGTTGGTCAGAAGCCAGGAAGTTTTCGCCGATGCCCAAACCGATCACCAATGGGCTGCCGGAGCGCGCTGCCACAAGATGTTCCGGATGCATACGATCCATCACGACCATGCCATAGGCACCGGTTAATTGTTTTACGACGTTCTGCACGGCTTCCAATAAACTGCCTGTGCTGCGCATTTCCCATTCCACCAAATGCGCAATGACTTCCGTATCTGTTTGGGAGGTAAACACATAACCACGCGCTTTCAATAACGCACGCAATTCTTCATAGTTTTCGATAATGCCGTTATGCACCACCGCAAAATTACCGGAAACGTGCGGATGGGCGTTATCTTCGGAAGGTGCGCCGTGAGTGGCCCAGCGAGTATGCGCAATGCCGGTGCCACCGATAAGCGGTGATTTTTCCACTGCCTCATTCAACGCTTTCACTTTGCCTAAGCAACGTACACGTTGTAATTCATGTTGTAAATTGACTACTGCCAATCCTGCGGAGTCATAACCACGGTATTCAAGGCGATGTAATCCATTAATTAAAATTTCTGCCACATCACGTTGTGCGACGGCACCAACAATTCCACACATAACTTTTTGCTCTCCTGAAATAAGCTAAAAAAACATTATTTAAAATAACCGCATTTTTAAGCACAAATGACGTCTACACCATGGGCTTCAATGCGTTTCTTACTGTCTTCCGACAACAAATTATCGGTAATCAATACATCAATTTGCTGCCACACCAATTCAACGTTAGGCATCTTTCGCCCAATCTTTTGAGATTCCACCATCACAATCACTTCGCGCGCCACATCGGCCATCACTTGGCTTAAGCCAACCAATTCGTTGAATGTGGTTGTTCCCCGATCAAAATCAATTCCATCGGCACCGATAAACAGCTGGTCGAAGTTATAGGAACGCAATACTTGCTCCGCCACTTTGCCTTGAAAAGACTCAGAAGCCTTATCCCATGTGCCACCGGTCATTAATAACGTTGGCTCATTTTCGAGGGAACGCAGCTCGTTCGCTACATACATAGAATTGGTCATCACCACCAACCCTTGCTTGTTGTTCAACTGTTTAATCAATGCCGCCGTGGTCGTCCCGCTATCAATAATAATACGGTTGTGATCTAAAATGCGTTCGGCTGCCCGTTTAGCAATGGCCAACTTTCGTTCCGAAAGAAAATCTTCCTGTTCGTCCTCAATGAGTTCTTGCGGCATTAAGATCGCACCACCGTAACGACGCACTAAGAAACCGTTATTTTCTAATACCGTTAAGTCTTTACGAATCGTGACTTCCGAAGTATCAAACAACTGAACAAGCTGATCAACGCTAACTTCCCCACGCTCCAGCAATAATTGCATGATGCCATGACGACGTTGTTGGGTATTGCGAGGCTGAATGTGTCGTTTAGTCATTTCCAAGCCAAAATAGTTCCAGTTAAATTTCGGTTCGAAAGTTTATAGCGATTTAGGAAGGATGTAAATAAAAAGATAGGCAACAAAAAACCCTGTTTACAGGAAACAGGGCTTGAGAATTAAATATCAGAACTAATTATTTAACAGCATCTTTTAATGCTTTACCAGAAACGAATGCTGGCACTTTAGAAGCAGCAATTTTAATTTCTGCACCGGTTTGTGGGTTACGACCAGTACGAGCTTTACGCGCGTTTACTTTAAATGTACCGAAACCGATTAATTGTACAGCTTCACCTTTTTTCAAACTACCGGTAATTGCGTCTAAAGTTGCTTCTAAAGCTGCTTTAGCTTGTTTTTTATTTAATTCAGCGGCGCTTGCAATAGCATCAATTAAGTCTGTTTTGTTCATGGATTAGTACCTTCTTTTTAAGAAATTTAACAGTGGCTGAATAAGTATTTTAAGATACCTTATTCAATAAACCAGAATCACTGCAGTGAGTGCAGGCAAAGCTTAATCTAAGTTGCCTTGAAAACAAAGCAGGATTTTTAAAATTTGTGGAAAAAATCACACTATTGATTAATTTTTATACAAATATTTGAGATCCCCACCTCACGTAACTCATTTTTCAAGTCAGAAATCAATTCAATGCTGTATTTTTCTGCCTCTTTTAATGTACGATAAATTTGCCATTGCACGTCTAATTCCTGCTGAATTTCTTCCGTTTCCTTTAATTCTACTTCGGATAATTCACGCCCATTTTGCTCGACTAATAAATCAGCCACCGTTCCCAATGACAGTTGACTCACTTTCACCGCTTGCTCCAATGACGCGCCGGCAATGATGGTATGCAACACTTCCGCCAGCCCTTCACAAGCATCTAATGCCGGCACAACACCGTAAAAATCATAGTCATTCACATCCGGAATAATGTTTTCCAGTTTTTCTAACTGATTTTCAAAATTAATGTTGGCCTCTTTAACCGTTAAATATTCCCACACCAAATTCAAAATATTGTGATACACCTTGGCGTTTTGTGGTTGTTCTGTGATTTGGCAAAACAAATGATAGTTGGGATACATTCGTTCGCATAGGCACGCCATAAAAGTTAAATGCTGCCAAGTGGCGAGATTTTCTAAACGTTTATGAATCGGATTTCGCATATTATTTTTACCGCACTTTAGAGATGATAAGGCTTGGATAGCTGGTGTACCGCATCCACCAACACTTTCGGGCTTTCTTCCGGCACGTCCTGATGAATGCCATGCCCAAGATTAAATACATGGCCGCTCCCTTCACCAAACGCTGCCAAAATCGACCGCACTTCCTCTTCAATTCGACCGGCTGGCGCATAGAGCACGCTTGGATCCATGTTGCCTTGCAATGCCACTTTATGCCCAACGCGACGACGTGCCTCCGCAATATCCACCGTCCAATCTAATCCCACGGCATCACAGCCTGTGTCAGCCATGGCTTCTAACCATAATCCACCGCCTTTGGTAAATAAGGTAACCGGCACACGGCGTCCTTCATGTTCACGAATCAAACCGTCCACGATTTTGTGCATATAACGCAAAGAAAACGCCGGATACTCACGATGCGCCAACACGCCGCCCCACGTATCAAACACCATAACCGCCTGCGCACCAGCTTTAATTTGCGCATTTAAATAAAGAATCACGCTGTCAGCCAGTTTATCTAACAAGGCGTGCAATAAGTGTGGTTCGCTATACAGCATTTTTTTAATTTTCGTAAAGGCTTTAGAAGAACCGCCTTCCACCATGTAAGTAGCCAATGTCCACGGACTCCCGGAAAAGCCGATAAGAGGCACTTCACCATTGAGTTCACGGCGAATCGTACGCACCGCATTCATCACATATTGCAGTTCTTGCTCCGGATCCGGAATAGGTAAATTTTCCACCGCACTTTTGCTGTCGATAACCCGTTCAAATTTCGGCCCTTCACCGGCGCCAAAACTTAAGCCAAGCCCCATGGCATCGGGAATCGTTAAAATATCGGAAAATAAAATTGCCGCATCTAATGCATAACGGCGCAACGGTTGTAATGTCACTTCACAGGCTAAATCTGCATTGCGACACAAGGACATAAAATCACCGGCTTGCGTACGAGTGGCTTTGTATTCCGGCAAATACCGCCCGGCTTGGCGCATCATCCAAATCGGCGTCATATCCACAGGTTGACGTAAAAGGGCTCTTAAATAGCGGTCATTTTTTAATGTGGTCATAAAATCTCTCGTGATTATGATGTTGTTGACACAATGCCAGTGTCGCTTCAATGAGTTTGCGCGCAATCGTGCCATGGGGTGGCAGCTCAGGTAACGGCTTGTCATAAGCAAACCATTGCGCGTCATGAATTTCTTCCGGCTGAATTTGAATCTCACCGCCGGCGTAATCGGCTAAAAACCCGACCATTTGCGAATTGGGAAATGCCCAAGGTTGGCTACCAAAGTAGCGCAAATTTTGCACATGAATATGGGTTTCTTCGTAAACTTCTCGCTGCACGGCTTCCTCAAAGGTTTCCCCCACTTCCACAAAGCCTGCCAGCGTTGTGTACATACCGCCTTTATGGCGACTATGATTTGCTAACAAAATTTGTGAACCACGCCGAACGGCAACAATAATGGATGGGCAAATGACAGGATAAGTCCGAAAGCCGCAAGCTTGGCATTGTACCGCCCATTCATCCGACATTTGTTCCATTTTTCCACCGCACTTGCCGCAAAATTGATGCGTTTGGTAAAAATGATTGAGTTCCACGCCACGGCTGAGCAAATTAAATTGTTCCAACGGCAATGATAGCTGATCACGCAAGGAAAAATACGCACGCCCATCATTCATTTGGGATTCCACCAAATACAGGGGTTGTCCTGCCCACTCGCCAATACGCATGGCGTGAAGTCCGGTTAATCCTAACTTATCGGCACGACCAAAAGGAAGTTTGCCATCCACCCAATGAATCGATGACGCTTGCGTAAAAAGCCAAAAGCCTCGTTTGTCAGGCTCAATTCGTTTCATTTTTAACACCTGCTGCAATACGCGGAAAACACGTCCATTTTCTACCGCACTTTGTGGTTCTGAGAAGAAAAAAGTGCGGTCATTATAAAAGGTATTTGTTCATTTAGCGAATGATCCCCATAAAAAAACCCGAGACTTTGCTCGGGTTTCTTCTTGCAGAAATATTATTCTACGTGATCGTCTTCTTCTACCATATTTAACATTTCAGCTAAACTGGCCTCGGCATCTTCAGAGGTCATGACGAATTCAGAAGCAATCTCTTCTTCATCCATCGCCGATAGTCTTACCGGCACATCTTCATCTGCGATAACTGACGCATTTTTATGACGATTTTGGTGATACGCAAAACCGGTACCGGCCGGGATCAGACGACCCACGATGACGTTTTCTTTCAAGCCGCGTAATTCATCGCGTTTACCTGCTACTGCTGCTTCCGTTAACACACGAGTGGTTTCTTGGAAGGATGCCGCAGAGATGAAGGACTCAGTTGCCAAGGACGCTTTGGTAATACCCAATAATTCACGTTCAAATTCCACCGGTGGCTTGCCTTCCGCTTCACGTTTACGGTTAACGATTTTCACGCGAGCTACTTCCACTTGTTCCCCTTCAAGGAATTCTGAGTCATAAGCTTTGGTAACAATCGCTTTACGCAACATTTGGCGAACGATAACTTCGATGTGTTTATCGTTAATTTTTACCCCTTGTAAGCGGTAAACTTCTTGGACTTCGTTAACGATATATTCGGTTACCGCGTGTACACCGCGTAAACGTAAGATGTCATGTGGCGTTTCTGCGCCATCGGAGATTAAATCACCGCGTTCTACCATTTCACCTTCGAATACGTTCAATTGACGCCATTTTGGAATCATTTCTTCGTACACTTCGCCTTCTGCCGGGGTAATCAACAAGCGACGTTTACCTTTGGTTTCTTTACCGAAGGACACGATACCGGAGATTTCCGCTAAAATCGCAGGCTCTTTCGGTTTACGCGCTTCAAACAAGTCTGCCACGCGAGGAAGACCACCGGTAATATCTTTCGTTCCCACAGATTCTTGCGGAATACGTGCTAACGGATCACCGATATGCACTTCTGCGCCGTCATCTAGGGTCACGATAGCTTTACTTGGTAAGAAGTATTGCGCTACAACATCGGTACCCGGCACGAAAATATCGTTACCTTTGTTATCAACCAGTTTAATCGCCGGACGTAAGTCTTTACCTGCTGTTGCACGTTCACCCACGTCTTGCACCACGATAGAAGAAAGACCGGTTAATTCGTCGGTTTGACGAGTAACAGTTAAACCATCCACGATATCCACGAATTTTACGAAACCGCTCACTTCAGAGATAACCGGCATAGTATGCGGATCCCAGTTCGCAATGGTTTCACCGGCATTCACCTCTTGCTGATCGCCTTTGTTCAAAATAGCACCGTAAGGCACTTTATAGTGCTCTTTGGTACGACCGAAGGTATCCACAACGGTTAATTCCGTGTTACGAGAAGTTAATACTAATTTACCTTCGTTATTGGTCACGAATTTCGCATTGGCCAAACGCAATGTACCGTTGTTTTTCACTTGTACGCTAGACTCTTTGGCTGCTGCAGATGCCGCACCACCGATGTGGAACGTACGCATGGTTAACTGTGTTCCCGGCTCACCGATAGATTGTGCCGCAATAACGCCCACGGCTTCACCTTGGTTAATCAAGTGACCGCGCGCTAAGTCACGACCGTAACATTTTGCACACACACCAAAGTCGGTATTACAGGTTACAACAGAACGTACCTTCACGCTGTCCACAGAATTTGCATCTAATACGTCACACAATTTTTCATCTAATAAGGTATTGCGTGGAATTAATACTTCTTCTGTACCTGGTTTTAAGATGTCTTCTGCCGCAACACGACCTAAAACTTGTTCGCGTAGAGGCACTTTTTCATCGCCACCCTCAATTAACGGGGTCATCACGATACCTTCGTGTGTACCACAGTCATCTTCTACGATAACGAGGTCTTGTGCGACGTCAACCAAACGACGAGTTAAGTAACCGGAGTTCGCTGTTTTCAACGCGGTATCCGCCAAACCTTTACGCGCACCGTGGGTAGAAATAAAGTATTGCAAAACGTTCAAACCTTCACGGAAGTTTGCCGTAATCGGGGTTTCGATAATGGAACCATCCGGACGTGCCATCAAGCCACGCATACCCGCTAACTGACGAATCTGTGCTGCAGAACCACGTGCACCGGAATCCGCCATCATAAAGATGCTGTTGAAGGACGCTTGTTTTTCCGGTTTCCCTTCACGGTTAATCACTTCTTCCGTAGAAAGGTTTTCCATCATGGCTTTAGCAACACGCTCGTTGGCAGCAGCCCAAATATCGATTACTTTGTTATAACGTTCGCCGGCGGTCACAAGACCGGATTGGAATTGTTCCTGAATTTCAGCCACTTCTTCTTCCGCTGCAGAAATAATTTCATATTTCTTCGCCGGAATGACCATATCGTCAATACCAACGGAAGAACCAGAACGTGCAGCATAAGCAAAACCGGTATACATAATGTGGTCAGCAAACATAACACTGGCTTTCAAACCTAAACGACGATAGCTTTCGTTAATTAACTTAGAAATCGCTTTTTTACCGAGTGTTTGGTTAAACAAGCTAAATGGCATACCTTTCGGTGCAATCATCCATAAAATCGCACGACCGATAGTCGTATCTGTTAATGTGGTTTTTGATTCAAACTCACCCGCTTCATTTTTCACATATTCGGTAATACGTACTTTCACGCGAGAATGCAATTCTGCTTGACCGGTGCGATAGGCTTTTTCTGCTTCGCGTGGGTCTTGCAATAACATGCCTTCACCTTTACCGTTCACTTTTTCACGAGTCATGTAGTAAAGACCCAACACCACGTCTTGTGATGGAACGATAATCGGATCACCGTTTGCCGGAGAAAGGATGTTGTTCGTAGACATCATTAACGCACGCGCTTCTAATTGCGCTTCCAAGGTTAACGGTACGTGTACCGCCATTTGGTCACCATCGAAGTCCGCGTTGAACGCCGCACAAACAAGTGGGTGTAATTGAATCGCTTTACCTTCGATTAAGATCGGCTCAAATGCTTGGATACCCAAACGGTGCAATGTTGGCGCACGGTTCAATAGAATCGGGTGCTCACGAATGACTTCAGCCAAGATATCCCAAACGATGGCGTCTTCACGCTCCACCATTTTCTTCGCGGCTTTAATTGTCGTTGCATAACCACGGCTTTCTAATTTCGCATAGATAAACGGACGGAATAATTCCAATGCCATTTTCTTCGGCAAACCACATTGGTGTAAGCGTAAGTATGGACCTACGGTAATTACAGAACGACCGGAGTAGTCAACACGTTTACCCAACAAGTTTTGACGGAAACGACCTTGTTTACCTTTAATCATATCCGCTAATGATTTTAACGGACGACGGTTAGAACCGGTGATTGCACGACCGCGACGACCGTTGTCTAACAACGCATCAACGGATTCTTGTAACATACGTTTTTCGTTACGCACGATAATATCCGGTGCGATTAAATCCAATAAACGTTTTAAGCGGTTGTTACGGTTGATGACACGACGGTATAAATCGTTCAAGTCGGAAGTCGCAAAACGACCGCCGTCTAACGGCACTAACGGACGTAAATCCGGTGGAAGCACCGGTAATACGGTCATCACCATCCATTCCGGTTTGTTGCCGGATTGTAAGAAGGCTTCCAATAATTTTAAGCGTTTAGTGATTTTCTTACGTTTGGTTTCGGAATTAGTTTCTTGTAATTCTTCGCGTAAATTTTCGCATTCCGCTTCCAAATCGATACCGCGCAATAAGGCTTGAATAGCTTCCGCACCCATTTTGGCATCGAACTCATCTTGCCAACGATCTTCCGCGTCAAGATATTGTTCTTCGGTTAACAACTGACCTCGCTCAAGATCGGTCATACCCGGTTCGATCACAATGTAAGATTCAAAATAAAGCACGCGTTCAATATCACGCAACGGCATGTCTAACAATAAACCGATACGGGACGGCAGGGATTTTAAGAACCAAATGTGCGCTACCGGTGAGGCCAATTCGATATGCCCCATACGTTCACGACGAACTTTAGTTTGGGTGACTTCAACGCCACATTTTTCACAAATCACACCACGGTGTTTTAAACGTTTGTACTTGCCGCACAAACATTCGTAATCTTTTACCGGTCCGAAAATACGGGCACAGAAAAGACCGTCACGTTCCGGTTTAAAGGTACGATAGTTGATTGTTTCAGGTTTTTTAACTTCACCGTATGACCAAGAACGGATCATGTCAGGTGAGGCTAAACCGATTTTAATCACATCAAAATCTTCAGCGGTTTTTGATTGTGCTTTTAAAAACTTAACTAAGTCTTTCACAGATTTGCTCCTGTCGGAGTTAAACTTATTCAAGTGCGGTCGTTTTTCAAAACGTTTTTAAAATCGACCGCACTTGGGCTCAATAGGGGTCAATACCCTGACTTATTCTTCGTCCAAGTCGATGTTGATACCAAGTGAACGGATTTCTTTCATAATTACGTTGAAAGATTCCGGTGTGCCCGGATCCATTTGTTGGTTGCCGCTGACGATGTTTTTATACATCTTCGTACGACCGTTCACGTCATCGGATTTCACGGTTAACATTTCTTGTAAGGTATAAGCCGCACCATAAGCTTCAAGTGCCCACACCTCCATCTCACCGAAACGTTGACCACCGAATTGTGCCTTACCACCCAACGGTTGTTGAGTAACAAGACTATAAGAACCGGTTGAACGCGCGTGCATTTTGTCATCAACCAAGTGGTTCAATTTGAGCATATACATGTAACCTACTGTTACCGGACGCTCAAATTTCTCACCTGTACGACCATCATAAAGGGTAATTTGACCGGAAGTCGGTAAACCACCAAGCTCTAATAAGCCTTTAATTTCTTTTTCATGGGCACCATCAAATACCGGTGTCGCAATCGGCAAGCCTTTACGCAAGTTTTGTGCTAAACGCATCACTTCTTCGTCAGTAAAGGTGCTGAGATCCACTTTTTGTGAACCGCCGCCAAGGTCATAGGCTTTTTGCATGTATTCACGCAATTTCGCGATAGATTGTTGTTGTTTAATCATCGCGTTAATTTGATCGCCGATGCCTTTCGCCGCCAAACCTAAGTGAGTTTCTAAGATTTGACCGATATTCATACGGGACGGAACGCCCAGCGGGTTCAATACGATTTCAACAGGTTGACCGTTTTCATCGTATGGCATGTCTTCCACAGGGTTAATTTTGGAGATAACCCCTTTGTTACCGTGACGACCCGCCATTTTATCACCCGGTTGAATTTGACGTTTCACCGCCAAGTACACTTTAACGACTTTCAACACGCCCGGTGCTAAATCGTCGCCTTGGATAATCTTGTTGCGTTGAACTTCCAATTTACGTTCAAATTCTTTGCGCAATTCTTCGTGTTGTTCCGCTAACTGCTCTAATTGGTGTTGTTTTTCCTCGTTATCTAAGGTTTGTTCCAACCATTTAGTGCGGTCTAATTTATCTAAGGATTTCGCATCGAAACCACCAGATAACAATAGGTTGCGGACACGCATAAACAAGCCGGCTTCCAAGATCTCAAACTCTTCGCTCAAGTCTTTTTTCGCTTGTTTTAATTGCATTTCTTCGATTTCTAACGCACGTTTGTCTTTTTCTACACCATCACGGGTAAACACTTGTACGTCAATAACAGTACCGGAAACGCTGTTTGGTACACGTAAAGAAGAGTCTTTCACATCAGACGCTTTTTCACCAAAGATCGCGCGTAATAATTTTTCTTCCGGAGTTAATTGGGTTTCACCTTTTGGTGTCACTTTACCGACCAGAATATCGCCGCCCTTCACTTCTGCACCGATATACACAATACCGGATTCGTCCAATTTACTTAATGCTGCCTCACCGACGTTAGGAATATCTGCGGTAATTTCTTCCGCACCTAATTTGGTATCACGTGCCACGCAAGAAAGCTCTTGAATGTGAATAGTGGTGAAACGATCTTGTTGTACTACACGTTCGGAAACTAACATGGAGTCTTCGAAGTTATAACCGTTCCATGGCATGAACGCCACGCGAATATTTTGACCGAGCGCCAATTCACCTAAATCGGTAGAAGGACCATCCGCCAAAATTTCACCACGCTCAACCGGCTCACCTAGTTCCACACAAGGAATTTGGTTGATACAGGTGTTTTGGTTAGAACGGGTATATTTGATTAAGTTATAAATATCAATACCGGCTTCGCCCGCAACGGTTTCGTCTTCATTGACTTTCACCACGATACGGGAAGCGTCCACGTATTGAATCGTACCACCGCGTTTTGCAACAACCGCAACACCGGAGTCAAGCGCTACCGCTTTCTCAATACCAGTACCGACCAATGGTTTGTCTGCGCGTAATGTTGGTACTGCTTGACGTTGCATGTTCGCACCCATCAAGGCACGGTTCGCATCGTCGTGCTCCAAGAATGGAATCAAAGCTGCAGCCACAGAAACCACTTGTTGGGTAGAAACGTCCATATAGTGAATTTCTTCAGGTTTATACAGACCTGATTCACCATGTTCACCACGACAAGTAACAAACGCATCAGTAAAACGGAAATTTTCATCAAGGTTTGAGTTCGCCTGTGCAATAACGTATTTACCTTCTTCAATCGCAGAAAGGTATTCGATTTCTTCAGTCACTTGGCCATTGACGACTTTACGATATGGCGTTTCTAAGAAACCGTAGTCGTTAGTACGTGCATAAACGGAAAGCGAGTTAATCAAACCGATGTTCGGACCTTCAGGGGTTTCAATCGGACACACACGACCATAGTGAGTTGCATGTACGTCACGCACCTCAAAGCCGGCACGTTCACGAGTTAAACCGCCCGGACCCAATGCAGAAATACGACGTTTGTGTGTGACTTCTGATAACGGGTTGTTTTGGTCCATAAATTGGGATAATTGAGATGAACCAAAGAATTCTTTTACCGCAGCAGAAATCGGTTTCGCATTAATTAAATCTTGTGGTGTAACCGCTTCCAGGTCACCTAAAGACAAGCGCTCTTTCACCGCACGTTCAACACGCACTAAACCAATACGGAATTGGTTCTCTGCCATTTCACCCACTGAACGAATACGACGGTTACCCAAGTGGTCGATATCATCCACTTCACCACGACCGTTACGAATTTCGATCAGTTTCTTCATGACATTAACGATATCTTCGTTACTTAATGTGCCACTGCCGGTAGTTTCTTCAATGCCTAAAGAGCGGTTGAATTTCATACGACCTACCGCAGATAAATCATAACGGTCGGAAGAGAAGAATAGATTATCAAATAACGCTTCAGCTGCTTCTTTTGTCGGCGGCTCCCCCGGACGCATCATGCGATAGATTTCGACTAGCGCACTCAAACGGTCATAAGAAGGGTCAACACGTAGGGTTTCAGAAATATACGGACCATAATCAAGATCATTCGTAAACAAAGTCTCAATTTGTGTATAACCGGCTTGTGCCAATTTAGCCAATAACTCAAGGGAAAGCTCCATATTGGCAGGGCAAACCAATTCACCGGTTTCAAGATCCACATAATCTTTTGCTGCAACTTTGCCAACAATATATTCAGTCGGTACTTCAACTTGACTAACTTTGTCTTTTTCTAAGGATTTAATATGACGAGCAGTGATGCGACGACCACGTTCAACATACACTTTGCCATTAGCTTCAATATCAAATGCTGCCGTTTCACCACGTAAACGTTCAGGCATTAAATTCATCAGCAATTTATTATCTTTAATTTCAAAGACAACTTTATCAAAGAAAAGATCTAGGATTTGTTCAGTGGTGTAACCTAACGCACGCAAGATAATGGTTGCCGGTAATTTACGACGACGGTCAATACGCGCATATAAGTTATCTTTTGGATCAAATTCAAAATCCAACCATGAACCACGGTAAGGAATAATACGTGCGTTATATAGCACTTTACCTGAAGAGTGCGTTTTACCTTTGTCACTATCAAAGAATACGCCCGGACTACGGTGTAATTGAGACACGATAACACGTTCAGTACCGTTAATCACAAAAGTACCGTTATCGGTCATTAAGGGGATTTCCCCCATGTAAACTTCTTGTTCTTTAATATCTTTGATCGTACCCGGTGCAGCGTCTTTGTCATAACTTACTAAGCGTAATTTCACGCGTAATGGTGCTGCATAGGTGGTGCCACGGATTTGACATTCACGCACATCAAATACCGGCTCGCCTAATTGATAGCTAACATATTGTAATTCGGTATTTCCATTGGTACTGACAATAGGGAATACTGAACGGAAAGCGGCCTCTAAGCCTTGCTGACCATCCGGATCTCGTTGAATAAATTTCTCAAAAGAATCAAGCTGGATTGTTAATAAATAAGGAATATTTAAAACTTGCGGACGTTTGCCGAAGTCTTTACGAATTCGTTTTTTCTCGGTATAGGAGTAAACCATAGGGTTCCTCTGTTTGCTGTTCAGTGACCCACAATCAACACACAATAATTTGGGCAAAAATTGGTGATAACATATTAGATACCGTTTTAGATGACCGCACTATGAACCTTACTTCTTGAGTGGGTGACTCAAATTAAAATGCTGAATTTAATCTGAGGAAACAAAAGTAATTAAACGGCAAATTTACTTCTGTTTTTGATAGCACAAAATGGCTGATGGTCACCCACCAGCCATTTAGCCTGAGAAACAGGACAAAATAAAATCAAAATTATTTGATTTCTACTTTCGCGCCAGCTTCTTCTAATTCTTTCTTAAGTGCTTCTGCTTCTGCTTTAGCGATACCTTCTTTCAATACAGCAGGTGCAGATTCAACTAAGTCTTTAGCTTCTTTCAAGCCTAAACCGGTTGCACCACGTACTGCTTTGATTACAGCTACTTTGTTAGCACCCGCTTCAGCAAGCACTACATCGAATTCAGTTTTTTCTTCTGCTGCCGCTGCTGCACCACCTGCTGGCGCTGCTGCTACTGCTGCCGCTGCTGAAACACCGAATTTTTCTTCCATCGCTGCGATTAATTCAACGATTTCAGTTACAGTTTTTGAAGCAATCGCTTCAATGATTTGTTCGTTAGTTAATGACATAACAATCAATTCCTAAAATAAATAAAGTTAGATGAAGTAAGAAACGCTTAATGATTAAGCTGCTTCTTGTAATTTGTCGCGTAATGCCGCAAGAGTGCGAACAAGTTTGCCTGCCGCAGCTTCTTTCATTGTGCCCATTAAACGTGCAATTGCTTCGTCGTAAGTCGGTAATGTTGCTAAGAATTCAACATCTTGGATCTTACCTTCAAAGGCTGCACCTTTAAGTTCAAACTTATCGTTTGCTTTCGCAAATTCTTTGAACAAACGTGCTGCAGCACCTGGATGTTCAGTAGAGAATGCGATAAGTGTTGGACCGGTAAATGTGTCTTTCAAACATTCGAATTCAGTGCCTTCTACCGCACGACGTAATAAAGTATTACGAACAACGCGCATAGAAACACCGGCTTCGCGTGCAGATTTACGCAATTCGGTCATTTTGTCTACTGTTACACCACGGGAATCCGCGATCACAGCAGAAAGGGCACCTTTGGCTGCTTCATTTACTTCGGCAACAATTGCTTGTTTGTCTTGAAGATTTAATGCCATTGGCTGTTAGCTCCTGAATACACTCCGATTGCTCGGAATTTAAATACCTAATAAAACAACTATTAGGACGAATTCGGTGCACAGAAGCAAGAAAATTCTTATTCTGTTCACCATCTACGTAGGATGATTAAGATTGCTCCCCTACGGTCTTGGACGGGGCTTGAATGAGGTCAAGCACCAACCAGAAATACTAAACCGCAAATAAATTACGATCTAAAAAGGTCAAAGATTATAACGGTCGAAATATCGTTTGTAAATGCTCGATGACAAAAAATCACCACTCAACAATGATAAACACCGGAAAAAATAACCGCACTAACAAAAGTGCGGTCATATTTCATTTTACTTTGATGAATTACAGTGAAGCTTGGTCGATAGCTACACCAGCACCCATTGTCGTAGAAAGACTGACTTTCTTAATGAAGATACCTTTAGAAGTTGCAGGTTTTGCTTTAGTTAAAGCGGCTAACAACGCTTGAAGGTTTTCTTTTAATTGCGCTTCAGAGAAGTTTGCTTTACCGATAGTGGTGTGAATAATACCGTTTTTATCATTACGGTAACGAACCTGACCGGATTTCGCATTTTTAACAGCATCCGCAACGTTTGGTGTCACAGTACCCACTTTCGGGTTTGGCATTAAACCACGTGGGCCTAATACTTGACCTAATTGACCAACAACACGCATTGCATCAGGAGAAGCGATTACAACGTCAAAGTTCATTTCGCCTTTTTTAACTTGCTCTGCTAAGTCTTCCATACCGACTAAATCAGCGCCTGCTGCTTTAGCTGCTTCGGCATTCGCACCTTGGGTGAACACAGCCACGCGAACTTCACGACCTGTACCATGTGGTAACACAGTTGCACCACGAACGTTTTGGTCAGATTTACGAGGATCGATACCTAAGTTTACTGCAACATCAACACTTTCAACGAATTTAGCCGTTGCGAATTGTTTTAACACCGCGATTGCTTCGTTGATTTCGTATGCTTTAGTAGAATCTACGCCAGCTTTGATTGCTTTCATTTTTTTAGTCAATTTAGCCATCGTATTATTCCTCCACCACTAAGCCCATTGAGCGAGCAGTACCAGCAATTGATTTCATTTTGGTTTCGATCGTCGCACCAGTCATATCTGCTGCTTTCGTTTCAGCGATTTGACGAACTTGATCTAAAGTGACTTTACCCACTTTATCTTTGTTCGGTTTACCGGAACCAGATTTGATACCTGCTGCTTTTTTCAATAAAACTGCTGCCGGTGGGGTTTTTGTAACGAACGTAAATGAACGGTCTGCATAGACAGTAATAACAACCGGAATTGGTAAACCTTTTTCTAAGCTCTCAGTACGAGCGTTGAACGCTTTACAGAATTCCATGATATTCACACCTTGTTGACCTAATGCCGGACCAACTGGTGGTGATGGGTTTGCCATACCCGCTGCGACTTGCAACTTAACGTAGGCTTGGACTTTTTTTGCCATTTTAGTTTCCTCTAAATGGGTGATAACGCTATTGCTAGCTCCCCTGTTGTTAAAAAGGGCTGCATTCTAATCAAACGCAACCGGTTTTTCAAGTAAAATACTTGAGAAAGTGACCGCACTTTATCCTAGTTGATTTAAAGTGCGGTCAAAATTTTGAACATTTTTAACTAGCTATTCTTTTCCACTTGACCAAATTCAAGCTCAACCGGTGTCGCACGACCAAAGATAGATACAGAGACTTTCAAGCGGCCTTTTTCGTAGTCGATTTCTTCGACTGTACCGTTGAAATCCATAAATGGTCCTTCGGTGACGCGGACTTCTTCGCCCGGTTGGAAAGTCGTTCTTGGTTTCGGTTTATCACTATTTTGCTCTAAGCGATTTAAAATAATATCCGCTTCACGATTGCTAATTGGTGCCGGTTTATCCGGTGTACCACCGATGAAACCCATCACGCGTGGCACGCTACGCACCAAGTGCCACGTGTCATCGTTCATTTCCATTTGTACTAACACATAACCCGGGAAATATTTACGTTCACTTTTGCGACGTTTACCTGCCACATTTTCGACAACTTCTTCTGTCGGCACTAATACTTCACCAAACTGTTCTTCCATATTGTGAAGTTTGATGTATTCACGCAATGTGGTCGCTACGCGCGCTTCAAAACCGGAGAACGCTTGCAACACATACCAACGTTTTTTATTTGCGGTTTCGGTCATTTTAGAATCTCCAGTCGGTTAAGAAGGTAATGATGCTAACGATGATTGAATCCAAGCCCCAAAGAATTAAAGACACAAATACGGTCACACCAACAACGATAAAAGTTGTTTGCGTTGCTTCCGGACGGCTTGGCCAAACAATTCGACGTAATTCAGTACGGGCATCTTGAAAGAAACCAAGGGCTTTTCTGCCTTGATTGGTTGTCGCTGCAACCCCTAAAGAGATCAACAACAACACGATAACCGCAACAACGCGAATTGGGGTGGAATATTGATCTTGGAAATAGATATTACCAAATGCACTCGCCGCAATGATTGCAACGGTTAACAACCATAAAAAAATGTTTAATCCTTTAGACTTTTCAACGGAAGCCTCAGATTCATTTTTCTTTTTCTCAATCTCTAATGCCATAAAAATTTATCCATTATGTAACTTTAAAAAATAGGGATCCTTTTTCGAACGCAGAATTATAACAGCTAATTTTCCAGTTTCACAATTAAAAATTGCGCATTTACACAAGTGCGGTCGTTTTTCAGCGTGTTTTTAAACATCCTCAAAATCCACTGCACTTTTTACCACAACTGATACAGTGCGATAATGAAGGGCATACTAAACATGCAAAGAAGGGTAGTAACCCCATAAATGGCACTGGCTTTTTGTGGATTATTACCAAAAATTAACGCCATTTGGGTGACCGTCGAAGCCGCTGGGCTTGTTGTTGCAAGGAAACTAATCAAAGCGATCGTTTCACCGTTTTGCACCCAACCGGAAAAACCACAAAGTTTGATGATGACCATTAAAAACAATGGGATCACCAACAAGCGCAGGAAGGTCACCAAATAAATACGTTTAGAGGAGAAAAGATCCCGCAGTGGAATAGAAGCAATCAGCATACCGGCAATCAACATGGCATTCGGCCCAATAAACATCCCGACGGAAGATAACGTACCATTGATGGTATCAGGCAGTTTAATTTGCAAAGCAAACATCACTAAACCAATCATGATCGACCAAATATTGATATTTTTTAGCACCATTTTCAGCGTTAAATTGCCCTTTCCGGCAATAATCAGGCGACAATGTGTCCAAAACATAAACGTTTGCACGATGATAAAACAACTGGCGTAAACCACCCACTCTTTACCGAATAATCCCATCACTAGGGGAATAATCAGATTGCCTGAATTGGCATAAATCGATGCCGCATGCTCGATAGGGTCCAATTTCAGTGTACTTTTTAACACTGCACCGATAATCACCAGCATACCATGTAAAAACACCGCCATCCCAAAAGACAGCATTAATCCCTCTAGAATTTCCGGCGTATACGAAATCTGAAAAGCTTCAATCATGACGGCGGGGCTGATGATATATAACCCGATAATAGACAGCGGCTTACTGTCTTCCGATTTAAGCAATTTGCTTTTCACCAACCCATAGCCCATCAACACAATAAGGGTCAGTTCAACGATTTTCGTGCCGAGAATGAATGCGATATCCATAGTTGTTCTTCGTCAAAATAATTAAAAATCACACCGCACTTTGTTTATAAACGTATCCATCGCCTTGCGGGATAAATTCAAACACATGCGTAATGCAATTCGGCGCGTCCTGATCTTGGTGGGACACGAAGAGCAGTTGGGTTTGACTATTGTTCACCAGTTGTTCGATAAAGTGCTTTACCAGTTTGCGATTCATGCCGTCGAGGCCTTGCAACGGTTCATCTAAAATCAATATGGGCGGGTGTTTCACCATCGCGCGGGTAATCAACAACAGGCGCTGTTGCCCCCAAGAAAGGGAACGAAACGGACGATTTGCCAACGCCTCCATATTCAAGCGCGTAAGCCATTGCATCGCCTTGATCCGCAGTGCGCCGGGAACGCTTTGGTATACGCCGATGCTGTCAAAAAAGCCCGAAAGAATCACCTCTAACGCAGAACAGTTGACCCGATAATCCATGTGTAACTGACTGCTGACATAACCGATGTTGCGTTTAATCTCCCAAATGGTTTCGCCACTTCCCCGCTGTTTACCGAATAAAACCACATGATTAGCATAAGATTGCGGATGATCGCCGCAAATAAGCGACAATAGCGTAGATTTCCCCGCACCATTCGGCCCTTTAATCCACCAATTTTGCTCAGGCGCCACTGTCCAATCAAGCCGATTTAAAATGACATTCTCACCATATTGAACAGTAACGTTTTTTAGTTTAAAAGGGGATTGATTCGGCGGTAATTTAATCGGCGATACAGCACTTTCCGGCAACGGCACATCAACGTTTTGTTCCGCATATTGTACTTGTTGAAATAGACTTTGTTGCTCAACCTCCGTCCGCCCTCCCTGCAAAATTAACTGGTTGTGATCTAACAACGCCACATGATCAGCGGCAGAAGGAATGTCGGAAAAGCGATTGACGATCAACACCAACGCCATTTTTTCATTGAGCTGTTGTAGCAATTGTTGCCAATCCAACACAGACTGTTGATCTAGCCCTTCAAAAGGCTCATCTAAAATTAATAATTGCGGTTCGGCAACCAATGCCTGCGCCAACAACACTTTGCGGCTCTCGCCGGTAGAAAGCAACATAAACGGACGATCCAACAACGACGTAATATGCAACAGCGCCGCATAAGAGTCACACAAGGTTTCCTTATCACTACTGTTCAAAATGGTCTGACGTGCGGTTTTGCCGAAATCGTCTGGACTCACAGTGTCGTTGTTACGATCTTT
The DNA here is from genome assembly GCF_057314075.1 of Aggregatibacter sp. NCBI lineage: Bacteria > Pseudomonadati > Pseudomonadota > Gammaproteobacteria > Pasteurellales > Pasteurellaceae > Aggregatibacter > Aggregatibacter sp. Next base: position 139,470 of record NZ_DBHLAR010000011.1, on the reverse strand, counting down.
AAAAGTTTGTTCCAGAATTTGCTGTTGCCGTTCAAAAGAAAACAACCCAATGCGTTCAAAATCACAGTGATATTCGCCCGCCTCAAGCGGCAATGTCCCTTGTAACGCTAATGAAAACGCCGTTTTCCCGCTGCCGTTACTGCCCACCACGACCCAATAATCCCGAGTCTTGACACAAAAGTGCGGTAGATTTAGCAAACGTTTTTCATGCAGTCGAAATTGCGCGTTTTCTATATTGAGTTGAGGCATGATTGCTCCTTTTATTTACCACAAGCAGACAGTACCACGGAACAATTTTCCCCATGAACATGACACTGCTACAAAGCTTTCTCTTCCGCTTTTTCCGGGTCTCGATAGCCGACTTGTGCCGTGCCATAAATATTGGGTTGCTGCCCGACGGCGAGTGCTACACAAACATGATTGCCGGAAGCGACAACGCGGCAATCTTGGGTTTTGTCATCGTTTGATGCCTGCACACATCCCTGCAAGGCAGCCCTTTCAGCCGCTTTGCTCATATTATTGTCACCGTAACCAAAGGCACCGGTATGCGGATTATACGCAATGACGCTCCAATGCATAGGAAAGTCTAATTTAGGCGGTTGAGGCGGATAAACCCGCTCTTCTTTCCCATAGCTCAATATGCTCCAAAATATTGCCATCATCACCATAAGTTTGCGCATATTTTTACTCCTCATTCACTATTTTACGGTGCATACAACACATCTAAATCCTGTTGTGGCAGGAAATCTTTTTCCTGTACTTGGAATTGTACCACCTTGTCGTTTTGCAAGACTTTCTTCACTTCTCCTTTGCCTTTCCAGCAAAATGACACCAACTGATCTTTTGGTCGCTCAATGGTTAAGGTGAAATCGGTGATTGGTTTTGCCCAGTTGGCCCCAGTTTTTAAAATATAGCCCAACTGACGATAAGAACCACCGCCCTCAGGAATTAATTTTTTAATGGCATGTTTAAATTCAGGACCAATACAATATTGCTCGGTAAACAGTGTCTCCTCACCGAGTTCTAATATAGACGAGATAGACACGCCACCACCGACCAAAGGGGCATATTCATGGCTGATGTAAGTCGTGTCGGAGGCTTTAAAGGTTTGCTGCCAACTATAAATAATTTGCCCGCCCCAAAACAGTTCACCTTCATATTTTTCCAATTCAAATTTGGCTAAACGAGGATCTTTACACTTCAAAATTTTATTCTCTGCCGATGCCGATTTGCGCAACCAAGGTTCCATCAATTCTTCCTCGGTTAAACCACAATCTCTGAAAATCGCCGTCACATCATGAGGCACCAATTTTTGTTCCTCTGTCCCTTCTTTTTCTGTTTTATAAAGAAACGCCCGCACATGCACTTGCGGTTTAATTTCCTTACCATTAGCGTAGATTTTAAAGGTATTAATTAACCCTGCTGTATCCGCAAAGTCTCCGTAATCATAAAGATAAACCTCAGGTAATGGGAATAGCACAGTTTCCGTAATGTCTTTGTCGGTGAGATTTTGATATTCGTAGTCCACCTTAATTTTATCGAGGCTGATAAACAGATTCTCTTTTTGCATGGCAATATTGTCATTTTTGATGTATTCCACGCCACCAGTGGACACAAACCCCATGCTGTCGTTGGCTTGTGCGGTAAAAGCGAAACAGAGAGCGATTAAAGCAACGTATTTTTTCATATTGGTCCTCAGGAAATAATATATTGATGAACGGCGAAAATCATAGCAGGAATTAGCAGGATTAGGGATAAAAAGTGCGGTGGGTTTTGAAAACGTTTTTGAGACTCGACCGTGAGTAATACATTACTCTGGTTGGCACGCATCAGGAGACGCACGCCATCAGAGTAAGTTACTACCTTAGGGCTAAACCTTGCTTTTTGCCCAATTCACTGCTGTTTCAATGGCCTTTCTGGCTTGTGGGCTATTTCGCCAACAGGTTGACCCCGTGATTTCGGCACCTCTTTGAAGAATAAAATCAGGGCTCGTCACCGCCAGTATTTTGACATCATCTAATCCCATTTCTTCTAAACGCTTTAAGATCGTTGCGCCGATACCTTTTTCAGCTAAAAGGCTGCGCTTTTCTGATTCACTCAATGGCATACGATTTCCTCATAAGATAAAAAATGCGGTAAAAATCTACCGTACTTTGTTCAACTTTATGCTTCCGCCTTCGGTTTAATCACCGCATAAATTACACCGGTGACGACAGAACCTATGGCGATAGCCGCAAGATACATCAACGGCTCAGAAACAAACGGTACCACAAATAAACCACCGTGTGGCGCTTGCAAGGTAATGCCTAAACTCATGGAAATCGCCCCCGCAGTGGCACCACCAAGGATGCTACTGATAATCACGCGCAGCGGATCTGCCGCCACAAATGGCAATGCCCCTTCGGAGATAAAACAGAAGCCAAGTACGAAAGAGGCTTTACCCGCATCACGTTGATTGGAGGTGAATTTACTGCGCGCTAACCAAGTGGCGATAGCCATGCCGATTGGTGGCACCATGCCTGCTGCCATTGCCGCTGCCATTGGGGTGTAAACCTGAGAGGCGATCATGCCCACAGAGAAGGTATAAGCCGCTTTGTTTACCGGCCCCCCCATGTCGATACACATCATGGTGCCGATAATCACGCCAAGCACCATGGCATTCACATCGCCCATGGATTTTAGCCACTCACTCAACGCCGTCATGATTTTTGCGACAGGCGGGTTAATGAGATAAATCATGGCTAAGCCGACAATGAAAGACCCCAATAACGGCAAAATTAAGATCGGTTTAAGGGACATTAGGCTTGGTGGTAATTTAATCACATCATTAAGCCCTTTCACCACATAACCTGCAAGGAAGCCGGCGATAATTCCGCCTAAAATCCCCGCGCCTGCGGTCGTCGCCAACATCCCGCCGATTAACCCCACGGCAAGCCCCGGACGGTCGGCGATAGAGAACGCCACATAACCGGCGAACACCGCGATCATTAAGTGGAATGCCGCGCCGCCACCAATATCCATTAAGGCTTTCGGCAAGCCACCCGCGATGTTTTCGTCTTTGAACGCTTCAATACCGAACATGAAGGAAATGGCGATAAGCAAACCGCCCGCCACCACCAACGGCAACATGTGCGATACACCTGTCATCAGGTGCTTATAGACGCCTTTCTTCTCGCCGTGCTCTTCGGCTTTCGCCGCGGACGTTGCGCCGCCTTCGTAAATTTTGGCTTCTTTAAAGGCTTTATCGAATTCTTGCGCAGTTTTCTTCAGCGCAAGCCCCGTGGAGGTGCGATACATTAATTTGCCTTTGAATTTGTCCAACGGCACGTCAATATCCGCCGCCACAAACACCAAATCAGCTGCCGCCACTTCTTCCGCCGTGATTTCATTGCCTGCCCCCACTTGTCCGCGGGTTTCCACTTTCACCTGCCAGCCTTGTTGTTTGGCGTAGGTTTCGATGGCTTCGGCAGACATGAACGTATGCGCAACGCCTGTCGGGCAAGCGGTCACCGCCACAATATTTTTCATTTTACTGTTAGAAACGACCGCACTTTCAGCAGGCGGAGCATAATCCTGCGCCTGTTGAATGGCGGTATCCAACAAGTTCTCAGGGGCGTTGAAATGCTCGTCAATGTTTGCCAAAAACACTTTTTTGCCATTGAATTGAGCGTTATTGGGTAAAATATTCCCCAAAACGATGATTAAATCTGCCGACTCGGCACTGTCCACGATTTGATGTTGTGCTTGCGCGGCCTTGCTTAGCATTTCGCGCAATAAAAAGGCTTTGGCGTTACCCAAATTCGCGGATGGAGTCAAATAAATATGCATAAGATTATCCCTCAATGGCAGTGATGTTGACATTGTTTAAAATTGGTTCAAGCAACGTGCGGTCAGAAATGCCCACGTTACTTTGCGACACGGCAAAAGCAGACACCGCACTGGCAAAGGCAAGGGTGTCTTTTTGTCGAAGACCGTTAATTAAGCCGTAAATCAAGCCCGCCACCATAGAATCGCCTGCACCTACAGTACTCACCACATTTTCACATTTCGGTGGTTGTGCTTGGATCACAGCCTCGTCACTTAACCAAACGGAACCTTGAGCGCCCATGGAAATAATCACATTGGCAATGCCCTGTGCTTTTAATTTCTTGGCGGCAGACACAATTTCTTCCAGTGAATTTAAGGTATAACCCACCCAGGCCTCTAATTCGCGATGATTCGGTTTCACCAGCCAAGGCCGTGCGCTCAACCCCGCGGCTAGCGCTGTATTGCTGCTGTCTAACACCACTTTTATGTCCGCCTGATGGAGTTGTTTTAGCCAATCGGCGAACAAGTCCGGCGTCACGCCACGCGGTAAACTGCCGCACACAGCGACGATGTCGAAAGATTTACAATACGCGAGAGAATCCACCACAAATTGTTGCCATGCGCTGTCACTGATTTCATAGCCTAAAAAATTGAGATCGGTCACATCCGCGTCGGTTTCGGTAATTTTCACATTGATACGGGTTCTGCCCGACACGCGCTGGAATTTGTCTTGTAATCCCAGTTTGTTGAAAAGCGTAACAAAGTCCCCTTGGTTATCTTCACCAAGGAAACCGCCCACCGTGACATCAACGCCTAAATCTTTTAACACTTTCGCCACGTTAATGCCTTTGCCCGCAGGGAAAAGTCCAAGGGTTTCCACGGTATTGACTTCGCCCAATTCGATACGTTTTAAACGCCCAACCAAGTCATATGCGGCGTTTAAGGTGATAGTTGCGACTTTTGCCATCATTATTCCCCTAATCCTGCGTTAATTGCTGCACCAATACCCTCAATAGCTTGTTGTGCTTGCTCGCCGGTGGCCACAAAACGTAAACGATGACCTTTCACTACACCTAACGCCACCACTTTCATTAAGCTTTTTGCGCTGACAAATGGCGTATTGCGATCAAGATTTTGTACAGCAACATTGGCGTTATATTTTTTCACTTCACTGACGAGGATCGCCGCCGGGCGCGCATGCAATCCATGTTCATTTTTGACTTCAAAAACCCCTTCTACAGATTCACTCAGATTTTCCACCGCACTTTCACCACTTGGGGCAGAAGTTGTTGGCTCAGAAGTGGTTGGTGCAACTTGGTCCATCACTTCAATGGTGTCCGGTTCACTTGGTGGCACGGCAGAAATCGCTTCGCCAAGTCCTGACGCAATCACCTTGCCAATAGCTTCCACTACGGCTTGCGCATCCTCGCCCTCTGCCACAAAACGTAAACGATGCCCCTGCGTTACGCCCAAAGCGACAATTTTCATCAAGCTCTTAGCACTCACCAGCGCACTGCCGCGCGTGAGGTTTTCCACGGTCATTTGAGAAGTAAATTTTTTCACTTCGTTCACTAAAATGGCACTAGGACGGGCGTGTAAGCCATGTTCGTTACGAATGGTAAAGGTGCCGACAACACGACTTCCCGTGACAGATGGCATGACAGAAATGGTTGATGTTGTCTGTGTCGCGACTTGCGGAATCCGCTTGCCATTTAATGCCGCCACGATTTGATCGCTGCCACCGTTTAACAAGATTTGCTGTACTTCGGCATCTAACAGACGAGCTAACGTTTCATCAATTTGCTCGTTGGCATATGCCACCGTTACCACGCCATGCACCATTTTATTATTCACATTAAACGGCTGTTTTGCGCGACTGAACGCCAACCCATTCTTCTGGTTTCCTACGGCGGCATCGGTCACCCATAGGCCTTGCGCCAACGGCAATGCTGGATTGGCAATGACTTCCGAAACGTACTGATGATTGACCGCACTTTGTTGTTCTAATTTGCCGGCATTAATGGCGATTAAGGTGAGCAAACTGCTGGTGTCCACATCCAAGCTGATGTTTTCATCAGCCACATTAAATTCGTCCGCTTCGCCCATTAAAATGGCGCGGAATTTTTTCACATCGGTGAGCGTGGCTAATTTGGCTGCCGTGTCTTCATCGCCGAGAACGTGAGTTAGCTGGCGTAATAATGCCAAATGCTCGTCAGAACGTGCCGCAATGCCGATCACCACATAAGCGATGTTACCTTCGCCCCATTCAATCCCTTGTGGAAATTGGAAAATCTGCACGCCGGTGTTTTTTACCATACCACGGGTGTCTAACGTGCCGTGCGGAATGGCGATGCCATTGCCTAAAAAAGTTGGTGTTTGTTGTTCGCGCCCTAACATGCCTTGTAAATAACCGCTTTCCACATAACCGGCCTGTTCAAGGGCATTGGCTGCCAGCGTAATGGCTTGTTGCTTATTGTCAGCTTGAGCCGCTAAATGAATGTTGCTTTCGGGTAAATTAAACATTCTGTCTCCTTGTTTCTACGAGGGTATCAATGGGGTGCCTACCCCCCACAAAAACCTTTCAGCTAGGACTTAAAATACAAAAACTGCCGGTAAATACCGACAGTTTTGTAAATTATTTTCCGGTGCATAACTTAAGTAATTGCTCGGAACCTTGCATGATATATTCGTCATTTTCAGACCGCACTTTATCTTTTTTCAAATCTAACATGGCGTCATAAATACCTTGTGTCACACTCGGCACATCGAGGTGACTCCAGCATTTTGCATTTAGTTTGCCGAAATTATTTTGCAACGCAGAGGCATGTACAACGCCACTGTAGTAGGCATAAACATCGGAATCCTGACCCTGTGGGCTATACAATCTTTCTTTAATTTGTTCAACAGGTACAAGAATTCGGCCTAAATACCAATCATTAGCACCACTGGCGAAAGAATTAACATTAAAATCGCTGTGCACACGCCCTTGGTAGGTCGCGACGGTAGCCTCATACGCGGTAGCGTAAGATTTTTGGTCGATTTTATCTTCATCTAAGTCAATGACCGTTTTTTTGTCGCCCATGAAAGGCACATACGAGGAAAGGGAACAAGCACTCAACAAGGAGGCTAAAAAAAGAATGGAAAGTTTTTTAATCATAAAAATCCTTGAATCTCGGTGGAAGAAAACAAACTAACTCAAGCCTAGCACTCATTATACTGTTTCTCTAGCATGCAATAAATAGCTCACGATTATTGCACGTTACACTGCTGCAACTCATCCAATGTGTTGATATTGGTAAACGCCGCCTTATTTTCTGAGAAATCCACACTTACCGCCCCGTTTTGGCGCATAAACTGCAACATTCTGCGTTCGCCTGAAGCTAAATAAGCCGCCAACTTGTCTTTTAGGCTGCGCGCCATTAAACAAAACGTAGGATGTTCACGTTCGCCATCATGCACGTAAGCAATAGAAACGCCGTGAAAATCCACCGCACTTTTCAATTTTTCCAGTAAATTGTCCGGGAAGAAGGGGCTATCGCAAGGGACAAATAACACAAAATTCGTGTCAGCACGTTCCAACGCGGCCAAAATCCCACTTAACGGCCCTTGAAAGCCTTCGATATTATCGCTAAATACCGGTAACCCGGCTGTTGCATAAATTGCCTGATTGCGATTAGCATTAACCGAAACCTGTTCCACCTGCGAATGTAGGCGATCGTAAATGAATTGAAACAGCGGCTTACTATGCAATAATTGCAATCCCTTATCCACTCCCCCCATTCGCTTGGCTTGTCCGCCGGCTAGAATGACGGCACTAATTGAAATTGTCATATTTTCTTCCGAGGTTAATTACAGTATGATCTCGCCTAATTATTTTTCAATAATAAGGAAATGCGAATGAAATGTCATCGCCTGAATGAAATGTTGGAACTTTTACAACCTTATTGGTCTAAAGACGCCGATCTCTCATTAATGCAGATTTTACAAAAAATCGCTGATGAAGCCGGGTTTGACAAACCGCTTACGGAACTGCCTGACGAAGTCGTTATTTATCACTTAAAAATGGCCGGCAAAGACAAATTCGAGCCGATTCCCGGCATTAAAAAAGATTACGAAGAAGACTTTAAAACCGCGCTATTAAAAGCGCGCGGTATTATTAAATAAATCGATTATTAAGGATAACAAATGAAAAAATGGTTATTTTTAGCGCTGACAGCAGCGCTATCTGTTTCTGTTCAAGCGGCTAACTTAACGGAAGGTAAACAATATGTTGTGGTAGAAGGGCAACAACACAGCGCGCAACCGGAAGTATTAGAATTTTTCTCTTTTTATTGCCCACATTGCTATCACTTTGAAACACAATTTCACATTCCACAAAAAATTAGTGAGAGCCTGCCGGAAGGCACGTTATTCAAACAATATCACGTGGATTTTTTAGGTCGCCAATCTGAAAATCTAACGCGTGCTTGGGCGCTTGCCATTGCAATTAAAGCAGAAGAAAAAGTGAAAATGCCATTATTTAAAGCGGCACAAACCAATATGCTGAACTCGATGAACGACATTCGCCAAATCTTTATTGATAACGGTGTATCTGCCGAACAATTCGACGGTGGTATTGACAGCTTTGCAGTAAACGGTTTAGTCACCAAACAACAACATTTAGTCGAAAAATACCAAGTACGTGGCGTACCTGATTTCTATGTAAACGGTAAATATCGTGTGAATATGGAAGGCTTGGCACATGATGAAAACACTTTTGTGAGCGAATATGTCGAAACCGTAAAAGGTTTATTGCAAAAATAAACAAAAATTGGTTTAATGCCTGCCGATTTTATTTTCGATACCTATTTTTAGAGGATTATATGGCTGAGAGTTTTAGCGTAACCCGTCGTTTTTTTGACGACAAAAACTATCCACGTGGTTTTGCCCGTCACGGTGATTACACCATCAAAGAAGCACAAACTTTAGAACAATACGGACAAGCCTTCCGCGCATTAGATTCAGGCGAACGTAAGCCGGTAACCAAGGAAGAAAAAAGCTTTGTTGCTTTCTGCCGCGGTGAACGTGCAGCGGAAACCTTCTTCGAAAAAACCTGGCAAAAATACCGCAGTCGCATCTCTACCAACAAACGCCTTTACACCTTATCCGGCGTGGTTGGTGTGGATAATCTGGACGACTACTCGGCAGACTAATGACTTAAACAACAATCAGAAGGCTTGGGATTCCGAGCCTTTTGTTTTTACGACCGCCAATTCCATGAATGCTATGCTTAATTTACCCGTTGATCGTTACGCCGAATTGCTCGCAGAAAAGCAGCAAAAACTGACCGCACTTTTATCGCCATTTAATGCACCTGATTTACAGGTGTTCTCCTCGCCAAAGCAGCATTTCCGCATGCGGGCAGAGTTTCGAATTTGGCACGAAGGCGATGATTTCTATCACATCATGTTCGATCAACAGAGCAAACAACGTTATCGGGTGGACAATTTTCCTATCGCCAGCGAACTGATTAATCGCATGATGACGGCGTTGTTACCGTTGTTAAAACAGCAAATGGTATTACACCACCGCCTGTTTCAAATTGATTATTTAAGCACACAAAGCCAACAGATTATCGTCAGTTTATTGTATCACAAAGCCTTGGATGAAGATTGGCAAACCACAGCGCGAACCTTGCGTTCACAACTCCAACAGCAAGGTTTTAATGTGCAAATTGTTGGACGTGCCAGCAAGCAGAAAATTTGTCTGGAACAGGATTATGTAGATGAAATCCTAAACGTTCACGGTAAAGACTACATTTATCGCCAAGTGGAAAACAGCTTCACGCAACCAAACGCGGCAGTAAACAGCAAAATGTTGGAATGGGCGGTGGATTGCACGCGTAACAGCCATGGGGATTTATTAGAGCTCTATTGCGGCAACGGCAATTTTTCTATCGCACTAGCGCAAAATTTCCGCAAAGTATTGGCCACAGAAATTGCCAAGCCTTCGGTAGCCGCCGCGCAATTTAACATCGCAGCGAATCAGATAAACAATTTACAAATCATCCGAATGTCAGCGGAAGAATTCACGCAAGCCATGCAAGGCGTGCGCGAATTTAATCGCTTAAAAGGCATTGATTTGAAAGCCTATGAATGCAACACCATTTTCGTTGATCCGCCACGTGCCGGCTTAGATGCGGAGACCGTTAAACTGGTGCAACAATATGAGCGTATTTTGTATATTTCCTGCAACCCGCATACGTTGTGCGACAACCTGAAAACGCTCAGCCAAACCCACCACATTGAAAAAGCCGCCTTGTTCGATCAGTTTCCTTACACGGAACACATGGAAGCGGGCGTTTGGTTGGTGAGAAAGGGATAAACATGAATATCCAACTCCTCTGCGAAACCCAAACACTGCAAAATTCTACCGCACTTTTTGCGGAAGCTGGCTTAACACATGATCCCAACAGCCCGTTGGCGTTAGTGTGGACGGAAGCGGAAGGCGTGACGCGCTTAGAATTACGCAAATTAGACGAGCCAAAATTAGGCGCGGTATTTGTGGATTTTGTCGGCGGCACCATGGCACATCGCCGTAAATTTGGTGGCGGGCGTGGCGAAGCAGTGGCAAAAGCAGTAGGCATTAAACAAGACAAGCTGCCGACAGTCATTGACGCCACGGCAGGCTTAGGGCGTGATGCCTTTGTATTGGCGGCGCTCGGTTGCCAAGTGAAACTCGTTGAACGCCATCCGGTGGTGCGTTTGTTGTTACAAGATGGCTTGCAACGCGCTTATGCCGACGAAGAAATCGGCCCGTGGATGCAACAAAACATGCAACTGTTGCCTTATCAACATATCAATCAACTAAATCCTGACTCAGATTTCGCCGATGTGGTGTATCTCGATCCCATGTACCCGCACAAAGCCAAAAGCGCCTTGGTGAAAAAAGAAATGCGTGTGTTTCAACATTTGGTCGGTGCCGATTTAGATGCGGACGAACTGCTTGCGCCTGCGCTTCAACTCGCCCGTCAGCGCGTCGTGGTCAAGCGCCCCGACTACGCTGATTTTCTCGCACAAAAAGCACCGCACTTTTCCCGCGAAACGAAGAATCACCGTTTTGACGTGTATGTAAAACACGACTAAGCCATTTTATTCCACAAAATAATGGGGGATAAAATGGCTGTCATTGCCGGTGACGGCGGTGAAATCTTCCCGCAAGCCCATGCCGCAGGCCACATCGCCTACCACCCACGAACCGATAACCGGATACATCCCATCAAAATTCGGTAACTCAAATTTCTGTTGATAAATATAACCGGCATTGGCATAGAAATTTGAATGTTCACTACCTTTGGCGGCAAACTCCAAGCCGTTGCTTTTTTCATAATAAAACACGTTGGCACCTTCGCGCCCTAATAACGGCTTTTTCATCCAAATGGATTTACGATCCGTTATGTCATGTCGATTAAAATAGGTCGGCAATAAATACGGGTGGTTCGGGTGTTTTTGCCACAGTTTTCCAAGCAGCGCTTTGTTGCTCAGCAATAATTTCCATGCCGGTTCAAAAAATTGTGTGGCGCTGTTTAGCATATGTGGGGCATATTCAGTGGTCGTCATCCATTCTAACGGATACAATTTAAACAACGCTTCAATGGGTTGATTGTTGAGATCGACAAATTGTTGCGTGTCGTTGTCGTAGCCAATGTCTTCAATGGTCAAGCGGTGGATATGCCAGCCGGCGTTATACGCCACATCGGCAAGATAATCCAAATTGCCCCAATCTTCCCGTCCGGCATCTGCCATGGCGGCAAAATGAAAACCGGTTTTACCGCTTTGCTGTTGCAGTACGGAAAAACGGGTAATCAATTCTTCGTGAATCCAGTTGAATTGGTCACGATTCGGTAAGCCTTCCACTTGCTCCAACCACTGCCATTGCACCACTGCTGCCTCTAGCAAAGAGGTCGGCGTATCGGCGTTATATTCAAACATTTTGAGATTGTCGCCGTCATAACCGAAATCAAAACGGCCATATAAGTGTGGTGCGTTTTCACGCCAAGATTGTTCGATCAGATTTTTTTGTAAATCGGTAAACCGATAATGCTCGTAATCGCCTTGTTTCACTTCATCGGCAACGAAATCCATACACATGGCATGTAATTCGTTAGTAGCATCTTCGATTTTGTCGATTTCCGCCAACGTAAATTCGTAGGCAACATTGTCCGACCAATAATGCGAGCCATCGGTAGAAGGCAGATTGTAATAATCAAAGCCCACCTCAAGTAGCTGTTGCACCATGTCGGGACGGGTTGGAATACCGGTGATACGTTTCATGATTAACCACCGCCACTTTTACTGGTGTTACTGCTACTAAACCCACCGCGCGAAATCGGTTTGCTGTTTGCGCTGCCGGCACCACCCTTAACCAACACCGGCTTGCCCACAGAATGGTTGCCTTGCGGTCGAATAATTTGCCCTGTTGGCGTTGAAACGGCACGGTTATTGGGATTGTAACTCGGGCCTAGAAAACCACTCATGGCTTTGGCGATCATATAACCTGCTGCAGCCCCCGCAATGGCGCTGCCGATAGAAGGGCCTTCATCGCCGCTGGCTGTGGTCGTTGGCGTTGCATTATTGTCGCCGGCAACCGCGTTATTTTCGCTGCTCGCCACACTGCCATTGTTATTTGCCACAGGGTCCGTGTTTGCGCTTTGAGATTTATCCTGTTCGCATAATTCCGGTCTAATCCAGTCCGCGATGCAATCGTCCAGACTGTTGTACACATCCCGTTGCACTTCATCTTCCGAGCAGCCACCTAACAGCGCCACCACGGATAATGTCACTAAAATTTGGTTTTTCTTTTTCATAGAAAGCGTTTTACCTTCCCTCTTTTTCATCATATCTAAAACACATTGGCGTGAGAGCGCGATATCATAGCACAGAGTTTCTATGCCAATGAGTGCGGAGAAGAAAATAACCGTATCGTAAATTCGGTTGGACTTATTCACACCACAGGATTAGTATTTGCGAGTTACTTAACAAGATATTAACAATAGGATGTTTTATGAAACTTGATACGATTGCGTTACACCAAGGCTTCCATGCAGACCCGACGACCAATGCTGTGGCCGTGCCCATTTATCAAACCACCAGTTACGCGTTTAACAATTCTCAGCACGGTGCCGACTTATTCAACTTAAAAGTGCCGGGTAATATTTATACCCGTTTAATGAATCCAACTACCGATGTGTTAGAACAGCGTATGGCCGCCTTAGAAAGCGGTATCGGTGCAGTAGCAACTTCAAGCGGCATGGCGGCAATTAACTATGTGCTCGAAATTTTAACTGAAGCCGGCGATAACATTATTTCCTCTAACCGTATTTATGGCGGCACTGTCACCTATTTCACCCAAACCCTAAAACGCAAAGGTGTTGAAGTCCGCTTTGTGGATCCTAGCAAACCGGAAGAGATTATGAAACTCGCCGATACCAAAACCAAATTGGTGTTCTGTGAAAGCATCTGTAACCCAACCATTGATGTTATAGATTTGCCGAAATTCGCAGATTTTGCCCATCAGGCAGGCGTGCCGTTAGTGGTAGATAATACGGTTGCGACCCCAATGATTTGTCGCCCATTAGAATTAGGGGCAGATATCGTTGTCCATTCCCTCACCAAATACGTGGGCGGTCATGGCACCACCTTAGGCGGCGCGATTATTGATGGCGGTAAATTTGATTGGAAAGCCCAAGCGAAACGTTTCCCAACGCTGACCCAGCCGGACGAATCCTATCATGGCGTTGTGTATGCTGACGCACTCGGTGCCGCGGCATTTATCGGTTGCGTGCGGGTTGTCGGCTTACGCAATACCGGTGCCGTCATCAGCCCAATGAGTGCTTTCATATTATTACAAGGGCTGGAAACGCTCTCCGTACGCTTAGAACGCCACTGCGAGAATGCTTTAAAAGTCGCTGAATATTTGCAAAACCACCCGCAAGTCACTTGGGTTAACTATCCTGCATTGCCACAAGATCCTCGTAATCCATTGATTCAACGGGATTTCGGTGGACGCGCATCCGGCTTGTTAAGCTTCGGTATTAAAGGCAGTCGCGAAGCCGGTGCCCAATTTATCGATGCACTCAAAATGATTTTACGGTTAGTAAATATCGGTGATGCAAAATCTCTTGCCTGCCACCCGGCAACCACCACGCATAGCCAATTAAGCGATGAAGAGCTCAACCGCGCAGGTGTCACCTCTGACTTAATTCGTATCAGCGTCGGATTAGAACATATTGATGACATCCTCGCCGACATGGAACAGGCGTTTGCAGCAGTAAAAGCAAAATAAAAACACAGAAAAAACAGACCGCACTTTCAGTCTATTGCCCAAAGTGCGGTCGATTTTAAAAACGTTTTTCAGAAAAAGACGGCGAATCTTTTTAATTCGCCGTCACTATTATTAGTCCATTTCAAAAGTTTCACTGCGTTGTCGCTGCGGTAACACCAGAGAAAGCCCAATCCCCACCAGTGCCGGCGTAAGCCAAGAAAGGGAATACTCCGCAAACGGCAAATGATGAAGAAAATCTGTTAACCATGCCAATGGATAGTGATCTGCAATGACGCCGGCAAGAGAAATTGCCGTCACCAACGCAATCGTAAGTTGCATGCCGATTTTAGATAACGCCACAAATTTATTCACAATAATCAACAGAACAATGGCAATCGTGATCGGATAGAGCACCAACAACACCGGAATAGAATATTGAATAATTGCGCCCAAGCCTAAATTTGCGATACCGAACCCAATCAAGGTAAACAGCGTAGCATAGGTTTTGTAACCCAACTGAGGGAAACGCTCACGGAAAAACTCGGAAACGGCAACAATTAAACCGGCTGTCGTGGTAAAACAGGTCATGGTCACCATCACAGCCAAGAAAATTTGCGCGTTAGCCCCGAAAATCGCTTGTGTTGCTTGAGAAAGAATATACACGCCTTTGTTCGCATCAGATGCCATCACATCCGCAGGCACAGGGAAATGGTTGCCCAAATACGCCAAACCGATATACAGCAAACTAAAACCTAAAGCCACCACAAGACTCACTAGCCACACCGTAGAAACATATTCCTGTTTATTTCGGAAACCGAGCTGCTTCAAGGTTTGTACCGCCACCACGCTAAATGCTACAGAAGCCAAGGCATCAAGGGTGTTATACCCTTCAATGAATCCGGTCCCAAACGCAGAAGTCGCATAGTCGCTAAGAGCAGAAGACGGTGTGGTATCGCCATATTGGAAGAAGCCTAATGTGACTAACAACACAATAAGAAGGGCGAAAATTGGGGTCAAAATACGGCCGATACTGTCGAGAATGTTGGATGGATTTAACGCAATCAAATAGGCTGCAATAAAATAAATCACCGTAAAAATAACCAACCCGGTAGCGCTAAATGATGTCGGCAACATAGGAGCCACACCCACTTCGTATGCCACCGTTGCCGTACGCGGAATCGCAAAGAACGGTCCAATAGAGAGGTAAAGCGCAACCAAATATAAGGTAGCAAACCAAGGGGCAATTTTTATGGAAATTTCATACACATAACCTTTCGGGTTAAGTGCACCGATCACCAAGGTGAGAATGGCAATGCCCACGCCGGACAACACAAAGCCACTAATGGCTTGCCAAAAATTCTCTCCGGACAAGGCACCTAGACTTGGCGGAAAAATTAAATTTCCCGCACCGAAAAACATGCCAAATAACAGTAAACCTGTCAATGTTGCTTTTTTTAGCATAATTTTATTCTTCTCTGTAATTAAGGTGGCGGGAGTATAACACCCTAAATAAGACCGTCAAATTTTGTACGAAAAGAACGCTGTAATCGAGGGAAAATAGGCATTTAATGATGTTTTTTTAGACGTTAATGTTCAAAAATGTGATCGGCTTCCCTGTTTTTAAATTTTATTTTTGTACACTAAAGACATGTCAAAGTAGAGACAAACTCTTTACTGGGAATTTCGGTGACAGCCTAAAACAATGGGTTGCCAATGTTTTAATAGCGGTGCATGACAAATGAATGTCTGTCATGCGATGGGTCACATCCCGGGGTAAAGTGCGGTTGGAAACATCAACGTTTTTAACCGCACTTTTTTATCAAAACTACCGATTCTGGTGGTTTTCTTGTGTAGGTTGCATGTTTTACCCAGTACATTCGCTGACAAAAACACCGTAAAAACCTACCGCACTTTATTCCTCAAATACCATAAATAAAAAAGAGCAATACAGCGCAGCCATATTGCTCTTGTGAATACTTAGATTAAACCGAACTATTTCTTCTTCGGTCTTTCCCAGTCTTGTACGTGTTTTTGTGGTACACGGGTGGTGACCAGTTCGTCGCGTTTAACATCGTAACGGATGGTGGAACCAGCGCCAATTGTTGCACCGCTTTCAATCGTCACCGGCGCAATAAGTTGGCTATCGGAGCCGACAAAGACGTTATCACCAATAGTGGTTTTAAATTTATTGGCACCATCGTAGTTACAGGTAATCACGCCTGCACCGATATTACAATTTTGACCAATTTCCGCATCGCCCACATAGGTTAAGTGGTTCACTTTGGATCCCTTGCCGATTTGTGCTTTTTTAATTTCCACAAAGTTGCCCACATGGGTGTTTTCTGCCAGTTCTGCGCCCGGACGCAAGCGGGAGAATGGACCGATAGCCGCCTTGGCACCCACGGTAGCATCTTCAAGTACGGAATACGGTTTAATTTCTACGTCATCGCCGATGTCACAGTTTGTCAGCACACAACCGGCACCGATTTTCACCCGATTTCCCAACCGCACTTCGCCGTTTAAAATCACGTTAACATCAATTTCAACATCTTTGCCGTGAGTCAAGTTGCCACGCAAATCAAAACGCTCAGGATCTAACAACATCACGCCTGCCAACATCAGTTTATCCGCTTGTTTACGCTGAAAATAACGCTCCATGCGCGCTAATTGTTGACGGTTATTAATACCTTCAACTTCCATAAAATCCTCAGCTTGTACTGCAACAACAGCACGCCCATCACGATTTGCTAGCCCAATGACATCTGTAATGTAATACTCGCCTTGCGCATTATTATTGTCTAACTGAGCAAGCCATTTTTTAAAACTCGCGCCGTCAGCAACCAAAACCCCCGTATTGATCTCACGAATCTCCCGTTGTTCCGGTGAGGCATCTTTTTGCTCCACAATGCCAACGACTTTACCGTTTTCACGTAAAATTCGGCCATATCCTGTTGGGTTATTCAATACCACCGTTAAAACAGCAACGCCATTTTCAGGCTTGGCATTAATCAACTTTTGCAAGGTTTCAGGCGTGATCATCGGTCCATCGCCGTACACCATCAAAATATTTTCATCATCCGCAAAAAACGGTGCGGCCTGTTGCATGGCATGGCCTGTGCCGAGCTGTTCTGTTTGCAAAACCCAGTTGACAGGTTCGTTGGCTAAGCGTTGTTGCATCAAATCGCCACCGTGTCCGTAAACCAAATGAATATTGCGCGCGCCAAGTTGTTTCGCCGTATCGATAACGTGTTTTACCATCGGTTTGCCCGCAATCGGATGTAAGACTTTGGGTAAATCGGAATACATGCGGGTGCCTTTGCCGGCCGCCAAAATGACGACGCTGAGTGCTTGAGTTGTCATAAAAATGTCTCTTTTGTTCGCTAAAAATTGCGCGCTAGTATATCATTCTTGCCATTTCGAGTTAAGTTAAGGATAAGCCGCCATGCAACAAGAATATTATCTCGGCATCATGTCCGGCACCAGTTTGGACGGTGTAGATATCGCGCTGATGACATTTGGCGAAAAAACGCAATTTATCGCAGCACAATTCACCCCGATGCCGGCAGATTTGCGGCAAGATTTATTGCAATTAATTTCTCAAGGCAGCGCCACCTTGCAGCAGCTGGGCGAATTAGATCAGCGCTTAGCCTTACTTTACGCTGAGGCGGTTAATCATTTTCTCACCCGTCACCAACTGCAACCACAGCAAATTCGCGCTATCGGTTGCCACGGACAAACTGTTTGGCATGCGCCACAAGGTAATTTTCCGTTCACCATGCAATTAGGCGACATGAATCTGCTTGCCGCCCTCACCGGTATTGATGTTATTGGAGATTTCCGTCGTAAAGATATGGCATTTGGCGGGCAAGGCGCGCCGTTAGTGCCGGCGTTTCATCAAGCGTGGTTTTATGATGACAACTGGGCGACGGTGGTGCTGAATATTGGCGGTATCAGTAATATTTCCATCCTCTTTCCCCATCAACCGATTATTGGCTACGACACTGGCGTAGGCAATGCGCTGATGGACGCTTGGATCGAACGCCATCTAGGAAAATCTTATGATACTGACGGGCAATGGGCGCGTAGTGGCAAAGTGCGTTCAGAATTATTGGCGGAGATGCTGAAAGATCCTTATTTCCAACTACCTCCGCCAAAAAGTACCGGGCGTGAGTTATTCAATCTTGCTTGGCTTGAAAAAACATTAAAAAAAACCACCGCACTTTTAGGCGAGATACCACCACAAGACGTACAAGCAACCTTGTTAGAATTTACCGCACAAAGCATTGTAATCGCATTAAATCAACTTGAAACGTCATTACCACGCCGTGTATTGGTCTGCGGCGGTGGTACAAAAAACGGCTTGCTGATGGCGCGATTACAAGCGCTATTACCGCAATGGCAATGCCGCCCGACCAATGATGAAGGCTTGGATGCAGACTATGTGGAAGCCGCTGCCTTTGCTTGGCTTGCCTATCGTCGTTTACACAACCAACCGTCTAATTTGCCAAGTGTGACAGGCGCCCAACGGGCAGTCAGTTTAGGCGCAATTTTTCCTGCGGAGAAACAGGCATGAGCGAACACAATTTATTAAAAACGCTTGAAACGATGTTAAGCGAACAACGCAATCCAAACACCTTGCACATTGATGCCTTGTCATCGTTAGAGGTTGTCACGCTGTTAAATCATGAAGACAAACAAGTGGCCTTCGCCGTGGAGAAAAATCTGCCACGAATCGCACAGGCAGTAGAACACATCGTAGCGGCATTTCAGTCCGGCGGACGCTTGGTTTATATGGGTGCCGGCACCAGCGGCCGCCTTGGCGTACTCGATGCATCTGAATGTCCGCCAACGTTTGGCGTGCCATCAAGCATGGTCGTGGGATTAATTGCCGGTGGCGAAACCGCCTTACGCAACGCCGTAGAAGGGGCAGAAGATAATCGCGAAGCAGGTGAACAGGATTTACGTCACATTCATTTTAGTCGCAAAGATGTGTTGGTTGGGATTGCAGCCAGTGGACGTACACCTTATGTCATCGGCGGATTGCAGTATGCCAAACAGCTCGGCGCTACCACGGTTTCTTTGGTCAGCAACCCAAACGCTATCATGAGCGAGATCGCAGACATTGCCATCACCACTGCGGTCGGTCCTGAAGCGCTCACCGGTTCCAGCCGTTTAAAATCCGGTACAGCGCAAAAAATGGTGCTGAATATGCTCACCACCGCTGCCATGATTCGTCTCGGCAAGTGCTATCAAAATCTCATGGTGGACGTACAAGCCACTAACCAAAAACTCAAAGCGCGCGCCATTCGTATCGTCATGCAAGCCACTGATTGCGACCAAACTACCGCCGAACAAACCTTACACACCACCAATGGCAATGCAAAATTAGCGATTATGATACTGTTGAGCGGATTAGATAAAGCGCAGGCAGAAACTGTTTTAGCGCAGAACAAAGGGCGATTACAGAGCGCTCTGGCAACGTAAAAACACAGAGAAAAACGACCGCACTTTAATACCATCTAAAAATGAAAAACGTGAGCTTATGGCTCACGTTTTTTATTTATCTCATACGGTTAATATAAGCTGAACGCTTGTAGATAAGGCAATTTGCCGCGTCTCATCATATTTTCGATACCGCTTTGGTGATCATTGCCGAAACCACGTAATTCAAAGGTCACGCCGATGGCATTATCATAAAAAATATCATCGTTTCTTTGATTTTGACGGCTTGTGACATAACGTCTTGCTCCCACACCAACACTCCAACAGCACGTGTTATATTGCAGACCAAGGTATTGTTCTACCGGTTTTTGCAAAGAAAGATCTTGGTAATAACGCCCAACGATTGCCCAGTTATCCGTTAATTCCCAACCGAATTGAATCCCTAACTGATTAATGTCTTGATTGTAGCCTTGAGCATTGGATGTTAAGTTTTGATCGATATATTCTCGACTTACATAACGATAATTTAACTGAATAACATTATGGTTCGTTGGATTAAATTCGATGCCGGTATTTGCCAAAGAAATTTGTTCTAACTGTTGGTCGTATTGAAAACTCGCACGCCAGTGCCATTGTTCATCAATCTTCCAGTTAGACTCAACCGCCCAAGAAGAAGATAAGCCGGAGGTTTTATTACGTGGATCATCGTCAATGCGTGAAGATTCTAAATAATAGGTTTGTCCGGCGGCAACATTAAAACGCTCTTCTTTGTTTTCATCAAAGAAACGCATTGTTCCACCAACCGTCACTTGGTTCACCGACGCGATACGGTCTAAACCGCTATAACGGCGGTCGCGGAACAAAGAGAAATAGTCTTGTTGCAATAATGAAGAATCGTATCCAAAGCCAAGATACTCTGAATTTTGTTTCGAGCCGATATTGCTTT
Organism: Aggregatibacter sp.; assembly: GCF_057314075.1. Lineage (NCBI taxonomy): Bacteria > Pseudomonadati > Pseudomonadota > Gammaproteobacteria > Pasteurellales > Pasteurellaceae > Aggregatibacter > Aggregatibacter sp. Next base: position 118,973 of record NZ_DBHLAR010000011.1, on the reverse strand, counting down.
GGTTTTTATAAGGGCGATACAAATATTGCACACGCGGCTCAAGGGTTTGTGTGTAGCCGTCTAAGAAACTCTTATTGCTCGCCAATACGGTTTGGAAATCCGCTTTAAATTGTGGGATCACGCGAGTCACATGATCTTCAACATCCTCGGCGTCCGCTGCGTTACCCTGCTTTTGTTGGTAATGGGTCGCATATAATTTAGTTTCAAAATTTGCGCTACCGTAACGATTTGACAACGTACTATTTAAACTTGGCTCAAGGTGGAAACGCCACGCTTTTGGCATGCTTGCACTGTCATTATCAAAGCGTACTGCTTGAGAAAAGAGTTTAAAATCGAGTTTATCGTCAAGCAAACCGTTCTGGTAATAATTGAAGTCAATTTGCGGTAACGCACGATAAGGCCCAACATCTACTTCATCAAAAATTTGAAATTGTTTGGCGGAAAGGGCAATATTGTAGTTCGGTTGATAATAGGCTAAACGCGCGATTTGATTCGTATAGCCGTCGGTGCTGCTACCATAGTTGGAATCAATATCGGTAAAATAACGTTTATCACTCACTTTGGTGTAATCAATATCTAAGCGCCAATCCTGTGCAAACGCTGCATTGTGTTTCCAATGGAATAAATGACGTTTACGATTATCGCTGACGTAATCACTTAAGCGGTCATCATTCAAATATTCACCGGCAATTTGCCCTTCACCCAAGGCACTAAGATAACGAAATTCACCGTTGACTTGCCAACCACGGCGAGACATATATTTTGGCGCAATCGTGGCATCAAAATTCGGCGCAATATTCCAATACACCGGCTGGGCATAGAAATAACCGTCACGGCTGGAATGTCCCACAACCGGCACAAGTAAACCGGAACGACGGCGATCGCCAATTGGAAGCTGTAAATACGGTGTATAAAATACCGGCACGCCATGTACGCGTAAACGGGCATGCCACATTTCCGCATATTCTTCTTTTACATGTTGGCGCATTTCATTGGCGTAAATAGACCAAGAATTATCGTCCGGCAAACAAGAGGTAAAGGTGGCATTTTTCATCACACGATAGTCATCACGCAATTCTACACTTTCTGCCGCGCCACGGCCTTGGCGATCCACTAATTGATAATTGGCATTTTGAATATCCGTATCTTTGTTGTTTAAATGCACTTTCGCATCGTCACCCAAAAGATTAATTTGGTTGTCCCGGTAATCAAAACCGCCACGCGCAAACGCATAACGTTGTACGTTATCGCCTGTACCTGTCTGTTGAATCTCCACTTCCGCAGATTGCAAATGGCGAACGCCTTGCTTGATATCTACGTTGCCTTTATAAACACCGCCGTTAGATTGGTTGATTTCCGCACTGTCTGCCTCGATGTAAATCGGCAAATCATTTGGATTTTCGGACACCGCCTCACCGCTAAAGTGCGGTACGCCGGATAAACATTGTTTTGCTAAATCGGCGGCACTTGTTGCGCTATAAAGTGCGGTCAAAATTGACAGTGAAATTAAGGTATAAGCATTTTTCTTCATTGGACAACCATTTTTCTAGCCAAATAATGGCGTGATTATACGGGAAAATAAGGGGGATCGCACTGTTTAATCCGGCGATTTACAGTGGCATTGATTCCAGTGATCATTCACCAATCCCATGGATTGCATAAAGGCATAACAGGTGGTTGGACCGACAAACACAAAACCGCGTTTTTTTAACGCTTTTGACATTTCAATAGACGTCGGCGTTTGCGCCGGAACAACCGAAAGATCGGGGACATCATTCATTTGCGGCTGATGGTTCACAAAAGACCAAATAAAATCACTGAAATTCTCACCGCACTTTTTCATGGCAAGAAATGCCTGCGCATTTTTAACAATGGCTTCTAGCTTTGCCCGGTAACGAATCAATCCCGGATTTTGCATACATTGATCAATATCTTCAGCTGTCATTTGGGCAACTTTTTCCGGATCAAATTGAAAAAAAGCGTTTCGATAATTTTCTCGCTTTTTCAAAATCGTAATCCAAGACAACCCCGCTTGCTGACCTTCCAAACATAGCTTTTCAAATAATTTCTGCTCATCAAATTGTGGATTGCCCCACTCGTTATCATGATAATCCCGATAAATTGGCAACTCCTCCGACCAAGCACAACGTTTTATCATACCTCCTCCCTTTATTTCTTTTGCCTCATATTACCTCTCAAAAAAGGTCTAATCATTCTTTTAAAGACATAAAACCTGGCTAGAATAAAAATTCTGAAAGAAACGACTGGTCATTCATTTCATTGATTTGAATTATAAGAAAAAACCACCTTATACAGAGGTGGTTTTTTTGTTTAAAGTGCGGTCTGAAATTAAAGAATTTCTTTCGCTTTAGCCACCACGTTATCGACAGTGAAACCAAAGAGTTTGAACAATTGGTCTGCCGGTGCGGATTCACCGAAACTGTGCATACCAACGATACGACCGTTGAAACCCACGTATTTGTACCAGAAGTCGGCAATACCTGCTTCAACAGCCACACGTTTAGTCACCGCACTTGGCAATACGGCTTCGCGATAAGCCTCGTCTTGTTTGTCGAACACGTTCGTGCTTGGCATAGAAACCACACGGATTTTTTTGCCTTCTGCGGTTAATTGTTCTGCGGCTTTCACTGCCAATTCCACTTCAGAGCCGGTCGCAATGAAAATCAGATCCGGCGTGCCAGTGCAGTCTTTTAATACATAAGCACCGCGCGCCACGTTAGCTAATTGCTCAGAAGTGCGGTCCATTTGTGCCAAGTTTTGACGGGTGAAAATTAATGCGCTTGGGCCATCGGTTCTTTCAATCGCCGCTTTCCAAGCAATGGCAGATTCTACTTGGTCGCAAGGGCGCCATGTGTTCAAGTTCGGGATTAAGCGTAATGCGGAGGTTTGTTCAACCGGTTGGTGGGTTGGACCGTCTTCGCCTAAACCGATGGAATCATGTGTGAACACGAATAAGCTGCGTTGTTTCATTAATGCCGCCATGCGAATCGCGTTATGGGCATATTCCATAAACATTAAGAAGGTTGCGCCATAAGGAATGAAACCGCCGTGAAGCGCAATACCGTTCATGATTGCCGCCATACCGAACTCACGTACGCCGTAGTTGAGGTAGTTGCCATCTACGTTTTGAGTCGCGCGAATCGGTTTAGAACCGGACCAAAGGGTGAGGTTGGAGCTTGCCAAGTCGGCAGAACCGCCGAGTAATTCCGGTAACACTTTCGCGTAAGCTTCGATGGCATTTTGTGATGCTTTACGGCTGGCAATGCTTGCCGGATTCGCTTGTAAATGGTCAATGAAGGCTTGAGATTCTCTTGCCCAATCAGCCGGCAATTTTTTCTCGATACGACGGGTAAATTCAGCGGCTAATTCCGGATAAGCTTTCGCATAGGCAGCGAATTTTTCATGCCATGCTTTTTCTAATTCCGCGCCTTTCGCTTTTGCATCCCATTGTGCATAAATATCGGACGGGATCTCAAACGGGGCGTAATTCCAGTTTAGTGCTTTACGGGTTAATGCGATTTCTTCATCACCTAATGGTGCGCCGTGGCAATCGTGAGAGTTAGATTTATTCGGGGAACCGAAACCGATAATGGTTTTACAAATAATTAAGGTCGGTTTGTTGGTTTCCGCTTGCGCTTGTTTAATCGCCTCAATAATTTGTGTCGGGTTGTGACCGTCGATTGCCGGAATTACTTGCCAGCCGTAAGCTTCAAAGCGTTTTTGTGTATCATCGGTAAACCAACCGTCAACATGGCCGTCAATGGAAATGTTATTGTCATCATAGAACGCAATTAATTTACCTAAACCTAACGTCCCCGCTAAAGAGCAAGCCTCGTGGGAAATCCCTTCCATTAAACAGCCATCACCCAAGAAAACATAAGTGTGATGATCCACGATGTTGTGGCCGTCACGGTTAAATTGGCCTGCAAGGGTTTTCTCTGCAATCGCCATACCCACCGCATTGGTGATACCTTGACCTAGTGGACCAGTGGTGGTTTCAACGCCCGGAGTATAACCAAACTCTGGGTGGCCCGGTGTTTTGGAATGTAATTGACGGAATTGTTTTAAATCTTCAATGGATACATCGTAACCGCTTAAATGTAACAAGCTGTAAATCAGCATAGAACCGTGGCCGTTAGATAATACGAAACGGTCGCGGTTAGCCCATTGCGGGTTGATTGGGTTGTGATGTAAAAAATCACGCCATAAGACTTCGGCGATATCCGCCATGCCCATCGGTGCACCCGGGTGACCGGATTTGGCTTTTTGCACCGCATCCATACTTAAAAAGCGAATGGCATTGGCGAGTTGTTGACGAGTTGACATTGTGCCTCCTGATTGAGATAAATTGACAAAATAGGGTGTGCTCATAAAAAAGTGCGGTCAGATTTTTCAGCGTTTTTAAACACGGAAAATGTCCACCGCACTTTGCTTAATACATAACTAATAAACCATTACCATTTAGACAGTAACATCTCTTCTAATTTGCCTTGGTCAACGGCAAATTTACGAATACCCTCGGCCAGTTTTTCCACTGCCATGGCATCACTGTTATGTTGCCAATAGAATTCAGCTTCGGTTAATGGTTGCGGTTTGGCTTGTACTTCGCCTTGGAAACCCAGTTTTCTCACTACCGCATTTGGTGTTTCGTGTAGTGCTTTTAATAGTGGCGGAGCAATGGTTAAACGGTCGCAACCGGCTAATTCAATGATTTCGCCCACGTTACGGAAACTGGCGCCCATCACCACGGTTTTATAGCCATATTGTTTGTAGTAATTGTAAATTTTGGTCACAGAAATCACGCCCGGATCTTCTGCCGGCGCATATTCTTTTTTATCGGTGTTGGCTTTATACCAGTCTAAAATACGGCCCACAAATGGTGAGATCAAATAAACACCGGCTTCTGCACAAGCGCGTGCTTGCGCTTCGGAGAATAATAAGGTGAGGTTACAGTTGATGCCTTCTTTTTCTAAGATTTCCGCAGCACGGATACCTTGCCATGTAGAGGCGATTTTAATCAAAATACGATTTTTATTAATGCCTGCCGCTTCATACAACGCAATCAGTTTTCTTGCTTTTGCAACGGTCGCCTCGGTGTCATAAGAAAGACGAGCATCCACTTCCGTAGAAACGCGGCCCGGTACTAATTTTAAGATTTCCAAACCAATGTTGACCGCCAATTTATCTTCCGCATCAACAAGTTGCTGTGCTTTGTCTTGACTTTGTTGTTTACCATAAGCAATCGCCTCATCAATTAACGCGGCATATTGTGGTAGCGCTGCTGCACTCAAAATCAAAGATGGATTTGTCGTGGCATCTTCAGGTTTATATTGACGAATGGCATCAATGTCGCCGGTATCGGCAACAACAACGGTAAGTTCGCGGAGAGAATCTAACTGGTTAGTCATAATGTATTCCTTTATTTGGAGAGTGGAAAAACGCGTTGAATCATTAAGATAGCTATCTTTGCGCATAGCCAAAAAGCACTAGGAATATACCCCCACTTAGTTCAGAAAGCAACTTTTAAGACACCCTATCATATAATGAAATCAATAGGTTTCATCTTATAAAATAAATGTTAGTCCTGTAGATTTTTATCATTTGATAACTTAAGTAAAAAACGACCCGCACTTTATATATTAAGTGCGGGTCGTTTTTCATGTATTTGTTGGCAGAATAGAAATTAATTGGTTTTTAATTGATTCCAATATTTTTCATAAATATCCACCGCAGATCCTACATCGCTTTGGATAATGCCTTTTTCTACTTCTTCAGCCGGTGGGAAGAGCGTTGGATTTTCCGCCATGGCCGGTTCCAACAAGGCTTTCACCCCATTATTTGGCATGGAATAACCCAATCGTTCCAACACCACTTTGGCATTTTCAGGACGTAATAGGAAATCGATGAATTTATAGGCATTTTCCACATTTTTTGCGCTTTTGGGAATCGCATAATTATCCATCCAGAAAATCGCGCCTTCTTTCGGATACACAAAAGCAATTTTGTCGTTTTCTTTATGCGCCAAATAGCCGGAACCATTCCAAATCATGCCTAATGACACCTCGCCTTGCACATAAGGCACTTCCGGCGAGTCAGAGTTAAACACCGCCACATTCGGCAGAAGTTTCACCAAACGTTCATAAGCCGCTTTAATCTCTTCTTCGTTAGTCGTATTCGGTGATTTGCCGTCTAACAACAACGCAATATGAAAAACTTCACGCGCGTCACTGGTCAGCAATACTTTGCCTTTATATTCCGGTTTCCATAAATCTGCCCAGCTGGTGATGGTGCTCGGGTCAATGTCTTCCGAGTTCACCGCAAGACCGGTCAAACCATAAACATAAGGCAAGGAATACTCGTTGTTCGGGTCGAAGTCTTTATGCAATAAATTGTCCGGAATTTGTTTGAAATTGCTTAACTTACTGTGATCGAGCTTTTGCAACATACCGTCTTTTGCCATTTTGTTCACATAATAGCTTGACGGAAACACCAAGTCATAACCGGCATTGTCAGAAATCAGTTTGAGTTTGGCATACATTTCTTCGTTGCTTTCAAACGTGGAATAAATCACTTCAATACCGGTTTCTTTGGTAAATTCGGCAACGAGGTTGGAAGGGACGTAATCGGTCCAGTTATAAACGTAGAGTTTTTCTTGCGCAAAAGCGGTGGTGGAAAGGAGAGTCAGCGTCAAGCCGAGAGATTTAAGCGTTTTTGCAAACAAATTTTTCAATTTATTGTCCTCCAAAGCTAACAATAGCGAGTGGTTAAATTTCATAAAGGAACTGAGTAAAAACTCGGCGGGCAGTATAGCAGATTTTAAACACTTGTCCCGTGCTTTCGGGCAAACACGGTGAATTTTTATGGAATAAAGTGCGGTGATTTTTCAGCGTATTTTTATGTAAAACATTGCAGATTCTTACCGCACTTAGGCTGACTCAATGGCGTAACCAACGGTCAAAATCCACGATGTTTGATTAACCACCCTTTCCCCTTGCTTATAAGCAAGGTAGAATAAAAATTATCCAATCACAGCAAAGGGATATTGTTATGAAACACCTTCACTTTCCTTTCAAATGCACCTTACTTGCTGGCATCTTGGCTTTACTTACCGCATGCCATTCCATTATTTATCACCCCACCAAAACCATTGAACAAATTGAGCCGGAAAAAGGCTATCGCTTAGAAAATACCATGCGACAGGCATTGCAAAAAGAAAATTTGGTGATTGTCGCCTTTTCGGGCGGTGGTTCACGCGCAGCCTCCTTAGGTTACGGCGTATTAGAACAGTTCCAACATGCGACAATACGCCCAACAGAAAAAGGCGATACGTTGTTACAAAATATTGACGTAGTGTATGGTGTCTCAGGTGGTTCCGTGCTGGCAGCGTATTTTGCGTTAGAAGGACAAGACATTATTCCAAAATTTAATGAGTTCTTTTTGAAAAAGAATTTCCAGAAAAAAGTCATTAACGAAGTCCTTTCTGTGAGCAACGTCCCTCGCCTTACCTCCCCACAATTCGGGCGTAGCGATTTGTTACAAGAGCAACTCAATCTCGCATTGTACGGTGGAAAAAAATTTGCCGATCTTGAACAACGTAAAGGGCCGTTTGCTGTCATTAACGCCACCGACATGACCGCGGAGCAAAAAATTTCCTTTACACAAGATTTCTTTGATTGGCTTTGCGTGGATCTCAATGATGTTGAAATCGCCCGTGCAGTGGCGGCCTCTAGTGCCGTGCCGTTAATTTTCTCGCCAATCACTCAAAACAATCACGGCGGCACCTGCCATGCGGAAAGCAAGAAAGACTTACTGATGCTCACACAACCGAAAAATCGGCTGTTATTGACCAATTTTGAAGCCATGAAAAAACGTGTGGCGCGTTACCAAAATAGCGAGGAAAGACCGTATTTACATCTGGTGGACGGTGGCTTAACAGACAATCTAGGTTTAGCCAGTTTGTTAGATATGTCGAATTTACTCAGCATGCGCAAATTCTATGCCGAGCTTAAACACTACAATTTACGCAATATTGTCGTGGTCAACGTCAATGCACAAAACGAGCGTACCAGCCACATTGATAAATCTGCCGACGTGCCGGGCATTAAAGAAGTGGTGAATACAGTCATAAATGTTCCGATTGATAAAACCACGGAATCTACGGTGAGATATTCACAAAAATTTGCCGAACAATGGAACGCCTATGCTAAGCGTAAAAAAGACGTAAAAATTAAGATTTATTTTGTGAATTTAAGTTTAAAAAATCTACCGGAAGGGCAGCTGAAAAACGATGTACTCAACATCGGTACCTCTTTCTATTTGCCGGAATCTGACGTGGATAAACTGCGCGAAGCCGCTAAAATTTTATTGCAACAATCAAAAGAATATCGCAAGGCATTGAAAGCGTTGCAATAATCAAAAAACTAAAGTGCGGTCAAAAAACACGTCAATTTTTGACCGCACTTTATACTTTTATGGATGCCAATAAAAAAGGCATTGGACGATATCGCTTATATCTTCTAGTATGACGCATCATTTTTAACTTTATAGAGAAAACATGACTCGAATCAACCTGGTGCCACCCACCGAATTGTGCGATCAACATTTGCTCGCCGAACACCGCGAACTCACTCGCATTCCCAATGCCGTTGCCAAAGGCAAATACCATTTAACAGGGCAACCGGCAGAATACAAATTAGGCGAAGGGCATGTGCGTTTCTTCTTCAACAAAATGGCTTTTTTAAAAAAACGTTATGATCTTCTGCACGCCGAATGCAAAGCGCGTGGGTTTAACGTGCAATACATTTGGAACAAAGATTTACCCCCAGATCCCGCCTTATGGCAAGATTACGAGCCCACAGAAACCGCCCTCGCACTCAACCGCGCACGTATTCAAGAACGCATGCCGGCAAAGGCAAGATTTACTCCCCACCGTTGATATTTTGTTTTAATCAAAAACACATCAAATTCCTACCGCACTTTCCAAGTGACTTATCTCAAAAATCTCTTTAGCTCAGAATTTAACTGTAACGATAAAGCAGAATTGACACCTTAACAAAATTGTTTTCGATCAATAAAGATAGTGAAAATAAGGAGTTAAAATTATCTTTTACCTTGCGCTATATATGTTCATATATTACGATTATTCGCCGGTATTACTGATGTTTGATTTTACCAAAAGGAAAATATTAATAATGAAATTCATAAGGAGCAATTATGTTAAGAAAACTAACTTATGTTAGCTTACTTATTTTAAGCGTGACGGCTTGTAGTTCAAATAATTCAGAACCACCATTACAAGGTGAAGCATCACACAGCAAAAATGCAAGCAAGTCCCTTGATTACAGACGTAATTATAAAGAAGTGCTTGCAAGTAAATCCGTAATAGCGATTCAAACAGTAAAAGGCCCACAATCAGGTAACTGGTCAAGCGGTGAAAAAGACATGACTTTAACGATCAATGGGCATACTTATAACATGACCGATCGCATTGACATTACTGCGTTGCCAGACGGTTTATTAGAACGAAAATATGATGCAAAAGGAAAAGAATTACTTGTTGCTTACCCAGATAACAAAATCGTTGAAACGCGTGAAAAAGGTACCATGTATCTTTATCAACAGCCTTATTCTGTTGTGATTGCCACGTTGCCGACAGAATATCAATATGACGGTAAACCTGATCCTAAAGGACGTTTAGGTAAAGAAAACACCTTCCAAGTGAAATTAATCAGCGGGTTACCGACATCTGATGATGTCATTAAATCGCTAAAAGGCAAAGCAACTTACCAAGGAAAAGCCTTTGCTAACTTTGGGAAAGGTGTTGAAACCGGTGAGTTGACCTATGCTATCGACTTTGATAGCAAAAAAGGAAGCGGTAGCATAACCGGCATTAATTCAACCGGTAAGATTACGCTAAAAGAAGGTAACATTGGTTCCGGCTCACCATTTAATCCGCTATCAACCGCTGGTAGGGTGAAAGGCATTAGTGGCAGCGCAGAAACGGAAAAAATGAAAGCATACTACTACTATGCTTCCATTTTCGGACCGAAAGCAGAAGAAGTTGCAGGTTATGTCACCGGCTCCCGTAACAGCAAAGAAGGCGAGTGGAACGTCGGCTTTGGCGGTGAAAAACAACAATAACGGGCACTTAATAAGACATCCGATTCAGATCGGATGTCTTATTTTCGGAAAAATAACTCATGAATAAAATAACGAAAAAAAAATTAACACATAAATTATTGGGGAGTTTTCTTTTTCTATCTCTATCGGCACTTGCTGAACCGACTGATAAGCCGACTTGGAGCCCTATAGAGATGATGCCTCAACCGGTTGTTGCTAATACCGCCCAACAAATATCCATAACAAAACAAACCGGCGGAATTCAGCTCACTCAACAGGATCTAGAAAAGAATTTAGCATTAACGGAAAATTTAATTAATCAAGCTCTCATTGGCAGTCAGTGGGATTTGTTAGCTGATTTACTACTCATTTACCAACGCATTCCTCATGCCGATCAAAATTTATACCGCTATGCAAAAGGGGCTTTGCTACGTGCCCAACGTAAACACTCCGACGCAATTCAGAATTATCACGATATTTTAGTAGCAAATCCTGATTTGCCCTATGTTCGCTTCGATTACATGGCGATGTTGTTTGAAAATAAACAATTCAAACAAGCGCAAAAAGAAAGTGAGAAACTCTCTAACACGCCTCTACCAATAGGTTTACAACAATTAATTCAACAATACCAACACGCCATGAAAAACGCCCAAAGTTGGCAATTTGATGGCAATTTGTTGTACGAAAAAACCAATAATGTAAATAATGCGTCCAATCAACGAGAAATTCGACTCGGTAATCGTACTTTCATTCGTGATGAAAAAGCCTTACCTCAATCTGCCAATGGTTTACGCTATGCTGCCTCATTAACTCGCGCCAAAAACCTTGAAGGAAATCATTTTATCTTTAGCAAAATAGGGGCTGACGGCATTTATTACTGGGATAATCGAAAATACAACGAAGAACGTACAAAATTGCAGCTAGGTTACCAGTATCAAGATATTGTGAAATCCTTTCGCTTACTGCCGACAGTGGAATTTGAATGGTATTCCGGCCATTTTTACAACCGTAAATATGGCCTACTAACACAATATAGCCAATGGTTTTCTCCTCATTGGCAGGTTAATCTTTCCCTTGCTCGTTATTGGCGCTATTACGTCAATAAAAGTCATGCAAATTCCTATAACGGAACCCAAAACCAAGCAACGCTTATTCTGGCTTGGAATCCAATGCCTGAATTGGTCATCTACGGTGGAGGCGACTGGTCACGGCAATATGCCCGCGATCGACAAGAATCTTACATTCGTAAAGGGTTACAACTTGGTGTTTCCTATGAATGGAGAGAAAAAATTGGCTTTAGCCTAGATGCCCGTTACGGCACCCGCCTTTTTGGTGATGAACACTTCTTATTCCCCGTCACCCGCAAAGATAAAGAAAAACAGATGACATTTAAGCTCTGGTCACCAATGCTCCAATGGCAAGGCATAATGCCGAAGGTAAGTTATCAACGACTTAACATCGACAGTAATATCCCGGCGTTTTATCAACGTAAAAATAACCAAGTTTCCTTGGAAATCGAAAAACGATTTTAAAATAGACCGCACTTTGTTAATCAATCCCCTTAACATAAAGCAAAGTGCGGTGTTTTTTTGGAATATGTTTCCACGCTTAAGCCATAGAAAATTCATCGTTCATTTTTGCCATTCGTTCAAATATTGACTTCTCCCCCTTGCGTAGTAATATGCACCCACTTTCCATTACAGGCGTTGATTTATGCTAGCGTTTTCACATCAAGAACATATTGAATCCTATTATTCCGTCACCCGTAACCAACATTTTGAGTTACCGCCGTTAAATCAAAAAGAATCGGCTGACGTGTGTGTTGTCGGTGCAGGCTTTTTCGGTTTATCCACGGCATTAGAACTTGCTGAACAGGGCAAAAGCGTGATTGTGCTGGAAGGCGCGCGGGTTGGCTTTGGCGCATCTGGGCGTAGTGGCGGGCAAGCCATTAACGGTTTTGAAGACGGCATCGATGAATATATCGAGCAAGTAGGCTTAGAAACCGCCCGTAAGCTATGGGAAATGTCCTTAGAAGCCATTGATATTATTGATGAACGCATTGCGAAATACGGTATTCAGTGCGATTGGAAGAAAGGCTATGCCACATTGGCGCTCAACGAGCGTCGCATGGAAGATTTAATCGCCGTTGAAAAAGCCAGCCACGAGATTTTCGGCTATCAAAATATGCAATTGTGGGACAAGGCAAAACTAGAACAACATCTCGGCAGTAAGATTTATTGCGGTGCGTTGTATGACAGTAATTCCGGGCATTTGCATCCGCTCAATTATTGCTTAGGTTTGGCAAAAGCTTGTTTGGATTTGGGCGTGCGTATTTATGAGCAATCACCTGTAGTAGATTTGCGTGAAAAGGCGACAGAAATTGAAGTGATAACCGATCAAAGCGCTGTCATCGCCAAAGATGTGGTGCTGGCAACCAATGCCTACATCGCCGCCTTGCCGAAAAGCATTCACCACGGCATTGCACGCAAAATTCTGCCGGTAGAAAGTTTTATCATCGCCACCGAACCGCTTGATCAAGCCACGGCTGATTCCGTGATCAACAACGGCATGTCTGTGTGCGACAGCAATTATTTGCTGGATTATTACCGCTTAAGCGCCGACAACCGCTTATTGTTTGGTAGCGATTCCAGTTCCGAGAAAAACATGATTGAGGTCATGCGACACAATATGTTGCGCGTTTTCCCACAGTTGGAAAACGTTAAAATTGATTACGGTTGGGGCGGTCCTATCGACATGACCATCAATTCCAATCCGCATTTCGGACGCATTTCGCCACATATTTATTTCGCCCATGGTTATTCCGGCCACGGCGTGGCGCTCACCGGTTTGGCGGGACGTGTTGTCGCAGAAGCCATTTTAGGCAACGACGAACGCTTGGCCATCTTCAGTAAATTAAAAGTGCCTTCAGTATTCGGCGGAAAATTGGTCAAAAACCTCGTATTAAAAATTGGCGTGCACTATTACCGTTTCTTGGATAAATACCGTTAATTTGGTGCCATCATTTTATTTCTTTTGGTTATACGATAGAGAAAATGATTATTTTATTGGGTGTAAATTTACTGTAATAATTCACCGCACTTTTAGTCTTATTAAGTCAATTTGCAAGAGAGGAATAACTGATGAAAAAATCTATTTTCACAAACGTATTACTGTTATCCGGTTTGGCATTGGGTGTCGCCACTCAAACCATGGCGGGTGAAATTTCTGACCGTGTAGAAAAAACCAAAACCTTATTAGTGGGCACCGAAGGCACTTATGCCCCTTTCACCTTCCACGATGACAGCGGCAAATTGACCGGCTTTGATGTGGAGGTGATTGAAGCGGTGGCACAACGTTTAGGCTTAACCATTCAATTTAACGAAACCCAATGGGATTCTATGTATGCGGGTTTAAACGCCAAACGTTTCGACTTAATCGCCAACCAAACCAACCCAAGCCCGGAACGCTTGAAAAAATACCTTTACACTGCGCCGTATAACTATTCCACTGCGGTTATCGTGACCAAAGAAGGCGACGACAGCATTAAAACCTTTGAAGATTTAAAAGGCAAAAAAGCAGCACAATCCTTAACCAGTAACTACGGCAAAATCGCCAAAGCCAACGGGGCAGAATTAATCGTGGTGGACGGTTTGGCACAAGCGTTGAAATTAATTACGCAAGATCGCGCCGAAACAACAGTGAACGATCACTTGGCTGTTTTGGATTACTTCAAAAAGCAACCGAATGCCGGTTTGAAAATTGCCGTAAAACGTGACGAAAAAGTGCCTTCCGGCTTCGCCGTGTTAAAAGGAGAAGAACCGTTGATCGAAAAAATCAACCAAGCATTGGAAGAGTTAAGAAAAGACGGCACCTTAAAACAAATTTCAATCAAATGGTTCGGCGATGACATTACTCAATAATTTTCTCGCGTCACTTCCCTTTATGAATGCAGAAAGAGCTGATGAGGTCATCAGCTCTTTTTGGCCTATGTTGGAAGCCGCCATTGATAAAACCATTCCGCTGGCGGTGATTTCTTTCTTTGCCGGAGTAGCTATCGCGTTAGTTGTGGCGTTGATTCGCATTGTGGAAAAGCCAAATCTCGGCATGCGTTTATTGCAAATACTTTGCCGTATTTATGTTTCTACCATTCGCGGTACGCCGATGTTAGTGCAGATTTTCATTATTTTCTACGGGCTGCCGGAAGTGGGCATTAAGCTCGACCCGTTCCCCACCGCGATTATCGCCTTTTCCATTAACATTGGCGCTTATGCCTCAGAAACCATTCGCGCGGCGATTTTATCCATTCCAAAAGGACAATGGGAAGCCTCCTATTCCATTGGCATGAATTATTATCAAACCTTCACTCGCACCATCATGCCACAAGCCTTACGCGTATCGGTGCCGCCATTGGCAAACACCTTTATCAGCAACGTGAAAGATACGTCTTTGGCATCGTTAGTATTAGTGACGGAAATGTTTCGCGTGGCACAAAACATTACCGCAGAGAACTATGAATTTATTATGATTTATAGCGAAGCCGCGCTGATTTACTGGTGCATTTGTTTGGTTTTATCCTTTGCACAAGATCGCTTGGAAAAACGCCTCTCCCGTCATCTCAAGGCCTAAGGAAATCACATGTTAGAAGTGAACAACATTCATAAAACATTTAATGGCAATCCGGTGCTAAAAGGGATCGATTTTCACATTGAAAAAGGCGAAGTCGTGGCGATTCTCGGCCCTTCCGGCTCAGGCAAAACCACCTTCTTGCGCTGTTTAAATCTATTGGAACGCGCTGAACAGGGCACACTGCGTTTTACCGACGGCAGCCTTTTCTTAGATTTTGCCAAGAAAATCAGCAAAGCGGACGAACTGGCATTGCGTCGTCGCTCATCTATGGTGTTTCAGCAATACAATTTGTTCCCTCATCGCACCGCACTTGAAAATGTGATGGAAGGCATGGTTGTGGTGCAAAAGAAAAGCAAAGTAGAAGCGGAACAACGTGCTGTGGAATTGCTCACCAAGGTGGGCTTAAAAGACAAAATGCACTTATATCCGTCGCAACTCTCCGGCGGTCAACAACAACGGGTGGGCATTGCCCGCGCGTTGGCGGTTCAACCGGATATTATTCTACTGGACGAACCCACCTCGGCGTTAGATCCGGAATTGGTGGGCGAAGTGCTACAAACCTTAAAACTGCTGGCACAGGAAGGTTGGACGATGATTATCGTCACCCATGAAATGCAATTTGCCCGCGATGTAGCCGATCGCGTCATTTTGATGGCTGACGGCAACGTGGTAGAACAAAACAACGCGCGCGAATTTTTCGAAAATCCCCAACAGGAACGTACCAAGCAATTCTTGTTGCAGGCAAAAATTCCCGTTTGCGTGGAATATGAAATTTAACGCGTTTTTTATAGCGCAATTTGAGGAAAATATTGTTCGCTGAGCACAACAAAATCCGCTAAAGAAATGGACCGCACTTTTGCATCATTTGGCAGAAGTGCGGTTAAATTTCTCGCCAAAATATCGTTCTCTAAGGCAAAACAGGAAGCATGACAACGCGCCAACACATCTGCCTGTTTTAACGCCAATAACACGCCATCTTGCCATAACACCACCGCATCTTGCGCCGTGGCATTTAGCAAATACTGTTCCAGTTCCGTTTGTGAATAATGCGCTTGAGAAAAAGTATAAAGCATAATTAGAAAGTCAGAATTTTTTCACATTGTTGTAGGCGTTTTAACAACGCTTGACGCGACAACACGTCACAATCCAAGACGAAATCCGCCGGTTTTAGCTGAAATTGCTGCATTGAATCGGCACACACATAGCGCTGTTCGATATCGTATAAATCTAATAATTTCAACGCACTTGCCGTGTCTTTTTGCAACACAACATCCGCTTGTTGCTGTTTTTGCAAGTTCAACACGCCGTCATCTAGGAAAAACACCGCAATCTCTTCTTCGGCACAAAATGCCGTCGCAGCAAGCAACGCATCTAATCCTTCCCGTGTATTGGCCGTGCCATAAGGGGCATGACGAAAAATAAAAGCAAGTTTTGTCATAGGGTAATTACTCGATCGGCTTGTAGCAAGGCTTGGCTAAATTCACCTAAACCGGAAAGTTGAAAAACGTCTGCCAAACTGACCGCACTTTTATCCGCCGCTGATTCACTGTCCACCACGCCCCGACGTTGTGCCGCAGCGACACATAAATGTAATGGCACATTAAATTGGCGAGAAAACACTTGCCACGCTTTGACTAAATTGAATTCATCATTGGCCGGGTACACCAAAGCATTGCCATTGCTGACACCGTCTTGATAGAAAAAGATTTGGCGGATATGATGTTTTTGAACCAGCTCTTGCGCTAACTGATAGGCAAGAAAAGCGCCTTGGCTCCCATAAACTGGCTGTTTAACCACCAATACATAATCCATGATTACTCATCCTGATCCTGTTTAATTTGGCGAATATATAAATACACGGTATGACGGGAAATATTGAGACGTTCCGCCACCAAATTGATCGCATCTTTAATGTCGAAAATGCCTTTTTCATACAAAGAAACCACGATTTGGCGGTTTTTATTATTATTTGCCACCATACGGTCGGAAGTCACTTCCTCAATGGTTTTTTCCACGGTTTGAACCACCAACTCTTCCACTGAACTGGCAAAGTTCACCGCAGAGGTTTCACCATGCTCCGATGCAGGGATAAAATTTTGCAGAAATTGCGACATAGGCACATCTAAATTAATGTTGATGCAAAGCAGACCAATAATACGTTTTGTGCTGTTACGAATCGCGATAGTCACTGACTTCATCAAGCCACTGCTTTTCTTGGCGCGGGTAAAATACGGTTTGCTAACGCTTTCCGATTTCATATTGTGCAAAGAACGCAACGCGAGATCCGTCATGGGCGAACCCACTTGGCGGTTGGTGTTATGTCCGTTAGCAATGTAAATGGCGGAGTGTTCTAAATCCTCAAAAGAGTGGAGAACGATTTCACAATGTTGCCCGATGAGCGCACTGACACCGTCAACCACGGCAATATAGGAATTTAAAATCGTGCGATCTTCGTCGGTAAAAGAGCGTTTATCTGTGAGCATGAAAGAGCGTGTTGATATTTATTCAAACAAATGACCGCACTTATCAGTTCAACACCGAAAAGTGCGGTCGTTTTTTTAATTATTTTTTCGCAGGAATCACATCTAAGACTTCAACGTCAAAATAAAGTGTTGAGTTTGGTGGAATGCTCGCACCGGCACCATCTTTGCCATAAGCTAAATCCGGTGGTAATACCAATTCGATTTTGCCACCTTTTTTCACTAATTGCAGGCCTTCAGTCCAGCCTTTAATTACTTGATTTAACGGAAATTCTGCTGGAGTACCACGTTGTACGGAGCTATCAAACACCGTACCGTCAGGTAATTTGCCGGTATAGTGTACTTTTACGACATCTGTCGCGTTGATCGCATTGCCAGCACCCGCTTTTTCAATGCGATACAATAAACCAGACGCGGTTTTCTTCACGCCATCTTTTTTAGCAAATTCCGCAGCAAATTTATTGCCTTCCTCTTCGGCTTTCTGTGCCACTGCAGCGGCACGTTTTTCACTCTCTGCTTTTAATTTAGCATCAATGCCTTGCAAGGCAGTCGCAATGTCTTTGTTGTCTTCCAATTTCACTTTGCCGCTTAATACATCGGCAATCCCGGCCACCACTTTTGCGTTGTCATAGTCGATAACGCCTTTTTGGGCATTGATAAGGCCTTGTAAATCAGTACCAAATAACACACCAACGGCATAAGAAGATTCTTCTTTGAATTTAGCATCGTTTTGCTCTGCTGCTAAAACGTTGCTGGAAATGACCGCACTTAACATGAGCGCTAAAGCGGAGACTTTTTGAATTTTTAACATTGTGTTCAATCCTTTATAATAAGTGACAGATGCGTTGGATAGGGTAAAACGGATTCAACAAATTCACAACATTTATTTAGGAAATTATTATGTCGATACAGCAACATTTAGAACAACGAATTGCCGAGCTGGAAATGAAAGTCACCTTTCAGGAAACGGTGATTGAAGAATTGAATCAGGCGTTAATCGAGCAACAATTTATTTTGGACAAAATGCAGCTACAACTCCGTTATGTGGTGAATAAAATGAAAGACATGCAGCCTTCCAATATCGCCAGTCAAACAGAAGAAACTCCGCCACCACATTATTAACCCCCAAAAAAACAAAAAGGACGTCAACATGACGCCCTTTTTTATTCAGTCTATAGGCTGATTATTTCGCGAAATACGCTTCTAAATCATCACTACCACCGATGTGTTTACCACCGATGAAGACTTGTGGCACAGTCGCACGACCGGAAACCGCACGCACGCTCACGATAGTTGCATCATGACCTAATACGATTTCTTCAAAGCTTAAGCCTTTGTCATGTAACATTTGTTTTGCTTTTGCACAGTATGGGCAACCAGGTTTAGTAAAGATCGCGATGGATTCTTGAACTTGGTGTTGTGGTGCAAGGTATTTCAACATAGTGTCGGCATCAGACACTTTGAACGGGTCGCCCGGCTCATTTGGCTCAACGAACATTTTTTCTACTACGCCGTTTTTCACGAGCATAGAATAACGCCATGAACGTTTACCGAAACCTAAATCTTCTTTACCTACCAACATACCCATGCCTTCGGTAAATTCACCGTTACCATCCGGAACAAAAGTGATGTTGTCGGCTTTTTCATCTTCTTTCCATGCGTTCATAACGAAAGTATCGTTCACGGAAACCACAAGAATATCGTCAACACCGTATTTTTTGAATACTGGTGCTAATTCGTTGTAACGTGGTAAGTGGGAAGAAGAACAAGTTGGGGTAAATGCACCCGGTAGAGAGAAAACGATAACAGTTTTGTTATCAAATAATTCGGATGAAGTTACATCAACCCATTGGTCGCCTTGGCGAGTACGGAATGTCACTTGAGGAACTTTTTTACCTTCCATATTGGACATGATTTTTCTCCTATTAATGATGTGGAACGGATTAGAAACTGCTGTAAAAAACCTAAACAGATTCTAAATGACGATGAATTATAGGTAAAATTATGATATAGTCACAATCAATTAATTCTATTCTTTTAATTGTTACTTTCTATAATGAGGACCTATGAATATTCGCGATTTAGAATACCTTGTTGCTCTTGCTGAATACAAGCATTTTCGTCGTGCGGCAGATTCTTGTCATGTCAGTCAACCCACCTTAAGCGGCCAAATTCGTAAATTGGAAGACGAGCTCGGCATTATTTTATTGGAACGTACTAGCCGCAAAGTCTTATTCACTCAATCAGGTTTACTGTTAGTTGATCAATCCAAAACCATCCTACGTGAAGTGAAATTATTAAAAGAAATGGCAAGTAATCAAGGCAAAGAAATGACCGGTCCATTGCATGTTGGCGTCATTCCAACGATTGGGCCTTATTTAATGCCGCATATTGTTCCAATGTTACAGGAGGCTTTTCCTGAACTCGAATTATTCTTGTACGAAGCACAAACCCATCAATTATTGGAACAATTGGAAACCGGGCGACTAGATTGCGCTATTGTCGCCTCCGTGCGTGAAACAGAACCGTTCATCGAAGTGCCGCTATTTAACGAAAAAATGCTACTGGCCGTTTCCGAAACCCACCCTTGGGCAAAAGAAGAGAGCATTCCAATGAGCATGTTGAAAGATCGTGAAATGTTAATGTTAGATGATGGACACTGTTTGCGGAATCAAGCCCTTGGCTATTGTTTCACTGCCGGCGCAAAAGAAAATTCACATTACCAAGCAACCAGTTTGGAAACCTTGCGTAACATGGTAGCGGCCAGTGCCGGTATGACCTTAATGCCACAACTTGCCGTTCTTAGCGAAGGTGCTCGTGGCGGGGTAAAATATCTGCCATGTCATGCACCGCAGCCGGCGCGTGATGTCATTTTAGTTTACCGTCCCGGTTCCCCATTGCGTGTACGTTATGAACGCATTGCTGAAGCCATTTCTAACTCAGTTAAACCCCTTTTAGATTAATGGAGTAAAGCATGGTCGGTATTCGCGCACAACAAAAAGAAAAAACCCGTCGAGCTCTCATTGATGCCGCGTTCAACCAGCTGACGGCAGAAAAAAGTTTTTCCAATTTAAGCCTACGGGAAGTGTCTCGCGAAGCCGGCATTGCGCCGACCTCATTTTATCGACATTTTCGCGATATGAACGAATTAGGTCTCACCATGGTTGACGAAGCGGGACTAACCCTACGTCAACTCATGCGACAAGCACGTAAACGTATCGCCAACGGCGGCAGCGTCATTGTGATTTCGGTGGAAACCTTCTTTGAATTCATCAATAACAGCCCAAACGTATTCCGCCTGTTATTGCGAGAAAGTTCCGGCACATCCCAATCCTTCCGTACCGCAGCCGCCCGTGAAATCAAACATTTCATTGATGAACTGGCAGAGTACATCGCTCACAAAAACAACTATTCCCAATACATTGCCTACGTACAGGCGGAAGGCATGGTAACCATTGTCTTTACTGCCGGCGCCAACGCCTTGGACATGAGTAAAACAGAACGGGAACAGTTAAAAGAGCGGTTGATTTTACAGCTCAGAATGTTAGCTAAAGGCACTAAACACGCAGCCAAAGACCGCCATGACATCGATTAATATCAAAAAATTACTAAAAAACGCGGTTTCTTTATTGCTTACTTTAGTGATCATGAGCAGTATCTTAGATTTTATTCGCAAACCGACTGTACCGGATAATCTCAACGCTACGGCGTTATACGATTTACAAGGCAACCCGTTTTTTCTGCCACAACTGGATCAAAACAAGC
Organism: Aggregatibacter sp.; assembly: GCF_057314075.1. Taxonomy (NCBI): domain Bacteria; kingdom Pseudomonadati; phylum Pseudomonadota; class Gammaproteobacteria; order Pasteurellales; family Pasteurellaceae; genus Aggregatibacter; species Aggregatibacter sp. Next base: position 97,962 of record NZ_DBHLAR010000011.1, on the reverse strand, counting down.
CAACACTACTTTATTTTTGGGGAACCTGGTGTAGTTACTGTCGTTACACCTCGTCAGCAATTAATGATCTGGCAAAAGAAGGCTATCCTGTGGTTTCCGTTGCATTGCGTTCAGGTTCTACACAAGATGTGGCGAATTATCTGGCGGAACATCAATATGGTTTTACCACGGTCAACGACCCGCAGGGAGAGATGGCAAATCAATGGGAAGTAAGCGTCACGCCCACGATTATCATTTTGCATAATGGCAAAATGGACTTGGCAACAACAGGGTGGACAAGCTATTGGGGCTTAAAAGTGCGATTGCTTTTGGCGACGTTTTTATAAGAAAAAACACATTTAAAACCTCTCACAAAAAAACCAACATTTTTTGAACATTGGCTTTACCAACAGCATCAATCATCGAACAATCAAGCCTAACTTAATTTTGAATGCTTTTACCTTGATGAGTAAATCAATTACAATGAGCGACAACTTTCATATCTAGTAAGAGGACAGAACTATGATTATCGTAACCGGTGGCGCAGGCTTTATCGGCAGCAATATCGTCAAAGCATTAAACGACATGGGTCGTAAAGACATTTTAGTGGTAGATAACTTAAAAGACGGCACAAAATTCATTAATTTGGTGGATTTAGACATCGCTGATTATTGCGACAAAGAAGACTTCATCGCCTCCATTATCGCCGGCGATGATTTAGGCGATATCGATGCCGTTTTCCATGAAGGCGCCTGTTCTGCCACCACAGAATGGGATGGTAAATACATCATGCATAACAACTACGAATATTCCAAAGAGTTGTTGCATTACTGCTTAGATCGCCAAATTCCGTTCCTCTACGCGTCCAGTGCCGCCACTTACGGCGACAAAACCGAATTCCGCGAAGAACGCGAATTTGAAGGTCCGTTGAACGTGTATGGCTATTCCAAATTCTTATTCGACCAATATGTGCGCGCCATTTTACCTGAAGCGCAATCACCGGTGTGCGGCTTCCGTTATTTCAACGTGTACGGCCCGCGTGAAGGCCACAAAGGCTCTATGGCAAGTGTCGCGTTCCACTTAAATAATCAAATTCTCAAAGGTGAAAATCCGAAACTCTTCGCCGGTAGCGAACACTTCCGCCGTGATTTCGTTTATGTAGGCGACGTTGCTGCGGTGAACATTTGGTGCTGGCAAAACGGCATTTCCGGTATTTTCAACTGTGGCTCCGGAAACGCAGAATCTTTCGCTGAAGTAGCAAAAGCAGTGATAAAATTCCATGGCAAAGGCGAAGTGGAAACCATCCCATTCCCGGAACATTTAAAATCCCGCTACCAAGAATACACCCAAGCGAATTTAACCAAACTCCGCGCTACCGGCTACAACAAACCGTTTAAAACCGTGGCAGAAGGCGTAGCGGAATATATGGCGTGGTTGAATAGTAAATAATAAAACTCGGGCGGATAATTTCCGCCCATTAATCTCATATTTTTACCGTTTTTCCCTGTTTTATAAAAATCCAAGGAAATTCCATCATGGCACAATCCAATTTTGATTTTCTGCAAGCCTACCCGACACTATTTACCCTAGCCTCCAATGCGGAAAAATACTTCTGGCACGACCCGAATACCGCGTTAATCAAAACCCGTCAATTTGCCGAACTCATTGCCAAAACCATTGCCGTGCATTACCGCATTGCTGAGGGCAATTCATTAACCCAAAACGATTTACTGCGAAAATTTAAATACGATCTCGATCTTGACCAAGACATCCTGACGCTATTTCACTATTTACGCAAACAAGGCAATGACGCAACGCACACTTACGAAAGCGATCGTAAATCGGCGATTCAAAGTATCGCGCTGGCGTGGCAATTGGCCGTGTGGTTTTACTGCACCTTTGCCGACGGGCAGGAAGAATTTGAGCCAGCACCTTTCAGCCAGGATATTTTACAAACGCAGGGCAAAGCGGATAGTGCAGAAAGTCAGCAAAGTGCGGTAGAAAAATCCAACGCTTTCCGTGAACAACAGGAACAGCAGCTACGCGAAAAATATGAAGCAGAACTGAATGCCTTGCGTGCCGAACTGGCACAACAAACGGAAAAACAAAAACAAGCCTACCAATCCAAACTGAATCAGCGTTTGGCAAACAGCAGAAAGAAATGGGATTTGGACGAAAAACAAACCCGCCTGTTAATTATCGATCAGCAATTGCGTGATGCCGGTTGGGAAGCGAATTCGGAAAATCTGGTTTACGCCAAGGGCGCACGCCCTGAAAGAGGGAAAAATAAAGCCATTGCGGAATATCCTTGCGGTAGGGAACGTGCAGATTATGTGCTGTTCTGCGGTTTAATGCCGGTCGCCGCCGTAGAAGCCAAAAAAGCCAATACGGATGTTGCCGGCAAGATTAGACAAGCGGAACGTTATGCCAAACATATTGAGATAAAGGACATCAAAGCCCCGTGGGAACTTGCCAAACGTACAGTAGCATGGGCGGATGATGAAGAAGGGCATTATTTGCTTCCCTTCGTGTATTCCTGTAACGGGCGCGCCCTCACCAAACAAATTGCAGAAAAATCCGGCACATGGTTTCGGGACGTTCGCCATCATTCCCATTTAAAACGTCCGCTCAATACATTCCACTCACCGCAAAAATTACTGGACATGCTACGCAATGAGCCGGAAGCAGCCCAAGAAAAACTGGAAAACGAACCGGTCGATTACTTAAATCTGCGCTACTACCAAATCAATGCCATTCATGCAGTGGAAAAGGTACTCTCTCTCGGACAACGTGACATTCTGGTGGCAATGGCTACCGGCACGGGGAAAACCCGCACCATTGTCGGTTTAATTTATCGTTTGCTGAAAGCCGAACGCTTTAACCGCATTTTATTTTTGGTGGATAGAAAATCCCTCGGCACCCAAGCTCATGACACGTTTAGGGAAATGCCTCTGGAGCAAAATAAATCCTTGACCGAGCATTATAATTTTACCTTAAACGGTGAAGTGGCACCGGAAACCAAAGTAAAAGTCGCCACCGTGCAAGCCATGGTGAAACAGTTGTTTTATTCCGATAACCCGCCGCCTATCGACCAATTTGCCTGCATTATTGTTGATGAAGCACACCGAGGCTACACTCTCGATCAAGAAATGACAGATGCCGAATTGGAAATTCGCGATAATGCGCAGTACCTCTCCACTTATCGTCGCGTGCTGGATTATTTCGACGCGGTCAAAATCGCCTTAACCGCCACACCGGCAAAACATACGACTGAGATTTTCGGACATCCAGTGTTTACCTATTCTTATCGTGAAGCGGTAATCGATGATTTCTTGGTAGATCACGAACCGGCAATCTCTATTGCAACCGCATTAAGCCAAGACGGCATTCATTTTGACAAAGGCGAAGCGGTGGAAGCCATTGATACCTTCTCCGGAGAAATTATTTCAGCCGAATTGGAAGATGAAATGAATTTTGACGTCGAAGCCTTCAATAAGCGCGTGATTAATGAAAATTTCAATCGGGTGGTTTGTCGCGAATTGGTAAAAAAAATCAGCCCGCTAGACGAAGGAAAAACCTTAATTTTCTGTGCCACGGATTTACATGCCGACATGGTGAAACGTATTTTGGATGAGGAATTTTTTGCCCTTTACGGCGAACTTTATAACCAAGCCGCCGTCGCCAAAATCACCGGACAAAGCGATGATCCGGAAAAGTTGATTAAACGTTACAAAAATGAACGTTATCCGAATATCGCCATCACGGTGGACTTGCTCACCACCGGCATCGACGTGCCGGAAATCTGCAACTTGGTTTTCCTGCGTCGCGTCAAATCCCGTGTGTTGTATGAACAAATGAAAGGGCGCGCCACCCGAAAATGTGAAAAATTAGGCAAAGAGGTTTTCCATATTTACGATGCCGTCGGCTTGTATGAAGCCTTGGAAGAGGTCGATACTATGAAGCCGATTGTCAAAGATGTGAAAATTCCTTTGGAGCAGCTCATTGAGGAGCTAAATGCCGATCTAAGTGCGGTAGAATTAACGCACAAAAATGAGGTGTTTGCCCAAATCACGCAAAAAATCATGCGCGTGTTGCGCAAAGCGGAACATAAGGCGCACAAGAACCCGCAACTCAAAACCTTCTTGGCGGGATGCGAACAAGAATGGGGCTGCAAACCGGCGCAACTGCATCAATACCTGCAAAAACTCGGCGTGGAAGGTGCGCAGCAATTCTTCCAGCAACATCAGGATTTTTTATATCAACTGGAACAGATTCGCGCGGAAATCGGCAGCGAACACAACCCGATTTTGTCCCACCACCCTGATGAGATTCGCGAGGTCAAAGTCCTTTATGACACCAAAGGCAATGCCGATGATTATATTTCCCGTTTTGTGCAGTATATCTCCAGTCAAAAAAACGAAAACATGGCGTTACAGGCGATTATTAACCGCCCGCGCAATCTCACCCGCCAACAATTAAAAGAAATCGAGCTTACCCTCAACAAGGAAGGGTTCAATAAAACCGCGCTCAATCGCGCCTTTAATGAAAAAACCAACCAGATGATCGCCGCCGGCATTCTCGCCCATATTCGCCGAGCGGCCTTGGGCGACGCGCTAATTCCTTTTGAACAACGGGTGGAACACGCCATGCAGAAAATCTATGCCAAACACGATTGGAACAAAGCGCAAAAAGACTGGCTGGAACGCCTACGCAAACAACTGATTCTTAACCACGATGAAATCATCGACCGCGCCCGCATTAACGAATTATTTGAGCAATCCCGCGAATATCGCGGCGCCAAAGGCGTGGATTTATTGTTGAAGAACCAGCTGGAACCATTGCTGGAAGAAATCAATGAAGCCCTGTGGGAAAACGTCAGTTAACCCGCTCAACCGATAAAAACGAAAGAAAAGTGCGGTCAAAATTTAAGGAGTTTTTGAGTGATGAAAGAAGATGTATTGCCGGAAGGGTGGGAACTAAAAAAATTAGGAAGTGTAGTACAGTATGAAAAAGGCAAAAAACCATCAAATTTAAATGATGAAAAAAATGATATTTTTACAATACCCTATATCGATATTCAGGGATTCGAAAAGGGCATTATCAAATCTTGGACAGATGGAAAAAATGCTAGGCTATGTCAAAATTCTGACCTGTTAATGGTGTGGGATGGTGCAAGAGCAGGTTTAGTGGGTTCAGGAAGTACTGGAGCTTTAGGTAGCACATTAATGAAAATATCATTTCCTAAGGTAAATCATACTTATGGATTTTATTTCTTATATTCTAAATTTTCAGATATAAATTCTAATACAAAGGGGACTGGCATCCCTCACGTTGATCCTTCGGTATTATGGAATTTTGAATTCCCCATCCCCCCTCTCCCCGAACAACAATATTTATCCCAAAAACTGACCGCACTTTTGGACGAGGTGGCACAAACCAAACAACGTCTAGAAGCCATCCCAGCCCTGTTAAAACAATTCAGACAATCGGTGCTGGCAGATGCGGTGAGCGGGCGATTGACGGAGGAATGGAGAGAGGAGAATGGAGCGATTTTATCTGAAGGAAAAATTAGCAATTTTGTAACCTTTTCTCCTAAAAAAGACAAACTAGAAGATGATTTAGTTGTTTCTTTTTCTTCAATGCATTTAATGTCTGAAAACGTTTCAGAACATCTAACTTTTGAACAAAAACACTGGAAAGACGTTAAAAAAGGATTTACGTTTTTTAAAAATAATGATGTGCTTTTAGCAAAAATTACACCTTGTTTTGAAAATGGGAAAAGTGCAGTTGCGCAAAATTTGATAAACGGTATTGGAGCGGGTTCAACTGAATTTATGGTTTTTAGATGTAATGAAAGTATTCTACCGAAGTATTTATATTTTAATTTAAATACTGACAGTTTCAGACAAAATGGCACATTAAATATGAGCGGTTCGGTAGGGCATAAACGTGTTCCAAAAGAATTTGTATTAAATTGGAACATTGTGTTGCCATCAATAACAGAACAAACCCAAATCGTCCAAAAAGTCGAAACCTACTTCGCCCTTGCCGACGAAATCGAAACACAAGTAAAGGCGGCATTGGAGAACGTCAATTTGCTCACCCAATCCATTTTAGCCAAAGCCTTCAGCGGGGAATTGTCGGCGGCATGGCGTAACTCAAAAGTGACAGAAACTCAGGGGAACGTATGATTTATCCGAAGGAAATTTTTGAGCTTTATACACAACTAAAACAGCAGAAATCAGAAATAAAAAATATTGAAGCAAAACGTTGTTTAGATGCTGTCAGTGATTCCGTTATGCAGACAATTTGTGCTTTTGCAAATGAAAGTGGCATTGAATACGGCTACTTGTTATTAGGCATTAGTGAACCAAATGAAGCCAATCCAACACATTGGGTTTCAGGTGTAAACAATCCGGATACTGTACTTGACCAAATTCAAACAAATTGCCGCAACCAATTCACTGTCGTGGTTAATATTGATGCCGGCATTGCGACAATTGAAAATAAAACCGTTATTGCCATTAAAGTGTTTGAACTGGACCCAGCCTCCAAACCTTGTGGCTTCAAAAGTGCGGGTAAAAATAAGAAAAATTTTTCTAAGACAGGTATTTGGCGAAGAGGCATTAATGGTGACTATGAAGCAAATGTGGAAGAACTTCAATTCATCTTTACCGAAAAACAAGGTTTATCGTATGAAAATACGTTCTTACCCAATGTGTCGTGGAAAGACATCGATATTGAAAAAATCACGCTTTACCGTAAATTGCGCGCAAGAGTACAACCTAATGCTTCTGAACTTGAATTTGACGATGTAGAGTTATTGAATGCATTTAATCTTATCCGAAAAAAAGATGGCGTAATTCAGCCGAATATCGCCGGTCTACTGTTATTTGGCTCTGATGTGGCATTGCGCAAACACTTACCTATGGCACGTATCGATTACATTCGCCATATCGGCACGCAATGGGTTGAAGAAAGCGATCAGCGTTTTCTCTATACCAAAGATTTTAGAGAGTCGCTAATTAGTGTTGTTCCTCGCTTAGAGGGCGTTATCTTGGATGATATGCCAAACTATTTTAATCTGGAAGAAAACGCATTACAGAGAAGCGATCAATCTATTTTGCCGCAACGCGTTGTCCGTGAGGCTGTAGTAAATATGCTCATGCACCGTGATTATTCACAAAACCAACCATCACAAATTAACCGTTTCAGCAACCGTCTAGAATTACAAAATGCAGGCTACTCCTTAAAAAATATTGATGATTTAGGTAGCCCCAAATCGATTACCCGCAACCCGTTAATTGCAACGGTTCTTTATGATTTACGTTATGCCGAAACAAAAGGCAGCGGTATAAATACAATGCGCAAAAAATTGAAGGAAGCAAAATTAACCCCGCCGGTCTTTTATAGCAATCAAGATGATAACCAATTTCGAGCGGTGTTCTTGTTGCAACATTTAATGCAAGAAGAACAACTCAACTGGTTAAAATTATTTGCAGATTACGAGTTGTCTGATGAAGAATCATCCGCACTCATACTTGCCAAAGAAACGGGGTATGTAGATAACTCCGGATTAAGAGAAATTACCGGACTGGATACGCTATCTTCCAGTAAATTATTAATGAAACTTCGTAAAAAAGAACTGCTCATCATGTTAGGTAAAGGACAACACACGTACTATGTTTTATCCGATTTAGCCAAAGACAAGGAACTTGAACAATTTAATCGTAAACCTGAAAACTTAATCACTAAATCTGAAGAGCTAATCGATAAACCTGAAGAGTTCATTCATAAACCTGAAGAGTTCATTCATAAACCTGAAGAGTTCATTCATAAACCTGAAGAGTTCATCGATAAATCTAGAGAGTTGCTGATGTTGCAGTTACAAGGATTAGCAAAAAAAGCGACAAAAGACAAAGTTCATCAAATTATTCTCATACTTTGTATGGAATCTGCTACACAAGCTGAATCCATCGCAAAAGCATTAAACAGAAATTTAAATTATGTCCGAACAGCTTATTTAGCCCCTCTCTTAAAAGAGGAACTGTTAACTTACAAATTCCTAGAAACCCCAAATCATCCGGAACAAGCTTATCTAATAACCCCGAAAGGTAGAGAATGGTTGAAACAAAAAGGAATTGAATTATGACCAACAACGAAATCGTTCAAAAACTCTGGAATCTCTGCGATGTTTTGCGGGATGACGGGATTAATTACAACCAATATCTCACCGAATTGGTCATGCTGTTATTTATCAAAATGACTCATGAAAAAGAATTGATCAAAAGCGATGACGAGCGTAACCCAATCGAACATTTATTGCCGAAAGGTTGCCGTTGGGAAGACCTTAGCGGACGGGCTGGACAAGCGTTACTCGATGATTACAAAAAGATGTTATTGATTCTATCCACCGGCAAAGACGACGAAAAAGTGGTGCATACAAATCCGCTGTTAATGGCGATTTATGATAATGCGCAAACCCATTTGCGTGAACCTAAACACCTGGAACAACTGATTCGTAATTTTGATGAAATGGATTGGTTTACGGTGCAAAAAGACGGGTTGGGCGACTTATACGAAGGATTATTGGAAAAAAACGCCACGGAAACTAAATCCGGCGCGGGTCAATACTTTACGCCTCGCGCCCTCATTAACGCTATGGTGCGTTGCATTAAACCGCAGCCTAAAGAAACCATTCAAGATCCCGCCGCCGGTACTGCCGGATTTTTAATCGCCGCGGATCAATATATGCGCAAACAAACCGGCGATTACATGGACATTAGTTTTGAAGAACAGCAATTTCAAAGTAAGCACGCGTTTATCGGTGTCGAACTGGTGCCGAATACCCGCCGTTTGGCGTTGATGAATTGCCTATTACATGACATTGAAGGCGGTCCACAAGGCGCGGTGTTGCAAGGAAACACCCTTGGTGAGGCCGGAAAGCGCTTAAAATCGGCAGACATTATTCTTGCTAATCCACCTTTTGGCACTTCTAAAGGCGGTGATGCGGCGATTACCCGCGATGATTTGACTTATGAGACAACCAATAAACAACTTGCCTTTTTACAGCATATTTACCGAAATTTAAAAGAAGGCGGACGTGCCGCCGTTGTATTGCCGGATAATGTCTTGTTTGAAGCGGGCAAAGGCACGGATATCCGTCACGACTTAATGAACAAATGCAATTTACACACCATCTTGCGTTTACCAACCGGCATTTTCTATGCACAAGGCGTTAAAACTAATGTGTTATTTTTCAACAAAGTTTCTAACCATGCAGAAAATAGCACTCAGCAGGTTTGGGTGTATGATTTACGCACCAATATGCCGAGCTTTGGTAAACGTACGCCTTTTACGGAACATCACTTGGCAGCATTTGAGCAGGTTTTTGACCCGACAAGGGCGGTCAAATTTAACGATGAAAATTTGCAGGAAGTACTCCATGCCCGCAAAGAAGGCGAATGGTCTTTCACTGAGGGAGAACATACGGCGGAAAATAGCCGTTGGCGCAGTTTCAGTCGTGAATGGATCGCCAAAAATAAAGGCGATAGCTTGGATATTTCCTGGCTAAAAGATAAATCTGCCGTCGATAGCGAAGACTTGCCAGAGCCCTTAGAATTGATCGAACAGGCAAAAAATGAATTAGAAACCGCATTACTCGCGTTAAATAAATTAATGCGGGAATTAAATTAACCGCACTTTTAGCATAAGGCAAAGCATGAATATCCTAATTATCGGCCCCTCTTGGGTCGGCGATATGATGATGTCGCACAGTTTGTACCAACAATTAAAACTTCAATATCCAAATTGCCAAATTGATGTGATGGCACCGAATTGGTGCAAGCCGTTGCTGGCACGCATGCCGGAAGTGCGTAACGCCATTGAAATGCCGCTCGGACACGGCAAATTTGCGCTGTGTGAACGTTATCATTTAGGTAAAGCATTACGACATCAATACAACATGGCGATTGTGTTGCCGAATTCTTTAAAATCCGCGTTTATCCCTTTATTTGCGAAAATTGCTGTGCGTCGTGGTTGGAAAGGGGAAAGTCGTTATTTTTTACTCAATGACTTACGTAACAACAAACGGGATTACCCGATGATGGTACAACGTTATGTGGCATTGGCGTTTGAAAAAGATGCGGTGCCGAAGGCAGCAGATATTCCCGTTTTAAAACCTTACTTAACCGTTGAGCCAACCCAACAGGCAGAAACCTTAAAAACATTTGAAAAACAGACCGCACTTTTAGGCAATCGTCCGATTATTGGTTTTTGTCCGGGCGCTGAATTTGGCCCGGCAAAACGTTGGCCGCATTATCATTACGCTAAACTGGCCAAAATGTTGATTGAAAAAGGCTATGCTGTGGAATTGTTTGGTTCACCGAAAGACGTAGAAGCCGGCGAACAAATTCGCAATGCATTGCCTGCCGAGTTGCAACCGTTTTGTTTAAATGTAGCGGGACAAACCAATCTGAATCAGGCGGTAGATTTAATTGCTCACTGCACGGCGATCGTGAGTAACGACAGTGGTTTAATGCATATCGCGGCAGCCACAGCTCGCCCGTTAGTGGCGCTTTACGGCCCAACCAGCCCAACTTACACACCGCCATTATCCGATAAAGCTGAAATCATCCGTTTAATTGAAGGTGATTTGATAAAAGTGCGTAAAAGCACCGACAGCGCAGAAGGATATCATCAAAGTTTGATCGATATTACGCCACAAAGCGTATTTGAAAAACTCACCGCATTACTGAATAAATAGTTAATCACCGCCAAAGTGCGGTGATTTTTTTGATAAATTCGTTGGGGGATAAAAAGTAAAAGATCTATACTACGGCTTTAATTTACTCTTTCGGAGTTGTTATGCCGGATCGTTCTCCTAATATCACAACATATGATCCTTTCGGCAGCTTGTTGGGTTATGCGCCCGGCGGCGTTGCCATTTATTCTTCAGACTATAATACGGCAGATTCGCAGGAATACCCTGACGACGCCGCTTTTCGTAGCTACCTGGGTGGCGAATACATGGGCTATAAGTGGCAATGTGTGGAATTCGCCCGTCGCTATCTTTATCTCAATTACGGCATGGTCTTCACTGATGTGGGCATGGCGTACGAAATTTTTTCCCTGCGTTTTCTACGCCAAGTGGTGAATGACGCATTGTTACCGCTACAAGCCTTTGCCAATGGTGGCAAGCGAGCGCCGGAATGTGGCGCGTTGCTGATTTGGCAAGAAGGGGGCGAGTTCAAACACACCGGTCATGTGGCGATTATCACCGAGGTACTGGCAGACAAAGTCCGTATCGCAGAACAAAATGTGATTCATTCTCGCCTGCCGAGCGGTCAACAATGGACCCGTGAATTGCCAATGATGGTAACAGAGGATGGTTATCGCTTACAGGATACTTTCGAGGATACAGAAATTCTCGGTTGGATGATTCAAACGGACAACGAGGAATTCAGCCTGCCACAACCTATGCCCGAACCGAATAAACTCAACATTTATGCGGAACACATTGAGAATCAAGGGCAATTTTCAGCAAACTGGCTGGATGAAAAAAAACCGTTAGAGGCGGCTTATATTCAAGCAATGCAAGGACATCGAGTGAATCATGGTGATCAATATCGTTATTTTGCGCTTTCCGAAAGCGCACAACATGAACTGATTCGCGCCACAAATGAATTGCATCTCATGTATTTGCACGCTACCGACAAAGTACTCAAAGACGATAGCTTATTGCAATATTTCAACATCCCAAAACTGCTTTGGCCTCGCCTGCGGTTATCTTGGCAAAATCGTCGTTATCAAACCATCAGTGGACGATTAGATTTCTGTCTCGATGAGCGCGGTTTGAAAGTGTATGAATACAATGCTGATTCCGCCTCTTGTCATGCTGAAGCGGGCGCAATCTTGCCTCGTTGGGCGACACAAGCCGGCCTCACTGCGGGGCAGGATCCGAGCGAAGGTTTACTTAATGCGTTGGCAGATACATGGAAACACAGCCATGCGACATCGTTAGTCCATATTATGCAGGATTACGATGCTGAAGAAGATTATCATGCCTTGTTTATGCGTGATGCCCTGACACAAGCCGGTTTTAAAACGAAGATTATTCACGGCACGGAAGGCCTCCACTGGGATACGCGCGGACAATTATTAGACGATGAAAATCAGCGTGTCCAAAGCGTATGGAAAACCTGGGCGTGGGAAACCGTGCTGGAACAATTACGTGAAGATGCGACAGGGCGTGAAGTTGCTCCGCCGATTCGCACCGGTTATCCGGAAGATAAAGTGCGGTTAATTGACGTGTTACTTCGTCCGGAAGTACTGGTTTATGAACCTTTGTGGACAGCTATTCCAAGTAACAAAGCCATTTTGCCGGTGTTATGGTCGTTGTTTCCAAATCACCGTTATTTGTTGGAAGCGGGATTTGAACTGACACCAGAACTAATTAAAAATGGCTATGCACAAAAACCAATTGCCGGTCGTCGTGGGGATAATGTGAAACTCATTGGCGAATGTAAAACCGTGTTAGACAGTACAAACGGCCGTTTTGATAAACAGGAAAACATTTACCAGCAACTTTGGTGTTTACCGAAAGTAGAAGATCAATATGTACAGGTATGCACTTTTACCGTAGGTGGACATTATGCCGGGAGCTGTTTACGTTCTGACCCAACTCGGGTAATTGTCGGCGATAGCGATATGCAGCCGTTGCGCATCTTAAGTGATAAAACATTTGCACAGAAAGTAAAATAAATTTAAGAGAGATCAAAATAGGCACCTTGAAGGTGCCTATTTGTTTTTAAAGTGCGGTAAGAAAACGTAATGTTTTCAGTTAGCCAATTTATTTTTTGTCTTTTGACGCTTCCGGTTTAGCCTCTGCACCTTGTAACCAGCCCGGTGCCACTTTGCTCATATCCGGTAAGTTATGCGCGATACCTTTATGGCAATCAATACAGGTTTTACCATTTTCTTGAGCAAATTTATGCATTTTTTGTGCCACGGTTTTTTGTTGGGAGAAGTCCATACGATCCATTTTGTGGCAGTTGCGACATTCTTGTGAATCGTTGCCTTTCATCCGTGCCCATTCATTTTCAGCCATGTGCGGACGACGGGCGTTAAATTTCTCAAGGGTATCGGTTAAGCCCATATAATGGGCATACACTTCTTTTGCCGCCACCACTTTTCGCCACATTTTCGGGCCAAATTCATGTGGAACGTGGCAATCCGGGCAGCTTGCGCCCACACCGGTACGGGTTTGATAGTGTACACTGTGCAAATATTCCGGATAAGCATCATTGGTGTGGCAACTTGCGCAGAATTCTTCCGTGTTTGTTTGTGCTAAACCATAGTTGAATCCTACCCAAGATAGAATACCGCCGATAAATGACAATACAATGATAGTTCCTACTGCGATACGGCTAGGCGATCTAAACCAGTGCCAGAATCTCTTGAGGATGTTGCTTTTTTTGTCTGACATAGTCACCTCTTATTGTCCGTAACCTTTCATTGGTTTGAATTCGTTTGGCACGATTGGCTCAACATCCGATTGAGATACGTGACATTGCAAACAGAAATAACGACGTGGAGATGCGCTAGAGCCAATGTTACCATCGCGGTCAGCAAAGTGTGTCGGGCTGATACGAGTTGCACCGGTAACACGAGAGGCTTCAACGCTGTGGCAGTTTAAGCATTGGTTAACATTTTTTGTGATTTGGTAGTTTTTTACACTATGTGGCACCATTGGTGGTTGGTTAACATAGTTTAATGCCGGCAATTCGCTTTGTTTTGGTGCATCGTGGAATGCCGGTTTGACACTCTCCGGTGAATTATTGAAAAAGTCGCCGGCACCTGTGTTGGCTTGGTCTGCCATGACGGATGTTGCAAACAATGCCGTCAATACAGCACTACCAAAAGTAAAGAGGTTTTTTCTAGTCATTTTTAATCACTCCCCCGAATGATGGAAATTTTTTTATTTTTATTGGTTTAATGTGACGACAGGAATGTCGTTATTAAACCTATGGCTAAAGGTAAATACTTTTTCAGGACAAACGTCAATACAACGTCCGCAACTGATACAATCTTGTGAAAGCACAAGGAGGCTTTCGCTATTTTTTCCGTGTAATGGTGAACGTAACACTTGCGGTTCAGGGCAAACGTTGTAGCAGTCCATGCAATTATCACATCTTGCGCGGTCAATGACTTTGACCCGAAGCAAGCTTTTTGCACCGATAACGCCATAAGTTGCCCCGATTGGGCAGAGGTGTCCACACCATCCGTGTTCAACAATGAACAAATCAAAGAAGAAGACAACGAGAATTAACCACACTGTTGCACCAAAGCCATAAATTAAGGCTCTTCCTAAGGCGGCAACGGGATTGATCCATTCCCATAATAATAAGCCACTGACGGCACTACCGGCTAAAATCATCACTAAGATGGCGTAGCGTAAACTGCGTGGAATTTTTGCCGTTTGGCGAATGCCTAACTTACGGCGAATCCAAGCAGCACAATCAGTGACGACATTTAGCGGACAAACCCAACCGCAGAATACTTTGCTGCCCAGTAACGCATAGGTGATAAAAATAATTAATGCGCCACTGAGTGTGAGAATTCCCGGTAAGTGACCGCTGGCAAGACTTTCTAAGGTAATTAACGGATCGCTTAATGGAATCACATCAAATAGCAAGCTTCCACTATAATTGCCTTTTAAAATCCAAACGCCGAAGTAAGGTCCACTTAAAAACATCAACAAAATGCTTAATTGGGTTAGACGTCGCCAAAATAAGAAACGATTGGCGTGCCACCACCCTAGCTTTTCTCTGGCTTCTCGTCCGGCAAATTTTGGTGCATTAGCCATTACTTACCTCCTAATACCGGTGCCAAAATAGGTTCCGGAATCTCTTCTACACCTGCCGCAGGAATGGCTCCCGCCGGTGGAGCGACGCCGTCCGGTAGTCGGGTCGGCATGGAAATTAAATCATTTGGCGCAAGTGAATGCCCAGCTTTAGATTTTTCTTCCCAACCTAATCGGTAATGTTTGCCTAGCATACCTTTCGCTAAGGACATTGGAAGCACTTTGATCGCGGCTTCTTCCAATACGCAAGCCTCTTCACATTTACCACAACCGGTACAAGCATCTGAATGTACGGTCGGAATAAACATGGCGTGTTTTCCGGTACGCTCATTACGATGACTTTCTAACGTAATGGCTTTGTCGATTAACGGACAAACCCGATAGCAAACATCGCAACGTAACCCTTGCCAATTCAGGCAGGTTTCATGATCCAACAAGACTGCAAGTCCCATACGGGATTGGTTAATATCCTGTGCATCACGATCTAAAGCACCACTCGGACAGGCATGCGCGCAAGGAATATCCGGACACATTTCACAAGGCTTATCTCGCGCAATGAAGTACGGCGTACCGGCTTCCATTGGCGAAAGCAAGGAGGCCAAATGCAACATATCGTATGGACAAGCTTGGACACACTGACCGCAACGAATGCAGGCAGCAGCAAACTTTTCATCATCCTCAATGGCAAATGGTGGGCGTAATGCCACCCCCTCACGGGCTAAGCTTTGTTTTTGTTGTAAACCTAATAAGAGTCCAAGACCCACTAGCCCCCCCGCAGTACGGGTTGCATCTTTGAGAAATTTTCGGCGTTCAGGCGTGACAGTCGGTTTTTTCATTGTCTTAATGACCGCACCGAAGTGCGGTCGTTTTTTTCATTGTTTATTAAGCTTTTTCCACTTTCACCGCACATTTTTTGAAGTCGGCTTCTTTGGAAAGCGGATCAGTTGCATCTAAGGTGAGCTTATTGGCTAACTGACCGGCATCAAAGAAAGTGGTGTAAACCAAGCCTTCCGGCACTTTATTACGACCACGGGTATCTAAGTAAGAAATCATTTCACCACGACGTGAAGCGATTTTAATCTTGTCGCCATGACGTAATCCGCGTTTTTGCGCATCGTTCGGGTGCATCCAAACTACGTTATTTGGGAAAGCACGGTGCAATTCCGGTACACGACGGGTCATTGTTCCTGTGTGCCAGTGCTCTAACACACGACCGGTACATAACCATAAATCGTATTCTTCATCCGGTGATTCTGCAGGTGGCTCATAAGGTACAGCAAGAATGATCGCTTTTTTATCCGGATAGCCGTAGAACGCCACACCTTCGCCTTCTTTCACATACGGGTCAAAGCCTTCACGGTAACGCCATAAGGTTTCTTTACCGTCAACAACCGGCCAACGTAAGCCGCGTGCCTTGTGATACATATCGAACGGCGCTAAGTCATGACCATGACCACGACCAAATGAAGCATACTCTTCAAATAAGCCTTTATGTAAATAGAAACCGAAGTGATAAGATTCATCGTTTAATTGACCTTCAGCAAGGTCACTTAATGGGAATTTATCAACATTACCGTTGCGATATAATACCTCATATAAAGTTTTGCCTTTATATTCCGGATTTTTCTCTAAAATTTCTGCCGGCCACATTTCATCGGTGGTGAAATATTTAGAGAACTCCACTAATTGCCATACGTCAGACTTCGCTTCACCCGGTGCTTTCACTTGTTGACGCCAGAATTGAGTACGACGTTCCGCATTACCGTAAGCCCCTTCTTTTTCTACCCACATAGCAGTTGGAAGCATTAAGTCAGCCGCTAAACAAGAAACGGTTGGGTATGGGTCGGATACCACGATAAAGTTGTCCGGATTACGCCAGCCCGGGAAGGTCTCTTCGTTAATGTTTGGACCACCTTGCATATTATTGGTACACATTTGCCATAACACACGCATTTTGCCGTCTTTTAATGCACGGCTTTGCGCAACGGCATGGAAACCTAACACATCTGTAATTAATCCTGTAGGCAATTTCCAAATTTTTTCTGCAATTTCACGGTGTTTTGGATTGGTCACCACTAAGTCTGCCGGTAAACGGTGGATAAAGGTACCTACCTCACGCGCTGTACCACAGGCGGACGGTTGACCGGTTAAGGAGAACGGACCGCAACCCGGAATAGAAATTTTACCGGTTAAGAGGTGAATGTTATAAATTAAGTGGTTCACCCACACACCACGTGTATGTTGGTTAGCGCCCATGGTCCAATAAGACACCACTTTACGTTTTGGATCCGCATACAATTTCGCAAGCTCTTCCAATACATCTTTTGGCACACCGGACATTTCGTGAGCTTTATCTAAGGTGTATTCAGAAACTAAAGCTTTCAATTCTTCGAAGTTACTGTCATACATCTTACCGCTGTTTGGATTTTTAGCGGCTTTTTGTAATGGGTGAGTATCACGTAAACCATAACCGATATCGGTTTCACCACGTTTAAATTTGGTGTGTTTATTAACGAAATCCCAGTTAATGGCATCGTTTTGAATTAAGTAATTGATAATGTAGTTTAAAATAACCAAGTCCGTTTGCGGTTTGAAGATTAAACCATAATCGGCTAATTCGAAACTACGGTGTTCATAGGTGGAAAGTACCGCCACTTTCACATCCGGATTGGATAAGCGACGGTCAGTAATACGGGACCATAAGATCGGGTGCATTTCCGCCATGTTGGAACCCCAAAGCACAAAAGCTTCGGCATTTTCGATGTCGTTATAACAACCCATCGGTTCATCCATACCGAAAGTACGCATGAATGCAACCGCCGCAGATGCCATACAGTGACGGGCATTTGGGTCGATGTTGTTAGAGCGGAAACCGGCTTTCCAAAGTTTGGATTTTGCGTAGCCTTCAAAAATGGTGGTTTGACCGGAACTAAACATCCCAACACCATTAGGGCCAAGCTCTTTAATTGCCGCTTTGAATTTTTCTGCCATGGTTTTAAAGGCGACATCCCAGCTAACCGGTGTGAAATCACCGTTTTTATCGTATTTGCCGTCTTTCATACGTAACATTGGCTGGGTTAGACGGTCTTTACCGTACATGATTTTCGGTAAGAAATAGCCTTTGATACAGTTTAAACCACGGTTTACTTCTGCATCCGGGTCACCTTGGGATGCCACAACGCGACCGTCTTTTGTTCCCACTAATACAGCACAACCGGTACCACAGAAACGACATACCGCTTTATCCCATTTGATTTCGGTTTCAGCGGCTTCTACATTTTTCACCGGAATTGCAAGTCCGGCTGCGGTTGCTGCAGCCATAGCAGCATTCGCTTTCATAAAGTCTCTACGACTTAAATTCATAGTGTTTTCCCCCTACTATATGATTTTTGAGTTATTCAGGCTGTTCATCTTGTTGATGATAAATCAGCGAGACGGTAATAACACCGTCAATATCTTTCACAGATTCCATGTTGTTAAGCAAAATATGCTGATCGTGAGACTGCATTACCGCAACAATCTTGCCGATTTTTTCATCAAAAGTTGGCACTTCTGTGTGTGGAATGGCTAAAAGTGCGGTACGAATTGCCGGTATTTTTTTGGGGTTTCCTTGCACCACCAAACCGACAACGTGCCAGTCTTTCGCTTCTTCCATTGATAAGATTTCAGTTTTATTCATCATTGTTAGGATACATAATTTTTATTGCATTCACTGGACAACTGTTTAAACAGGCACCACACCCATTACAGTTCACCACGTTTACCATCGGCTTTGCTATGCCACCAACTTGTAAGCGGAATTGAATGGCATTCACTGGACAGTTATCTTGACAGCTACGACACTCAATTTTCTGTTGCGTTAAGCATAAAGAGGAGATTTCTACCTTGTGTTCCCAAGGTTTCTCATCTATTAAACGAAAAATCGGTTGCTTACAAACATCCACGCATTTATGGCAAAAAGTACATTCACCCTGGCTAAATTGTACTTGCGGAAAGCCAGCCTCACCCTTAATTAAAATATGTGTTTCACACACTTTAATACAGTCGTCGCAACGGGTGCAATGCTGAATAAATACTTGATTATCTTTGCTCCAAGGTGGTCGAATACCATTAAAACCGTGTTTTTTTTGTTGTTCTGTCCGTAACGATGACAAGAAAGAACCACGTAAAAAATGGCGCCGTGAAACATCAGGCGTTGTCATTCGTCTTTACCTACTAATCTATTTTTAGATCCTAAATCTTAATTCCTTCATCGCCAATTAACATAACCATAAATGAGTATTTACCTAATCTTCTACTCTCAATTTGTTTTAGATCAAACTCCATTTTGGGTTTGCCCTTATTCTCCATAAAAAAACTCTTATAAAAAAGATCGCACTTTTTGTTAAACTAGCTTCACGTTTTCCATCAAGGTTTTTTATTGTGAAAATCAAGCATTCTGTTTCTACCCGCATAGCTAACTATCTCATTATAATTATAATCTTTGTTGGCATTATCAGCGCATTTAGTTTAACACTAATGGAAGGTAATCGTTCCTATGCAGAAGCAATTAATGTGTCCGGTTCCTTACGAATGCAGAGTTACCGCTTACTCTATGAAATCGAACACACTCCCCAAATGGTGGAAACAAGCCTACGCCAATACCGAATTAGCTTACATTCAAAGTCTCTGCTAGAAATTAATTATCATCCTTTCGCTTCAAAAGAAGTAAAAGATGCCTATCACAATTTGATTAAACGCTGGGAAGGCATGGAATATCTAGCACGAGAAGGTGACCTTTCAGAATACAAAAAAAACATTGCCAATTATGTGGCGCAAGTGGATCAATTCGTGTTTGCCTTACAACATTCAGCAGAAGAAAGATGGATTTGGGCATTATTTGTCATTATTTTTTCTATGCTACTCATCGTCGCCATGGTGTCTTATGTAAATTGGTATACTCGAAAAGCCGTCGTGACGCCATTAGAGCAACTAACACGCGCCAGTATTCAAGTACAAATGGGAAATTTCAACCATATTCCCTTAGATCTTAAGAAAGAAGATGAATTAGGTCATTTGGCACGTACTTTCACCAAAATGGCCTCGGATTTAAGCAAGTTATATTCTGGCTTGGAGGCGACGGTAAACGAAAAAACCCAAAAATTACAACAAACTAACCACTCTTTAAGCACGCTGTATCATTGTTCACAACTTGTCACAACCAATAAAATTGACAGTAAAATTTTGCAATTAGTCTTACAAAACATCATGCTCAGCGAACACTTGCGCTATCTGGAGCTAGATGTATTGGATATGGCACATTGGCACATTTGCTTAGGTGAGAAAAATGACCACTTAGAATTACAACAAACAGAAGTGACGATTGAAGGAGAAACCTTGGCGGTGTTGTATTGGCAAGCTGGGCTTCCTTGCCCTGATTTACGCACCATGCAAAACTTAGCGCAAATGCTAAGCCGCTCCTTGTATTTCCAGCGCACACAACGTCAACAAGAACAGTTATTGCTCATGGAGGAACGTTCTATTATTGCGCGTGAATTACATGATTCATTGGCACAAGTTTTGGCATTTTTACAAATTCAACTGACACTGCTTAAACATAACTTAAATAAAGACGAACCCGATTCTAAACAAAAAAGTTTGATGATCATTAAACAGTTTGAACAAGCCTTGAGTGATGGTTACAGCCAGTTACGCGAACTGTTAGCCACTTTCCGTTTAACCATTCAGGAAGCCAATTTGAAACTCGCGTTAGAACAAGTGATTGATTCCTTACGCAATCAAACAGATATTCAAATGAGCGTAGATTGTTCTTTGCCCTCGCAAAGTTTTAATGCTCAACAATTAGTCAATGCCTTGCAAATCGTACGCGAGGCGGTACTCAATGCCATTAAACACTCACAAGCAACACTCATTGAAGTCATCGCTCGTACCAACGAAGATGGCGAACAAGAGCTAATTGTGCGTGATAACGGTATCGGCATTCCAAGTTTAGAAGAACCAGATGGACATTACGGACTTAACATCATGCATGAGCGTAGCGCACAACTCAACGCCAAGCTCGCCATTACCAATCAAGCAAGTGGCGGCACAGAAGTAAAAGTCACGCTGGCGCACGCATCATCTTAATTCAGAGGAAATTATGCAGAATTTACAATCCTTCCACACCTTTGCTATTCCGGCGCATGCCGAAAAAATCATTGAAATCTCATCCATTCCGCAACTGAAACAAGTATGGGACGAGTGCCAACAAGAAAATCTGCCTGTGTTGTTTTTAGGGCAAGGTAGCAATGTATTATTTGTCGAGGATTTTGCCGGTGTCGTACTCATTAACCGCCTACTCGGCGTTCAACACAAAGAAGACCCACATTTCCATTATTTACACGTTAATGGTGGCGAAGTATGGCACGATTTAGTGCAATGGAGCATCGAACAAGGCATTTACGGCTTGGAAAATCTCGCCTTAATCCCGGGTTGCGCCGGTTCCGCCCCCATCCAAAATATCGGTGCCTATGGCGTCGAATTTAAAGATGTGTGCGACTATGTAGAGGTATTAAACTTAGCCTCCGGCGAGCAATTCCGTTTAACCAATATCGAATGTGAATTTGGTTATCGGGAAAGTGTATTCAAACATAAATATGCAAAAGGTTATGTCGTGACAGCCGTCGGATTAAAACTGGCAAAAGATTGGAAACCGGTATTGAAATACGGCAACTTGGCAAACCTAGATAAAAGTGCGGTCAGTTCCGCCGGCATTTTTTCAGAAATTTGTGCTATTCGCCAAAGTAAATTGCCCGATCCGAAACAATTTGGTAACGCCGGCAGTTTCTTCAAAAATCCTGTTGTTTCCGCCCAACAATTTGAGCGTCTACAACAAGAATACGCGACAATTCCGCATTTCCCACAAGCAGACGGCAGCATAAAATTAGCCGCAGGTTGGCTTATTGACCAATGCAACTTAAAAGGCTACCAAATCGGCGGCGCAGCGGTACATCAACAGCAAGCTTTGGTTCTTATAAACAAAGGCAATGCCACCGCATCTGATGTCGTTGAATTGGCGCATCACATTTATCATTTGGTGGCGCTTCGCTTCGACATCCAATTACAACCGGAAGTACGTTTTATCGGCAAGTACGGTGAAGTGGATAGTCAACAAACCATCAGTTAATTATAGGAACACCATGACATTTAACGAAATTTTAGCCACATTGCCCACAATTGACCATTTAAATGAAATCAAAATTTTAGAAAACGGCAAACAGGTTCACCAAATTCCGGCTGTCCCCGGCAAATTAGGCTCATTATGGGTATATAACGCGCTTGCAGAAGAATTTAACGGAAAATTAGACCGCACTTCGGCACAGAAAGGCTTGCAACTCTTCGCTGAGCATACGGAAGATGCTCGTCAATTTCCGGGTAAACATCCGAATATTGATTTATTACTGCGCGTGATTGAACAAGACTTGTATTATCACATTGAGGCTCACTAATGGAACAGCAAAAACCATTTCCTATTCCTGTCAATTATTTCAGTATTGTTTTAGGTTTGTCCGCATTAGGCTTGGCTTGGCGTTATGGCACACATACTCTAGGACTGCCTTCGATTGTTAGCGAAACCTTGCTAGGTTTAGCGACTATCATTTGGTTGATATTTATTGTGGCTTATAGCGTGAAATGGTTACGTTTCCCTCAACAAGCCAAAGAAGAATTACATCACTTAATTCTGGGTTGTTTTATCAGTTTAATTCCCATCACCACCATTTTAATTGGCTTGGCTGTCTTGCCATATGCCTTTCCATTATCCATAGGATTAATTGCATTAGGGATCATAGGGCAGTTAGGTTTCGCTGCTTTCCGCGTTGCTGGGTTATGGCGCGGCATTCACAAAGCAGAAGCCGCAACACCGATTATGTATTTACCAACCGTAGCAACTAATTTTGTCAGTGGCACAGCATTAGGCTATTTGGGGTATAACGAGTTGGGAATGCTCTTTTTTGGTGCCGGTGTGTTTTCATGGCTAAGCCTTGAACCCGCAATTTTGCAGCGCTTACGCAATTTAGAGCCCGTTGCACCTGCCGTCCGACCAGCGATAGGTATTCAACTTGCACCGGCATTTGTGGGTTGTTCCACTTACTTAACGTTAAATGGTGGTGAGATAGATTTATTGGTGAAGCTATTCGTCGGTTATGGTGTATTGCAACTGTTGTTCTTAATCCGTTTATTGCCTTGGCTATTCCAAAATGGTTTCACGGTTTCATTTTGGGCATTCTCGTTTGGACTAGCATCCATGGCAAACGTGGGATTGCATATTTATCAAGGTACATCAGACCCTATCCTAAGCGTTATTGGCCTATCCCTATTTTGGTTTGCTTCAACGATGATTGGCCTATTGATTTTAGGGACAATTTACCTCATGATGCGCGATCGTTTTTTAGTAAAATAAAAGAACTTTCAGACAAAAAATTGGTCATATAAACGATGAAAAGACGAATTCCAATCGCTAAAACCGATTGAAATTCTCATAAATTGTGTTATAACTGGGCTCTCTCAATCAAGCCTGGTGACTTTAGTAAGAAGGAAGATGATGGATAAAGAAACTCAAACCATGATGTTAGTTCTCCAAGGAAGCTTAGAAGCCTATATTCGCGCAGCGAATGAATACCCGATGCTAACGGCGGAAGAGGAAAAGGAACTCGCGGAACGTTTGTATTACAACGAAGATATTGAAGCAGCAAAAAAACTCGTGTTATCTCACTTGCGCTTTGTTATCCATGTTGCCCGTGGTTATTCCGGTTATGGCTTGCCACAAGCGGATTTAATTCAAGAAGGCAATATCGGTTTAATGAAAGCAGTTAAGCGTTTTAACCCAGAAGTAGGCGTTCGCTTAGTGTCTTTTGCGGTGCATTGGATCAAAGCAGAAATTCACGAATATGTTTTACGTAACTGGCGTATTGTGAAAGTCGCGACAACCAAAGCACAACGTAAATTGTTCTTTAATCTACGTAAAACCAAACAACGCTTAGGTTGGTTTAATGAAAATGAAGTGGACATGGTGGCGAATGAGTTGGGCGTATCCCCGCAAGATGTGGTGGAAATGGAATCACGCATGACTGGTGCTGATGTGGCATTTGATTTGCCAACAGATGATCATGATGAAGAAACCTATGCGCCGGCATTGTACTTGGAAGACAAAGGCTCCAATTTTGCTGCCGAGTTAGAAAACGAAAACTATGAGGCACAAGCCACAGATCAACTTGCGGTAGCGTTAAATAATCTTGATGCACGTAGCCAAGACATCATCAAAGCCCGCTGGTTAGATGAAACGAAGGCGACCTTGCAAGACCTGGCCGCAAAATACAACATCTCTGCGGAACGTGTTCGTCAGCTAGAGACTAACGCACTGAAAAAACTAAAAAGTGCGGTCAGTTTTTAATGCATTTTTGAAGCGTATAAAAAGAGAAAACCCGCTCCATCGAGAGCGGGTTTTTCTTTTCCAAAGCAATTTATTTTGCTGGAATTTCTGCCAATAATTTCGTGATTAACGACCAATAAATTTGCACTGCCGGAATATGAACCTTCTCATCCGGTGAGTGCGCATTTTTGATTGTTGGCCCGATAGACACCATATCCATATTCGGATAAATTTTCTTCAGTAAACCACATTCCAGACCGGCGTGAATCACTTTGATTGTTGGCTCATAGCCCAAGACGTCCGCATAGATTTTATGGGTTAAATCAACAATTGGTGAATGTGCCTGTGGCTCCCAACCCGGATAAGATCCGGAGAATTCAGCACAAGCACCACTTAATGAAGCAAGCGATGTCAACATCTCAGCAACATATTCTTTGCCACTATCAATAAGTGAACGTACTAAAATTGTGGCTTTAATTTGATTCTCTTCTGTTTTTAATACGCCAACACTGAGGGATGTTTCCACGGTGTTTTCTAATACGTCGCTATTACGAATCACACCATTCGGCAAGACGTTCAAGAAATGAATCACACGTTGTGTGCTAGCCGCAGTAAAGGTTTTCTCAGATTTCTCAGCGGGCTGCAAATCAAAAGTAAGATTCGGTTCAATTAGTGCCAGTTCAGCTTTTAATAAAACAGCAAAATTTTCTACCGCACTTTTTAGTTGAGCCACGTCACCGTTGAAGTTTAACGTTGCAAACGCTTCGCGCGGAATAGCATTACGAATAGAACCACCGCGAATGTCACCTAAAAGGAAATCAAAGTGCGGTTGATTTTGGGTGAGTTTTGCTAAGAAACGCGCAAGCACTTTAATCGCATTAGCACGTCCGGTATGAATATCGCAACCGGAATGCCCGCCACGCAAGCCTTTCAGAATGATTTGGTAACTGTGAGCGAAGGCATTATCTTGATATTCCACCGGCAATGTCACATTCGCATTTTCGCCCCCGGCGCAACCCACATAAATTTCTGCGTTTTCTTCTGTGTCAGTGTTAATCATGATATCGCTTTGTAGCCAATTTGGGCGCAATCCGATAGCCCCTTCCATGCCACGTTCTTCTGTCATGGTGAGTAACACTTCCAAATCCGGATGAGCAATATCATCACTGTCTAAAATCGCTAACGTCGATGCCATCCCAATACCGTTGTCTGCCCCTAAGGTTGTGTCTGTGGCACGTACCCACTCACCATCAATATAAGGACGGATAGGATCGGTGGCAAAATTATGTGAGCTACCTTCATTGGCTTGAGGCACCATATCCAAATGCGCCTGTAAAGCAACTTTTGGACGATTTTCCATGCCTTTTGTTGCCGGTTTACGGATTAACACATTGCCTACATCATCCCGTTCCGCGTAAAAGCCTTTCCCTTTTGCCCAGTTGATGATGAATTCCGCAAGTTCATTTTCTTGGTAGGATGGATGTGGGATTGCACAAATTTGATCAAACCATTTCCATAATAAATTCGGATTTAATTGTTGTATTTCTGACATAGTTCCTCCTTAAAAAATTAGGGAAAATAATAGCATAAAATGCCATTTCGGGTTATCCTAACGCAATTTTTATTTCCAGGGCGATGCCCGTAAAATTTTAAAAAGGTGTGTTTATGAGTGAAAAATATGTTGTGACGTGGGATATGTTCCATATGCACGCACGCAAATTATCTGAACGTTTACTTCCGGCTTCCCAATGGAAAGGCATTGTCGCAGTCAGCCGTGGTGGTTTATTTCCTGGTGCAGTACTTGCCCGTGAGTTAGGTATTCGTCATGTAGAAACCATTTGTATCGCCAGCTATAACCACGATAAACAAGGTGAATTGCAGGTCTTACATGCAGCTCAATTAGAAAACGGTGGGGAAGGATTTATCGTCATTGACGATTTAGTGGACACCGGAAACACTGCGCGCGCTATTCGTGAGATGTACCCGAATGCTCATTTCGTTACTATTTTCGCAAAACCAGCCGGTGCTGAATTAGTTGATGATTATGTAGTTGATATCCCACAAAACACATGGATCGAACAACCTTGGGATATGGGCATTTGTTTCGTTCCACCACTTGCTAGAAAATAAAAAATAATAGAAAAAAAATGACCGCACTTTAATGAAATAAAGAGCGGTCATTTTTTATTGTATTTTCATCAGATTCGTTTTATCAACATGATGAAAACAAAAAGGCGTATCATTCGATACGCCTTTTCAATTGGGTTTTATCAATTATTTGATAATTTTAGCTACCACGCCAGCACCTACTGTACGGCCACCTTCACGGATAGCGAAACGTAAACCTTGGTCCATCGCGATTGGGTGGATTAAGGATACGGTCATTTTGATGTTATCGCCAGGCATAACCATTTCCACACCTTCCGGTAACTCGATAGTACCGGTTACGTCAGTTGTACGGAAATAGAATTGTGGACGGTAACCTTTGAAGAATGGAGTATGACGACCACCTTCTTCTTTGGATAATACGTACACTTCAGATTCGAAATCAGTGTGTGGAGTGATTGAACCTGGTTTCGCTAATACTTGACCACGTTCGATTTCTTCACGTTTTGTACCACGTAATAATGCACCGATGTTTTCACCTGCACGACCTTCGTCAAGTAATTTACGGAACATTTCAACACCGGTTACGGTTGTTTTCGCAGTTGGTTTGATACCTACGATTTCAACTTCATCACCAGTACGGATGATACCACGCTCTACACGACCAGTTACTACTGTACCACGACCGGAAATAGAGAACACGTCTTCAATTGGAAGAAGGAACGGTTGGTCGATTGCACGCTCAGGTTCAGGAATGTAAGTATCTAATGCTTGAGCTAATTCAAGGATTTTTTCTTCCCATTCTGCTACGCCGTTTAACGCTTGTAATGCAGAACCACGAATGATTGGTGTATCGTCACCCGGGAAGTCATATTGAGAAAGAAGTTCACGAACTTCCATTTCAACTAATTCTAATAACTCTTCGTCATCTACCATGTCGCATTTGTTTAAGAATACGATGATGTAAGGAACACCTACTTGGCGACCTAATAAGATGTGCTCACGAGTTTGTGGCATAGGACCATCAGTTGCTGCTACTACTAAGATAGCACCATCCATTTGCGCCGCACCGGTAATCATGTTTTTAACATAGTCGGCGTGTCCCGGACAGTCAACGTGTGCGTAGTGACGTGTTGGAGTGTCGTATTCAACGTGGGATGTATTGATGGTGATACCACGCGCTTTTTCTTCCGGCGCGTTATCGATTTGGTCGAATGCACGAGCTGCACCACCGTAGTGTTTTGCTAATACGGTTGTGATAGCTGCAGTTAAAGTGGTTTTACCATGGTCAACGTGGCCGATTGTACCCACGTTAACGTGCGGTTTTGTACGTTCAAATTTTTCTTTAGACATTGAGAGTCCCTCTAAACAAACACGGTTATCGATGGTTCAATTTACCAGACTAACCAAAGTATTAAAATTTGTAATGGAGAGATTATTAAGAAGTGGTGCTGATAGGCAGATTCGAACTGCCGACCTCACCCTTACCAAGGGTGCGCTCTACCAACTGAGCTATATCAGCGCTTGGAGCGGGCAGCGGGAATCGAACCCGCGTCATTAGCTTGGAAGGCTAAGGTAATAGCCATTATACGATGCCCGCCGTTCTTAATTCATCTGTCCCATCGATCGCTTAGAAATGGTGGAGGGAGAAGGATTCGAACCTTCGAAGGCTGAGCCGGCAGATTTACAGTCTGCTCCCTTTGGCCGCTCGGGAATCCCTCCACTCTAAGTTGGAACTTGAATACGAGAAATGGTGCCGACTATCGGAATCGAACTGATGACCTACTGATTACAAGTCAGTTGCTCTACCTACTGAGCTAAGTCGGCGTCGTAAACAAGTGAGGCGTATTATAGGGATTTTTTTATGCCTGACAAGTTTTTTTTTAGTAAATAAAGTTTTTTTTGGTTATTCGTTTAATTATCAAGCAAAAACTCTCTAACGTCGGTGAATTTAGCTGATTATGCAAAAATTTTACTGCTCAATCTCTTATTTATAGGGTATATTTTGCAACCTATCATTGGCTAAAAAAGAGTAATTCAGCACGTGGACTTTTCGGTTTCTCCTTCTATGTCGGAACAACTTACGCCATTTTTATCATTTGATCGGCAACGTTGGGCAGAATTGCGTAAATCGGTTCCGTTAACATTAACCGAACAGGATCTCAAACCTCTGCTTGGGATAAATGAAGAACTTTCCCTTGACGAAGTTCGCACTATCTATTTGCCGTTAGTCCGTTTGATTAACTACTATATAGATGAAAACATTCGTCGCCAAAATGTGTTGCGCCGTTTTCTTGGCGGACAAAACACGAAAGTGCCCTACATTATTAGTATTGCAGGTAGCGTAGCGGTAGGGAAAAGCACCTCTGCCCGGATTCTGCAATCGCTCTTAAGCCATTGGCCACAACAACGTAAAGTCGATTTGATTACGACAGATGGTTTCCTACACCCGTTAGCCTATCTTCAAGAACACAATTTATTGCATAAAAAAGGCTTTCCGATTTCTTACAACACGCCAAAACTGATTCGTTTTTTAGCAGATATAAAATCCGGCAAGCCAAATGTTACTGCGCCAATTTATTCTCATCTAACCTATGACATTATTCCTAATCAATTTAATGTCATCGATCAACCTGACATTTTGATTTTAGAAGGGTTAAACGTCTTGCAACCCAATAGAAATCAATCCAATGAGCTGTTTGTGTCTGATTTTGTCGATTTCTCTATTTATGTTGATGCGGAAGAAGACTTATTAAAAGAATGGTATATTCACCGCTTTCTGAAGTTCCGCCAAAGTGCTTTTACCGATCCGAACTCATATTTCAAACATTATGCGAATCTCTCTGAACAAGAAGCGGTTACCACGGCAGGGAAAATTTGGGATGAAATTAACGGATTGAACCTGAAGGAAAATATTTTACCAACGCGAGAACGCGCAGACTTAATTCTAAAGAAAGGCGCAAACCATGAAGTCGAATTGGTCACCTTAAGAAAATAACAAAAAAAGCACCGCACTTTATTATTCAAAGTGCGGTGCTTTTTTTAAATGGATTTTAAATATCCAAATTCGCTCTTAACGCATTGCTCTCAATGAACTCACGGCGAGGCTCAACTTCATCTCCCATCAAGGTGGTGAATAACTGATCTGCCGCCACCGCATCTTTGATAGACACTTTCAACATGCGGCGAGTGTTTGGATCCATTGTTGTTTCCCAAAGCTGTTCCGGGTTCATTTCACCTAACCCTTTATAGCGTTGAATCATCAAACCACGGCGAGACTCTTTCATTAACCAGTCAATTGCCTGCTCAAATGAGGTCACCGCTTGTTTACGTTCGCCACGCATCACATAAGCGTTTTCTTCTAATAAACCGACCAATTTTTCACCCAACGCAATTAAGCGGGCATATTCATTACCGGTCACAAATTGGAAGTTCAAGAAATAATCCGTATCAATCCCATGCGTTCTTACCGTCAATACCACTTCATGCAGGTTCCGTTCAGCGTTGAATTGCAAACGATAGCGATAATGTCTGCCGTCGGTTTCTTTTCCATTTAAAGAAACAACCAAAGAATCAGCCCAAGAATTGACCGCACTTTCCTGTTGCATTAACGCGGTGGTTAACGCCGGTTGATAAATCAATTCTTTTAATACACTTTCCGGGTAATAACGACTCAAGCGGGTCGTCATTTTTTGAACTGCAAGATATTCGGAAGCGAGATTTTGTAACGCCACGCCTTGCATGCCCGGTGCATTGTCATTCACATAAAGCGCCGCATTTTCCAACGCAATCGCCAATTCAAATTCTGCCATGGCTTCATCGTCTTTAATGTATTGCTCTTGTTTACCTTTTTTCACTTTATACAACGGTGGCTGGGCAATATAGACATAACCGCGCTCAATCAGCTCCGGCATTTGACGATAGAAGAAGGTCAATAACAACGTACGAATGTGCGAGCCGTCCACATCCGCATCGGTCATGATAATAATGCTGTGATAACGCAATTTATCCGGGTTATATTCGTCACGACCGATACCGCAACCTAACGCCGTAATCAATGTACCCACTTCTGCGGAAGATAACATTTTGTCAAAGCGGGCTTTTTCCACGTTCAGAATTTTCCCTTTTAACGGCAGAATCGCTTGGTTTTTACGATTACGCCCTTGTTTTGCCGAACCGCCCGCAGAGTCACCCTCCACGATATAAAGTTCGGATAACGCCGGATCACGCTCCTGACAATCGGCTAATTTACCCGGCAAGCCGCCCAAATCTAATGCGCCTTTACGACGGGTCATTTCACGGGCTTTACGTGCAGCTTCACGCGCACGTGCCGCATCGATAATTTTGCTCACGATGATTTTGACATCGTTTGGATTTTCCAATAAATAAGTTTGCAAATACTCATTCATTAAAGATTCCACCGCACTTTTCACTTCGGAGGAAACCAATTTGTCTTTTGTTTGAGAAGAGAATTTTGGATCCGGTACTTTCACGGAAATCACGGCCACCAAGCCTTCACGAGCATCGTCACCGGAAGTCGCGACTTTAGATTTTTTGGTATAACCTTCATTTTCCATGTAGTTATTCAGCGTACGGGTCATCGCCCCACGGAAACCAGCCAAGTGCGTACCACCATCGCGTTGTGGAATGTTGTTGGTAAAGCAGTAAATATTTTCGGCATAACCATCGTTCCATTGCAACGCAATTTCCACGCCAATACCGTCTTTTTCCGCAGAGAAATAGAACGGTTTCGGATGAATTGGCGTTTTACCTCGATTGATATATTCCACAAACGCTTGAATACCACCTTCGTAATGGAAATGGTCTTGTTTATCGGTGCGTTCGTCAATTAAACGAATAGAAACACCGGAGTTTAAGAAAGATAACTCTCTTAAGCGTTTGGCTAAAATATCGTATTCAAATTCAATGTTCGTAAAAATCGTTGGGCTTGGCCAAAAGCGTACGGTTGTGCCGGTTTGGTCGGTTTCACCAATGACCGCTAACGGAGCAACGGGATCGCCAAGGCGATAAAATTGTTCATGCACTTTGCCTTGACGGCGAATAGTCAGTTGTAATTTATCAGACAACGCATTAACCACAGACACGCCCACACCGTGCAAACCACCAGAGACTTTATAGGAGTTATCGTCAAATTTCCCGCCGGCGTGCAAGACGGTCATGATCACTTCGGCGGCGGAAACGCCTTCTTCCGGGTGAATATCCACCGGAATACCGCGCCCATCATCTTGCACGGAAACGGAATTATCGGAATGAATGGTCACGATAATATCATCACAATACCCGGCTAAGGCTTCGTCAATAGCGTTATCCACGACCTCGAAAACCATATGGTGTAAACCTGTTCCATCGTCTGTATCCCCAATATACATACCGGGACGTTTACGCACTGCATCAAGGCCTTTGAGTACTTTAATACTGTTTGCACCGTAATTTTCAGGGGTATTTGTTGACATAATCTTTCTCTATTTTATTCGTAAAAAATTGGGCGGAATTATAGCAAAATTTTGCGTCATTAGCTAAAAATAAGTGAGATCACACACATAAAAAGGCGCAAAATTCATCACAACAACGTGTTTTATCCTTCGGTTTTTCGGGCATTTTTATGTTCACGAATTAACGCCATAAACGGCTGCCCAAAACGTTCCAGTTTAATGCTACCCACGCCATTAATTTGCAACATTTCAATATTGCTAACCGGTTGATATTGCGCCATTTCTTGCAAAGTCGCATCGTTAAACACGATATACGGGGGAATATTTTCCTTATCGGCAATTTGCTTACGCAAGAAGCGCAAACGTGCAAATAAATCTTTGTCGTAAGAACCGACCGCACTTTTGTGCATCATCGCAGTGGTAACGATAGACGATAGACGTGGCGTTGCCAATTCCAACGGCATCTCTCCCCGCAAAATCGGCTTGGCGTTTTCTGTGAGCTGTAACGTATTGCCATACTCGCCAATGATTTGGCGAACTAAGCCCAAATGAATGAGCTGACGCAACACGGACTGCCAGTATTCCGTACTGTGTTCTTTGCCGATGCCATACACACTCAGTTGGTCGTGCTGCTGGTCACGAATTTTCTGATTATTCATGCCACGCAATACGGCAATGACATAATGGGCGCCATAAGATTGACCGGTGCGATAAATTGCCGACATGATTTTTTGTGCGTCCAACAACCCATCGTATTTTTTCGGTGGATCGAGACAAATATCGCAATTTTGACAGGCTGTTTGACGATGTTCGCCGAAATAATTCAATAAGACCAAACGGCGACAGGTTTGACTTTCGGCAAATTCGCCGATGGCTTGCAATTTATGCTGTTCAATTTGGCGCTGTGGCGTTTCCGGCTTTTCCATCAACATTTTGTTCAGCCACACATAATCCGCCGGATCGTAAAACAACACCGCTTCTGCCGGCAAATCGTCACGCCCTGCACGACCGGTTTCTTGATAGTAGGATTCAATGCTACGCGGTAAATCGAAATGTGCCACAAAACGCACGTTAGATTTATTGATCCCCATGCCGAAGGCGATCGTCGCCACCACTACTTGGATGTTGTCCCGCTGAAAATCCCGTTGTACCTTTTCTCGCAAGCTATTTTCCATGCCCGCATGATACGCCGCCGCTCGCACACCTTTGTTACACAGCGTTTCCGCAATGCGCTCTACTTTGTTGCGGCTGTTGCAATACACAATGCCACTTTTGCCTTTTTGTGCCACTACGAAACGACAAAGCTGTTCCATCGGCTTAAATTTTTCCACTAAGGTGTAACGAATATTCGGACGATCGAAACTGCCCACATGAAAATGCGGTCGATTTAGCCGGAGATTTTGCAGAATATCTT
The DNA here is from genome assembly GCF_057314075.1 of Aggregatibacter sp. Classification (NCBI taxonomy): domain Bacteria; kingdom Pseudomonadati; phylum Pseudomonadota; class Gammaproteobacteria; order Pasteurellales; family Pasteurellaceae; genus Aggregatibacter; species Aggregatibacter sp. The sequence continues at coordinate 64,738 of NZ_DBHLAR010000011.1, read as the reverse complement.
GTTGCGTTGTGGGGTCTGCAGTAGCTGTCAGCGCCATAATCGGTACGTTCGGGAAACTGCCTTTTAAGCCGCCAAGTTGGGTATATTCAGGGCGAAAATCGTGCCCCCATTGGGAAATGCAGTGCGCTTCATCAATGGCGATAAAGCTCACCTGGCATAAAGAAATAAATTGGAAAAAGCTGTTGGTCATGACTTTTTCCGGAGATAAATACAATAATTTTAACTGCCCGGAAATTGCCCTATTTTGCACCTGTTGTTGTTCTTCAAACGTTTGTGAAGAATTTAAATAATCCGCTTCTACGCCGCTGGCGCGCAGTTGATCCACTTGGTCTTTCATCAAAGAAATCAACGGCGACACCACCAAGGTCATCCCATCAAAACACAATGCTGGAATTTGGTAGCACAACGATTTTCCCGTGCCCGTCGCCATGATGACCAAACAGTCCTGACCGTTCAGCGCCGCCTGGATAATTTCCTCTTGCCCTTTACGGAAAGCTTGATAGCCGAACACCGAATGCAACACATTCTTTGCCGTCGCATAAAGTGCGGTGGATTTTGCCGACGATTTATCGAGAAAATCCACCGCACTTTTCATCGGTTCGTATGAGGTCAGGTGATTCATTAACCGAGCTGCACCTGCTCACCATGTTTAGCAAGCGCTTCAGTTAGAGCCTGCCAAAAATCCAAGCCGTCGTTGCTGACCCAACGCTCGTTTTTATAGGCAAAATGGAAACCACCATTGTGGCTCGCCAACCATAATTCCAACAACGGTTCTTGTTTGTTGATCACAATTTGACTGCGATCGCCAAGCGTAATCGTGAACACGGAGCCTTGGCGTTCACAATCGGCATCACAATCTTGCGCTTCCAGTTGCTCTTCAATTTCATCCCAAATTTGCTCGATTTTCTGATGAAACTCAACGATATTCATAAAATCACTCCAATAAATGACTGTAGGGCGGAAATTATAAAGATTTTCTGTGCGTTGTGATAGCACAAAGCCGGATTTAGTGGTAAAAAGAACAGTCTAATTTGAGCACAAGGAGCAACCAATGAAAAAACTGATTTCCGTATTTTTACTCATCACATTGTGTGCGCTAAGTACCGGCTGCGGCGTCAAAGGCCCATTATATTTTCCGGAACAAGACAGCGCTCAGAAAACAAGCAAATAACTTTTTATAGGCAACCTTATGGACTTTTTCCAATATAAAAACAATCAACTCATGGCGGAAAATCTGCCGGTCAAACAATTGGCCGAACAATTTGGTACGCCGTTGTATGTTTATTCCCGAGCCACCCTTGAACGCCATTGGCACGCATTTAATAACGCTTTCGATGAGCATCCGCACTTGGTGTGTTTTGCGGTGAAATCCAACCCGAATATTGCGATTTTAAACGTAATGGCAAAATTAGGATCAGGCTTTGACATTGTGTCCCAAGGGGAATTGGAACGAGTCCTTGCCGCCGGCGGTGACGCGGCCAAAGTAGTCTTTTCCGGCGTCGCAAAATCTCACCAAGAAATCGCTCGTGCCTTAGAAGTCAATATTCGTTGTTTCAACGTGGAGTCGGAAGCAGAATTGTTGCGCATTAACCAAATCGCCGGTGATATGGGCAAAATCGCCCCAATTTCATTGCGCGTAAATCCGGATGTGGATGCTCATACCCACCCTTATATCTCCACCGGTTTGAAAGAAAATAAATTCGGCGTGAGTGTAGAACAGGCTCGAGAAGTCTATAAATTAGCCGCCACCTTACCAAATATTGAAATTGTCGGCATGGATTGTCACATCGGCTCACAACTCACTGAATTACAACCCTTTTTAGATGCCGTAGATCGCTTAATTGTACTCATGGAACAATTAAAACAAGATGGCATTCATTTAAAACACTTAGACTTAGGCGGCGGCTTAGGCGTGACTTACACTGATGAAGCCCCGCCACATCCGACAGAATATGCCAAAGCGTTGTGGGAAAAATTGAGTGCCTTTAGCGAACTGGAAATCATCGTTGAACCGGGGCGCGCCATTACCGCCAACGCGGGTATTTTGGTAACCAAAGTAGAGTATTTAAAATCCAACGAAAGCCGTAATTTTGCCATTGTGGATGCCGGCATGAACGACATGATTCGCCCGGCGTTGTATCAAGCCTACATGAACATTCTCGAAATAGACCGCACTTTAGCGCGTGAAGAAAAAATGTACGATGTCGTCGGCCCGATTTGCGAAACCTCCGATTTCCTCGGCAAACAACGCAAACTTGCCATTGCGGAAGGGGATTATTTAGCCCAACGATCTGCCGGTGCCTACGGCGCAAGTATGTCTTCCAACTATAACTCTCGCCCAAGAACGGCGGAAGTCATGGTGGATGGCGATAAAGCGTATCTTATTCGTCGCCGCGAGACTTTAAACGAATTGTGGCAATTAGAAAGCTTATTGCTGTAACGCAAGGTGAAACATAAAAAATCCCGCAAACTCACTTGCGGGATTTTTTATAAACACATCGGTGAACAAAACTACGCTCTTACCGCGATGGCTTCAATTTCTAAGCCAACATCTTTCGGCAGGCGGACCACTTCCACACAAGAACGTGCAGGGAAACTCGGGTGATGATTTTCTTTGAAGAAACGCTCATATTCGCCATTGACTGCCGCAAAATCATTTAAATCTTTCACGAATACCGTTGTTTTCACAATATCAGCAACAGTGAGTCCGGCTTGTTCAATAATCGCTTTCACATTCTCTAACGACTGGCGAGCTTGTGCCACAATATCTTTCGGCACTTCACCGGTTGCCGGATTGACCGGAATTTGTCCTGAAGTCAGCACTAAATTGCCTAAATCAACGGCTTGTACATAAGGCCCGATAGCAGCCGGCGCCTTCTCTGTATGAACTACTTTCGTCATTTTTTCTCCTAACTGATGATTTTGTGGAACGCTATTCTACGTTGAAATCGATAACATGTCAGTTACCATATAACACTAATCAAACTCGCTCGGGTCAGACCCCACATAATCCGCAAAATCCTCTTGATTAAAACCATGTGACAGCATGTATTGCCAAATTTTTTGGCGCATTTTCGGCGGTTGCTTTTCCTTATAATCAGGAAACTTTTTGCGTAACACATTTAACGCCAATGCCGACCAATCAATATCGTATTCACGGACAACCGCTTCAATGGTGGCACTTTCAATACCTTTTAACTGGCGCAATTCTTGTTTAATTCTATTGACACCATAGCCTCGTTGAGAACGGCTGTTCAAATAACTTTCGGTAAAACGTTGATCACTTTGCCAGTTTTTTTGCTGGCAATGCGTAATAGTCTGATCAATGTCTTCCTCGGAAAAGGCTTTTTCCTGCATTTTACAACGCAGTTCAAATTCGCTGTATTCACGGCGAGAAAGTAAATTCATCACATAATTAAGAGCAAGGGAGGACATATTGTGTCACTTGTGATTATGGTTAAAGAACAGATAGAAAAAGTGCGGGCAAAAATGACCGCACTTTTTTACATCACTCATTTTATTCGAAATCAGCGTCACCGGCTTCGTCTTCAACGTCGGCGGTAATGGCCGTTTCCGGATGCGCCAATAATTCATCACGCAAAGTGCTTTCAATTAATTTCGCTTGCTCCGGATTCTCTTTTAACCATTTCATCGCATTGGTTTTACCCTGACCGATTTTCTCGTTTTCATAAGCATACCATGCGCCGGCTTTGCTGATGAGCTTGTGTTTTACGCCAAGATCAATCAATTCGCTTTCTTTAGAAATCCCTTCACCGTACAGGATTTGGAAATCCACTTGACGGAATGGCGGCGCAACTTTGTTTTTCACCACTTTCACGCGCGTTTCATTACCAATGACCTCATCGCCTTCTTTGATTGAGCCAACACGGCGAATATCCAAACGCACAGAGGCATAAAATTTCAGCGCATTACCACCGGTGGTGGTTTCCGGGTTACCAAACATCACGCCGATCTTCATACGAATTTGGTTAATGAAAATCACTAAGCAGTTGGCATTTTTAATTTGTCCGGTCAATTTACGCAACGCTTGAGACATGAGACGCGCTTGCAAGCCCACATGAGAATCGCCCATGTCGCCTTCGATTTCCGCTTTCGGCGTTAAGGCCGCAACGGAGTCAACAATAATCACATCCACGGCACCGGAACGTACTAAGGCATCACAGATTTCTAACGCTTGCTCACCGTTATCCGGTTGAGAAACCAACAACTCTTTCACATCCACGCCCAGTTTAGAGGCATAAATTGGGTCTAAGGCATGCTCCGCATCGATAAAGGCACAGGTTTTACCTGCTTTTTGCGCTTCAGCGATCACAGAAAGCGTCAAAGTGGTTTTACCGGAAGATTCCGGGCCAAAAATTTCAACGATACGTCCCATTGGCAAACCGCCGATCCCTAACGCTAAGTCAAGACCGAAGGAACCGGTGGAAATCGCTTCAATATCCAATTTTTGGCTGTCGCCTAATTTCATGATGGCGCCTTTACCAAATTGTTTTTCGATTTGACCTAACGCGGCTTCGAGCGCTTTTTGTTTTTCTTCTTGAGTTGCCATTTTTTACCTCGGGAAAATCATTATCAACATTCGCGCTTATAATAACTGTATCAATATACAGTATCAAGTGAAATTTTGATCTTTTTAAAAATAATGTGACACTGCTTCCAAAACCGCATTATTTTGCGGTTTATTCTGCTTGAGACATGATGTCTTCTATGCTTTCTTGGAGTGCCAACCAGTCAACTTCTACCTCTTCCAGCTGCTTTTTCACCTGCACCTGCTCGGCTAAAAGTGCGGTTAATTTTGCTTTCATTTCTACATCGTACAAACTCGGATCCGCCAACTCCGTTTCAATCTGCTGTAATTTAGCCCCCAGTTTTTCCATTTGAGTTTCTCGCTCCGTTGCCTGTTTGCGTAATGGCGCAAGTTGTTGGCGAAGTTCCGCTTCCTTACGTTTTTGCTCTTTACGGTTGGCAGCAGAATTTTCATTTTCACTGGGCTCATTTTGTGCTTTTATCTCTGCCGGCTGTGCATTCTGCTCGTTCAGCCACTTCTGATAATCCGCCAAATCCCCTTTAAATTCTTCCACTTGCTTGTCATGCACCAAATAGAATTCATCCACGGTATTGCGCAACAAATGGCGATCGTGCGACACCAACACCAAAGAACCTTGATAATCCACCAACGCTTCGGTCAGCGCCTGACGCATATCCAAATCCAAGTGGTTGGTCGGTTCATCCAACAAGAGTAAGTTCGGGCGTTGCCACACAATAAGCGCCAACACCAAACGCGCTTTTTCGCCACCAGAAAAAGACGCCACCGGCTGATTCACTTTGTCGCCGTGAAAAGCAAAACCACCTAAATAATCGCGCAGTTGTTGCTCTGTTTGTTGGGGCGCAATTTTTTGCAAATGCCACAAGGCGCTTTCATCCGCGCGCAACGTGTCTAATTGGTGCTGGGCGAAATAGCCTAATTGTACGCCTTTGGCTAATTGAATCGTGCCACCGGTCGGTGCGATTTCACCCGCTAATAATTTAATTAAGGTGGATTTCCCTGCACCATTTTTACCGAGCAGCCCGATACGTGAACCGGGCACCAGATTCAGTTTAATTTTACTTAAAATTTCCACCGCACTTTCGCCCAAACCATAACCGGCAGAGGCGTTTTCCATCATTAATAACGAGCTTGGCAGGGAGAGCGGTTCGCGGAATTCAAAATGAAACGGATTATCCACATACGCCGGTGCAATTTTTTCCATACGTTCCAACGCTTTAATACGGCTTTGCGCCTGTTTAGCTTTGGTGGCTTTGGCTTTAAAACGGTCGATATAACGCTGCAAGTGATCGATTTTCAGCTGTTGTTGGCGATACATCGCATTTTGTTGCGCTAATTTCGTTGCCCGTTGCAATTCAAAGGAAGAATAATCGCCCGTGTATTCATTGAGTTTTTGTTGTTCAATATGCAGAATTTTGCCGACAATCGGGTCTAAAAAGTCGCGATCGTGCGAGATTAGAATCAATGTCCCCGGATATTGCTTTAACCAGCGTTCCAACCAAATCACGGCGTCCAAATCCAAGTGGTTGGTCGGTTCGTCAAGCAATAATAAATCAGAGCGACAAATCAAGGCTTGAGCCAAATTCAACCGCATCCGCCAACCACCGGAAAACGCCTTCACCGGCTGAGACAATTCCGCCTGAGAAAAGCCCAAACCGTGCAACAACTCGCCGGCGCGTGCTTCTATCGTCCAAGCATCAATAGCATCAAGTTGATTATGCAAAGTGGCGATCGCATTACCGTCATTGTCAGCATTCGCTTGCTGTAATGCCTGTTGCAGACGGCTATATTCACGGTCGCCCTGAATCACATAATCAATGGCGCGACAATCCAGTGCGGGCGTTTCTTGATTCACCCATGCCAACGCCCAAGTTGACGGGAAAGAAACCTCACCACCTTCGGCGCTCATTTCATTTTTAAGCAACGCAAATAAGGAGGATTTGCCGCAACCGTTTTTGCCGACCAGACCAACTTTTTGTCCCGGATTAATGGTGGCATTGGCGTTTTCGAGGAGCGTAGTCAAGCCCCGTTTTAGGGTTAAATTTGTGAAAAAAAGCATTGGTTTATAACGAATTTAATATAAGATATTGATTTGTAAAAAGACGCGTTATTTTCCACTTTTTTCTCGGAGTTGCCAATGTTTGATTCTCTCGTCGTTCAATTCGTGGTGCTGTGGGCGGTCATCGATCCGATAGGTTCTATTCCCGTTTATTTAACCAAAACAGTGGGTCTTTCAGTGGAAGATCGCCGCAAAATCGCTTTAAAAGCAGTCATGATTTCCGCCGGCATTTTGATTTTCTTCCTCATCGCCGGACAGGCTTTGTTAGAAGCCATGCAAATTCCGCTCACCGCCTTCCAAATTGCCGGTGGTTTGGTGTTATTGCTGTTCGCTTTGACCATGATTTTCGGTGAAGGCAAACCGGAACAAGAAATTAAACTCTCATCCAATCTCAACGAACTGGCGGTGTATCCGTTAGCCGTGCCGTCTATTGCCTCGCCCGGCGCCATGATGGCGATTGTGTTGCTCACTGACAACCATCGTTTCAGCCTGTTCGATCAAACCATGACAACCTTAATCATGCTTTCTGTGTTGTTGATTACCTATCTTTTATTCCTCGCCGCCAACCGCATTCAACGCTGGATTGGTAACACCGGCGCTGCGGTGATTAGTCGCGTGATGGGATTAATTTTAGCCGCTGTCGCCATTAACAATATGTTGGTAGGGATTCGCGATTTCTTTACGCAAATGAGTTAATCGATTTATTTTCTACAAAGTGATTTGCCCCCAAAAAGTTGGACAGGTTAGTTAACTTAAATATTGAGCTCGGTATTGCACTGGGCTTAATCCTTTTAAATCAAGTTTAATTCGTTCTTGATTGTAATACACCAAATATTCTTCAATTTCAGCCTGTAATTCAGCGATTGAATGATAGCTCCGTGAATAAAAACACTCTGATTTTAGTATCGCAAAAAAACTTTTAATCACCGCATTGTCGTAGCGATTTCCTCGGCGGCTCATACTTTGAACCGCTTTACCTTCCAACATCTTTACCCATTCCGCCGAGCCATACAATACGCCTTGGTCGCTATGAATAATCGGGCATTCTGTCGGTTTAAGCCGACTAAGCCCTTGTTCTAGCATACCTTTCACCAATGAAAACTTCGGGCATGTTGCAAAGTTATAGGCAATAATTTCTCGGTTAGCCAAGTCCATCAACGGTGAAAAATAAAGCTTTTCTTGCCCAACATGAAATTCCGTTACATCCGTTACCCATTTGGCGTAATTTAAATGTCACGGGGCGATAACCATCTCGTTTTCTGTTCTTTTTGTACAGCGATAAGATAGTCTCTTTTACCTCGTGATAATTTCGCTTAATCTCTTTATAGTAAAAGCTTGAACGAGGCATTTTAGCCACATAAAGTAAATCATTTAATGCGTGGTCCGGCTTCAATCTTTCAATGATTTTTCTTTTTTCTGTCGTTGTTTTTGACGGTCGAGCTTCTCCAACTCCTTTAGGTAAGCAATCTCCGCACGAGCCAAGGCGAGCTCTCGTTGTAACTTTTTAAACGCTTTAGGTGAAAAGTCTGTAGTTTCCGGGATTTCAATGTCTTTCTTTTTCATCTTTGGCTTCGCTATTTTCGGTGTTTGAAGGGTTGTATGAGGTGATTTTACGCCATCAAGCCCTCTTTCCCGAAACGCTTTTAGCCAATAGATGACGGCAGAATGGGGAATGTTATGAAGTTTAGCCACCTCACGGATACCATAATCCTGTTCGGTGACGAGTTTGATAATTTTCAAACGAAATTGATAAGGGTAGGACATAATCTGCACCTCAAATTAGGTGTCCAGGTTTTGGGATGCAGATCAAAAGTGCGGTCAGATTTGACCGCACTTTGAAAATATTATTTACTATTTAAGTACATTACCATCTAATGCTACGTTAAATGCTTTTCCGCCTTTAATGCCTGGTATGATGACTTGAGGACTATCAAAGTTACAAGTTTTATCTCTAAGCATATCACACGGTAGGGCGCAAAGCGAAGGGGCTGGGCTAGGCTTACAAGATGAGCCCCCTTTCGCTTGGCAATTTTCAACCGCCATTTCTTTAGCGTGCTCAGGAATAATACTATTTCCGAAGTAATCTCTCATACCTCTACTATCTCGACCACTAGCTAACCCTAAACACATATTACTTATACCAATCACTAATTGGCAGTCTTTGCCACCATACTCTTGACATTGTTTTAGTGAATCTTGTTTGGCTTGCTCAAGAGTACTATAAGCTGCATCAGAAGCCCACATCATTTGATTTATTTCTGGAGTGCGAACAATTGCAGCCCATAATCTAGGTTTAATTTTGCGTTTTTTTAGTTCTTCTGGTGTAGCAATTTTTACTGCTTCTTGATACTCACCACAACCAAATTCTTTTTCAATGTCTCCAAACCCTGTGGCATCTCTAATAGATGTGATTTTATGGCTTGCATCCGTAAATACATAAGTCCATGTATGACCACCAGTATATACTTTTTCTGTTGTTAGAAAGATTGTTCTAGAGTTTCTGCCAACTTCATAGGTTTGTAAATCATAAAGAGCAAGTCGATAAGCGTGAATATAACTTCTTTCATTGTCTTTAAAGCATTGATAAGATTCATCTGGCAAACGTTTTCGAGCAAAAAACTCATAGTCTTCTTTACCATGCCAGTATAAAGTGTCTAATGGGTTATACATTGTTGAGCAACTTGTTAAAAAGAGTGTGAACGCAACTAGACAAACTAGCTTAATCTTATGAGATAACATGAGATATATTTCCTTATTAAAGGATAAAGATACGTGATAATAATATAGTAATTTGCTCAGGTTATCAGATTTTATTGTAAGTATAAAGTGAATATTTTTATAGGTTTAAATAAAAAAAGTGCGGTCAATTTTTCAAATGTTTTTACAGACATGGCTGTTTCCTTAAAGGGGGGATCCTTTAATAAGGATTCGAGCCCCCTTTTTTATGTGAGTACAGGAATAGATCTATTTTTTAGTCTTTTTCTCTTTTACAAAGTGTTTGCCATCAAAACGATAATAAATGCGTTCTGAGGTCATTTTTCCGTTACCACATGTATCTTCAAATTGATGTACTAACGGGAAGCTAAAGCGGTTATTTTTCAAGTCGTAATCAAAATAGGCATTCGATTCTGGTAAATCATTATTCGTATATGAGATATACGATACACCAATATTAGAAGTTGGTTCTTTACCTTGAATCAGATTGGCTTCTTCTAAACCTTTTTCCGTAATTTGATAAAATTTCGCTGCGATTGCATGATGACATTGACTGTAGATGTCAGCAGTTTCTACAAAATAGTAAGGTTTTCCATTCAATTTAGGGGCTGTTAGGCTGGTTATATCAGAATCAGAGTCTAACTCATTAAATTCCGTTTTCCAAGTGCCGTTAGGTAACTGATAACGCCAAATGCTGCCATATTCGTGCATTGTCCCGCCAGATTGCCAATCCCAAGTCAGAATCTGAAGCTTATTGTCTTTTGACGTGAGCACACCAACCCCCGCTTTAGGTGCTTTTTCCCAAGCGCAGAATTTGCCTTCTAAATTTTCAATTTTGGCTAGTGCGTCTTTAAAACGTTTTTCTGAAGACTGGTATTTTTCTTCATTGTTTTCGTTATAGTTGCCGTAGGTTTTCATCTCTGAATAACTTGCGGCTAATTCGGTATCAATGATTTCACATTGGTTAGCATAAGCGGCAGAAGAAAAGAGACACAGGCAAAGTAAGATTTTTTTCATAGAGCGTTCCTTTTTTAAGATTATCTTTCGCAAGCAGAGAAGGTGATTGTGCAATTCGCTGAATTCGTTTTACAGGCTGCCAAGGCTTCTTGTTCAACTTCTTCTCGCTTCATTCCGAAATTGCCAACTGCGGCATATTTTTCAGGGGAGTCTCCCGTTGCAAGAGCAACACAAGCATGATTAGCTTCTGTCACAATTTGACAATATTGTTTATTTGTATCCGTTGAAGCAAGCTCACAATTCTTTAGTGCTTTATTTTGAGCAGGCTTTATCATATTTCCCTCGCCATAACCAAAAGCACCATTTTTTGGATTATAAGCAATTACACTCCACCAATTAGGAAATTCTAGAATTGGCGGTCGTGGTGGATACGAGATTTGATCTTCGATTGAAGGTGTTGTTGCAAAAGCTGAAACGGATAAAGCACATAAAGCCAATGTAAGTAATTTTTTCATAATAATCCTTTTGTTAGGGCGTATCTGATACGCTCCATATTGATTTTAAGCGTTTATTGATACATAAAGTATGGATAATTCGCATCTAATTGACGGATTTCAATTTGGCAGTTTTTAGCTTTGCTTGCTTGGCAATTTAATAATGCTTCCTTTTCAACTACGCCGCAAATCCCAGAATTTGAAAAGAAGTAAGCCCAATTCCCTTTTTTATCTTTTGAAGATGCCATAGCAAGACAGCCATTTAATTGTGTTGCCGCTCCTTCGCATTCTCCTCGTTCTGCTTTTTCACAGTGCAATCTTGCATCCATGATAGCCGTAGATTCGCCTAAAAAGCCGCTTGACCATCCCCAATCTCCAGTGGCTTTATTGATGGCAATGGCAGCATAGTAGTCAGAACGTGGTGGTTCTGCTGGCACATTCGAATAACCACTAGAATATCCACTTTGAGGTGGAGCTGAATTATATAGGATCATTTTTCCGTCAGGACCAATAATTCGACACGTTCCAGTTGCTGGATCAAATTGCCCGCCACAGCTATTGGCATAGGGGGATCCAATAAGTATCATCAATGGGATTAACCAATATTTTTTCATTTTTATTCCTTGTAAAAGGTGAGAGAAATTTGACCGCTCTTGTAGCAAGAAGATTCAAGTAGTATGGGCTTTTTACAATTCACGCACGAGTGTGTATGACAGCCTTGCGTGAATGTCCCCTATAAGCTAATCTCTTAATAGTGGTTCAACCAAGTATTGATACGTAGAATCAAGCTGGTGGATTTCAATTTTACAGTTTTTAGCTTTGCTTGCTCGACAGTTTGATAATGCTTCTTTTTCAACTGAGCCACAAGTCCCTGAATTTGATAAGAAATAAGACCAACTACCATTTTTGCCTCTAGATGATGCCATTGCAAGACAACCATTGAGTTGTGTTGCCGTAGTGTCACATGGGCCATTCCCTGCTTTTTCGCAGTTATTTTTGGCATCTTCGATAGCAGAAAATTCAGTCAAAGTACCTGTTGACCACCCCCAGTCACCAGTATTTCTATTCACAGCGATTGCTGCGTAAAAAGGGATGGGGCGGCTAGGGATATTTGAATAGTCATCACTTGAATACCCTCCGGAATATCCTCTTTGAGGTGGAGCTGAATTATATAGGATCATTTTTCCGTCAGGACCAATAATTCGACACGTTCCAGTTGCTGGATCAAATTGCCCGCCACAGCTATTGGCATAGGGGGATCCAATAAGTATCATCAATGGGATTAACCAATATTTTTTCATTTTTATTCCTTGTAAAAAGTGAGAAAAATTTGACCGCTCTTGTGGTAAGGCAATTAACGTATTGTGTATTTTTCAAATACGCTACAAACTAAAATAATTTTTGTTTTGCTTGGCTAATTTTAAAACCGTGTTTTTCTTGGTTTGAGCAAGTAACTGAATCACCAGACGCAGTACATTGCCAACCTTTGCCTTTAATTGTTTCGCCGTCTTTTAAGATCTGAGAGTCTGGTACAGCGGGGATATCACTGGCACAAACAAGTGAGGCTTTTCCTGTAGCGCCAACAGAAAATAGCTCGCCCCATTCTAATTCACAATCTTTCGGACGCGGCAAAATCGGTTTTCCTTTGATTTTAGTAACACATTCAACTTTGGGGTTTAGGTCAGGAATATCGCCAGAGCAATAAATAGTATCATTAGCAGTGCGGAAACTGATAAAAGAGTCTGAGTTTGATGCTGTTTCTATTTGCGGGGTTAAGGCAAAGCTAGAAGCAGAGAAAGTACATAAAGCGAATAAAAATAACTTTTTCATGATGAATCCTTATTGAATGGAGAGATTGGTAAAATTCCTACAAAATTTAACCGCTTGCAAACCCTTTTGAATTGCTAAGTTATGAGTTTACTTGTTTTATTTCTTACAATAAAGGTAGGATAACAAACTTAACAATAATGGGCATAAAAAATAAATATAAACCGATGAGGTTTGGAACACGCCATCATAATTGGTGCCTTGTAGCGCATTCAAATCAAATAAATATTTCCCGAATACTCCAACTTTCGCCATCCATAGCAACATCGCAAAGTATCTTCTTTATTCACTTTAAATTATGAATATTGCTCTTGTGGACCATAATAAGTTGTTAAGGTTAGGTCATACTGTTTATTTTGAATAGATCAATACTTTATTAAAATGCTCAGATAAATATCTTTTCTGAAATGCTTGAATATTTATTCTTTTAAAGAGATAAGTAAATCATAGACAAATACCTTTACGCCCCTTACTATGTTCCTTTTTATTTGGTATGACTTATGACTCGAATTAATCTTGTTCCACCTGAGGAGCTTTGTGATCAGCATCTTTTAGCTGAACATCGTGAATTAACCCGCATTCCTAATGCCGTGGCGAAAGGTAAATTTCATTTGAAAGGACAGCCTACGGAATATAAATTAGGTGAAGGGCATGTGCGTTTTTTCTTTAATAAATTGGCGTTTTTAAAGAAACGGTATGATGCATTGCATGCGGAATGTAAGGCGCGAGGCTTTAACGTACAATATATTTGGAATGAAATGTTACCTGATGATCCAAGTTTATGGTTGGACTATGAAGCCACAGAGGCGGCGTTACAGATTAATCGGGAACGTATTCAGGAAAGAATGCCACTAAAGGCGAGATTTACACCACATCTTCCAAAGAGTGGTCAAAAATAAAGGAGTTTTCACTTCCCCTGTGGGGAAATTACAGGGGAAGTGAATGGGTTTAAATTATTTATATTCAACTACGATATCACTTTCGTTTACGGTATCACCATAAACTGGCAATAAAGTTTTTTCGTAAGCTTGTTTTAAACGACCATCTTTGCCTAAGGTTTGGATTTCGTTATTTAACCAATTTAACAAATCAGGTGCATCTTTGCGAACAGCTGGTGCAATAACATCTTGATCACCAAAGTTTTTTACGCCCACAGTATAACCTGGATTTTGTTTTGCCCAAGCGAATAAGAAGGTATTGTCGTTAGATAAGGCATCACCACGGCCATCACGTAAGGCTTCAAAGGTTTCTGTATTTTGTTCGAATTTCAATAACTTCACATCTGGATAGTTTTTGGTAAAGAAAATATCAGCCGTGGTGCCTTTATCTACAATTAAAGTTTTGCCTTTTAATTGTTCAAGATCAGTAATGACTGAGCCATCTTTTGAAACAACACCGAGTGCCACTTTCATATATGGATTAGCAAAATCTACCACTTCTTTACGAGCTGGTGTCACAGTAAAGTTAGCTAAGATAATATCAACTTTCTTAGAAAGTAAGTATTCAGCACGGTTTGCGGCATCCACTAAAACAAACTCTACTTTGTTTTCGTCACCTAATAAGTCTTTACCGATCGCTTTACCAATTTCGACATCAAAGCCTTGGCTTTTACCTTGCGCATCCACATAACCAAATGGTGGTTTATCGCTAAATACACCAATGCGCACTTTGCCATCTTTTTGTATTTGCTCAAGGCTTGAGATTGTTTTTGCTCCGTCTTTAGCGGGTTCTTTATCATTACACGCGGTTAAGCCAAATGCTAAGGTGGCAGTGGCTAAAAGTGCGGTCAAAATTTACAGTGGATTTTCACCGCACTTTTTGTTTGCCTTTAGCTTTTCCCTTGAAATAAAAAAGCGGCTTTCACGCCGCTTTTGTTTTTGTGTGGAATGACTTACTTCGCGCCAATAAACCCAATGGCGTCATACACTTTCGCTAACGTTTCTTGTGCACGTGCTTTGGCTTTTTCCGCACCGTCTTTAGCAATTTGGAGGAGTAATTCCTCGTTGTTGCGGAAATGATGGTAGCGTTCTTGCAACGTGGTCAACATGGCGGAAACTTCGTCGGCAACAGCACCTTTGAGGTGACCATACATTTTGCCTTCAAATTCTTGCTCAAGTTCTGCGATGGTTTTGCCGCTCACGCCGGAGAGAATGTCGAGAAGATTGGACACGCCCGCTTTATTTTTCACGTCATAACGAATCACCGGCGGCTCGTCAGAATCGGTTACCGCACGTTTAATTTTCTTCGCGACTGCTTTCGGATCTTCTAATAAGCCGATAACGTTGTTGCGGTTTTCGTCCGATTTGGACATTTTCTTTTCCGGCTCTAGCAAGGACATCACGCGTGCACCCGCTTTCGGGATGAATACTTCCGGCACAGCAAAGTGCGGTCCGTATAACGCATTAAAACGTTGCGCAATGTCACGAGTGATTTCCAAATGTTGTTTTTGGTCTTCGCCCACCGGCACTTGGTTGGCTTGGTAAAGCAAAATGTCTGCCGCCATTAACACCGGATAAGTGAACAAGCCTACGTTGATATTTTCCGCATAACGGGCGGATTTATCTTTAAACTGGGTCATACGACCCATTTCGCCAAAATACGTGTAGCAGTTTAACACCCAAGCCAATTGCGCGTGTTCCGGCACATGAGATTGGATGAAAATGGTAGATTTTGCTGGGTCGATACCGCAGGCTAAATATAACGCCAACACGTCCAAGGTAGCCTTACGTAATGCCGCCGGATCTTGGCGCACGGTGATGGCGTGTTGATCCACGATACAGAACAGGCATTCATAGTCATCCTGCATTCTCACCCACTGACGCAACGCACCGAGGTAGTTACCGATAGTCAATTCACCTGATGGCTGTACGCCGCTGAACACGATAGGTTTGGTCATTTTTACATCCTTAATTTTTAAATCTTATTATTGATAGCGCAAGCGTCCACGCTTGTGCTGTAGCCAAAATTAAATAAAGGCACAAACGTGGTCGTTTGCGCCATCCATTCAGAAGAATCAATCAAACAAGCGTCAATAACTCCGCGAAATCCTCAAACACCCAATCCGGATGGGATTCAGAGATTGGAATGTTGTAGTTGTAACCGTAAGTCAACCCCGCCACCGGGCAACCGGCATTATGCGCGGCAATAATATCATTGCGGGAATCGCCGACAAACAGCACTTGTTTCGGGTATAAGCCAAATTTACCGCATAAATAGAATAGCGGGCCCGGGTGCGGTTTGATGGCCGGTAACGATTGTCCACCCAACACTTCATCGAATAACTCTTCAATGCCGAAAGCCTTCAACACCGGGCGGGTGTGTTGGGTCGGTTTGTTAGTGACGACAGCCAAACGGTAACCTTTGGCTTTGAGCTTCTGCAAAGTCTCTTTCACGTGAGGGAATAAACGGCTGCGATTGCAGATATTTTCGCCGTAAAAGACATTAAAACGCTCTTTTAATGTGGCAATTTGGCCTTCCGTCAAGGTTTTGCCTGATTGTGCCGTTGCCCATTCCAATGCGCGGGCAATTAAAATCTGCGCGCCGTTGCCAATCCAAGTGAGCACCAACGCTTCAGGCGCTTGTGGCAAATCGAATTCTGCTAACGCTGAATTCACGGATAGAGCCAAATCAGGCAAGCTGTCCACCAAGGTGCCATCCAAATCAAAACCGATTAATTTAAACTGTCCTGTCATGCTTATTTTCCTACTGCGGCTAACTGCTGACGCATTTCATCAATGACTTTTTTATAGTCCGGTTGATCGAAAATCGCCGAACCGGCAACGAACATATCCGCACCGGCGCGGGCAATTTCCGCAATATTGCTCGCTTTAACACCGCCATCCACTTCTAAACGAATATCCAATCCGCTCTCATCAATGCGTTTTCTCGCCTGTTTCAGTTTTTCTAAGGTTGCCGGAATGAAAGATTGTCCGCCAAAGCCCGGATTCACCGACATCAGTAAAATGATGTCCACTTTGTCCATTACATAATCCAAATAACTTAACGGCGTTGCCGGGTTAAATACTAAACCGGATTTACAACCGTTATCGCGGATAAGTTGCAAAGTGCGGTCGATATGTTCGGAGGATTCCGGGTGGAAGGTAATGTAGCTGGCACCGGCTTTAGCAAAATCGGGGATAATGCGATCCACCGGTTTCACCATCAAATGCACATCAATCGGCGCAGTGATACCATAATCGCGTAAGGCTTTGCACACGGCAGGACCGAAAGTTAAGTTCGGAACATAATGGTTATCCATCACATCAAAATGCACGACATCACCACCGCACTTTAAGACATTTTCCACCTCTTCGCCCAAACGCGCTAAGTCCGCAGAAAGAATGGAGGGAGCAATTAAATAGGGTTTCATGGGGCACACCTCACAGGCTATTAAAAATCGCCTTATCTTACTACGATACACCTCAATTTTTAAGAAATTATTCGGCGCCGGGTAGGCAATATCGCATTTTGGTGCAATTCAAGGTAAACTACGCGCAATTTTTTCGATTCGATTTATTATTTTTTTATGCGCTTATTTATTTCTTTACTCATCGCAGTGTTATTGCTGTTCCAATACGATTTTTGGTTCGGCAAAAACGGCTATTGGGATTATCAAGCTACCACCAAAGAAATTGCCGTCCATCAACAGGAAAATGAAAGACTGTCCCAACGAAATCAGATCATTGCTGCGGAAATTAAAGACTTAAAAGAAGGGGTAGATGCCATTGAGGAACGCGCGCGTTTGCAACATGAAATGGTGAAACCAAACGAAACTTTCTATCACATCGTCAAAGAACACAAATAATGACTTCAAATCGCAAGATTATCGCCGTTGTACCGGCGGCCGGCATTGGCAGTCGGATGAAAGCGGACAAACCGAAACAATACCTTCCTATTCACGGACAACCCATTTTGCAGCACACCTTAAACGTGTTGCTATCTTATCCACACATCAGCCAAATCGTATTGGCAGTGGCTGCCGATGATCCTTACATTACTCAGCTTAACCTGACACAAAACCCCAAAATTACGTTAGTCGAAGGTGGAGAAACCCGTGCGGATTCAGTGTTAAACGGATTAAAAGCCATCCAAAATGCCGGCACGGATGTTTGGGTGATGGTGCATGATGCGGCACGTCCTTGTTTAACGCACGGCGATTTGGATAAATTGCTTGAAATTCATGATGACAACGGCGCGATTTTGGCGATTCCGGCGACGGATACCATCAAGCGCGCGCTGCCTTCACAACAAATTGTCCACACCGAAGATCGCAGTCAACTTTGGTTAGCGCAGACGCCGCAATTTTTCCGTGCGGAGCTATTACGAAATGCGTTAATCCACGCCAAGCAGCAACAGCTTGCCGTGACGGATGAAGCCTCCGCCATGGAGCTCGCGGGATTTCGACCGCACTTGGTGGCGGGGCGTAGCGATAATATTAAAGTCACCCGCCCGGAAGATTTGGCGTTGGCAGAATTTTATTTAATGAGGAAGACAAAATGATACGAATCGGCCATGGTTTTGACGTTCACGCTTTCGGCACCGACAACCCGCTCATTATCGGCGGCGTCACCATTCCCTTTGACAAAGGCTTTATCGCCCATTCCGACGGCGATGTGGCGCTCCATGCGCTGACCGATGCCTTACTTGGCGCAGTGGCCTTAGGTGACATCGGCAAGCTGTTCCCCGACACGGATATGCAATACAAAGGCGCAGACAGCCGCGTGTTATTACGGGAAGCGTACCGTCAAGTACAGGAAAAAGGCTATGTCGTAGGCAACGTGGATGTGACCATCATTGCGCAAGCACCGAAAATGCGCCCGCATATTGACGCCATGCGCGCCCTGATCGCACAAGATTTGTCTGTCGACATCGAACAAGTCAACGTCAAAGCCACTACCTCAGAAAAGCTTGGCTTTACCGGTCGCGGTGAAGGCATTGCCTGCGAAGCCGTGGCATTGTTGGTGCGCAAATCATGATGGATTTAGCCTATCTGCAAAAAACACCGCCAAAACAGACCGCACTTTTAAAAGCGGAATGTGCGGATTTTGTAGTGAAAGAACAGCTCGGCTACGACATGAGTGGCGATGGCGAATTTGTTGCCGTGAAAGTACGCAAAACCGATTGCAACACCTTGTTTGTAGGCGAACAGCTGGCAAAATTTGCCGGCATTTCCGCGCGCAACATGAGCTACGCCGGTTTAAAAGATCGTAAAGCTGTTACCGAGCAATGGTTCAGTCTGCAAATGCCAGGACAACCAACACCGGATTTCAATCAATTTTCCCTCGAAGGGGTAGAAATTCTCGACGTCACCCGCCACCAACGCAAAATTCGTATCGGCAGCCTACAAGGCAATCATTTTGAGATTTTGCTCCGCAACGCCAAAGAAACCGACGAACTCAAAGTGCGGTTAGATTTTTTGGCAAAAAACGGTTTCCCAAATTATTTCACCGAACAACGTTTTGGCCGTGATGGCAATAACTTAACGCAGGCGTTACGCTGGGCAAACGGCGAAATTAAAGTCAAAGATCGCAATAAACGCAGCTTCTATCTTTCTGCTGCACGCAGCGAAATGTTTAATTTACTCGTGTCCAAACGGATGGAATTGAACTTGGCACAGCAGATTTTAGTCGGCGATGTGTTACAACTGAACGGTTCACACAGCTGGTTTGTGGTGGACGAATCGGAAGATTTGGCGCAGCTGCAACAGCGTTTGGCACAACAAGATGTTTTACTCACTGCGCCACTTATCGGCGAAGAAGAAAAAAGTGCGGTCGATTTTGAAAATGAAATTTTCGCCCAACATCAGGCGTTGTTTGCGTTAATGCGTCAAGAACGCATGAAAGCGGCACGGCGCCCCATTTTAATGCACCCGCAATATTTTCAATGGCAGTTTGAGCCAAACGGCTTGCGCCTTCAATTTGCTTTACCGGCGGGTAGTTATGCCACCGCACTCATTCGCGAACTGGTCAATATCGAGAATTAAAACACAGGAATTTTCTATGAATATTTTATTGAGTAACGACGACGGCATTCACGCGCCGGGTATTCGCACCATGGCAGAGGCCTTGCGCAAGATCGCCAATGTTACCATCGTCGCCCCTGACAGCAACCGCAGTGCCGCGTCTAGTTCGTTAACCTTAGTGAAACCATTACAACCGTTACATTTGGAAAGTGGCGATTACTGCGTTAACGGCACGCCCGCCGATTGCGTACACATTGCGCTCAACGGTTTTCTTTCCGGGCGCATCGATTTAGTGGTCTCCGGCATTAACGCCGGTGCAAACTTGGGGGACGATGTATTGTATTCCGGTACCGTGGCCGCCGCCTTTGAAGGGCGTCATTTGGGCTTGCCGTCTATTGCGGTGTCTCTTGACGGTCGTCAACATTTTGACACGGCTGCGCGTGTGGTATGCGAACTCGTCCCTAAATTACATTCGCAATTATTGGGCAAACACGAAATTCTCAATATTAATGTGCCGGACGTGCCTTATGAAGAACTCAAAGGCATTAAAGTCTGCCATTTGGGTTACCGCTCTTCTTCCGCCGAAGTCATTAAACAACAAAGCCCGCGTGGCGAAGATATTTATTGGATCGGGCTGAGCGGATTGCCGGAATATGAGGGCGAAGGCACGGATTTTCATGCAGTAAAAAATGGTTATGTGTCCATCACGCCGATTCAAGTCGATATGACGGCACACCACTCAATGAAGGCTTTACAACATTGGTTAGAAAGTGAATAATTTCGTCTTTCAACATAAGGAAAGTAAATGAATTTATTTGGCGCAATGTACGATAAAACCATGGCGTGGTCGAAACACCGTTTCGCCCCATTTTGGCTAACTTTTGTCAGTTTTATCGAAGCCATTTTTTTTCCCATTCCGCCGGATGTCATGTTAATTCCAATGTCCATGTCAAAGCCACAAAGTGCGGTGAAATTGGCCTTAGTTACGGCGATTGCTTCCGTCTTGGGTGGCATGATCGGCTATGCATTGGGTTATTATGCGTTTGATTTTGTAGAACATTACATTAATCAATGGGGCTATCAGTCGCATTGGCAAACCGCTATTCAATGGTTTGAAAAATGGGGCATTTTAGTGGTTTTTGTAGCAGGGTTCTCACCAATTCCTTACAAAGTTTTCACCATCTGTGCCGGCGTGATGCAAATGGCATTTTTACCTTTTGTTATCACCGCGTTTATTTCTCGTGCGGCAAGGTTCTTATTGGTCGCCAAATTAGCGGCTTGGGGAGGTGAAAAATTTGCAGCAAAACTGCGCAAATCCATTGAGCTCATTGGATGGTCGATGGTGGTTTTAGCCGTTGTCGCTTATTTTATTTTACGTTAATCAGGGTTATAAAATGAAAAAATCAATTTTATTATTGTCTATGGTATTAACTCTCTCGGCTTGTTCTTCTGATGATGCGGGGAAAGACGAAAATTCACTTCCGCCGGGCATCATGCAACCGGTAGAAGGCACCGGCGCTATCGCAGGCGGTAGTTGGATGCCGGAAATTCAACAACAACGTATGCCAATAAATATGCAATAAGGAATACCTCTATGAAAAAATCCTTTTTACTTTTACCGATTACCATTGCTGTTCTTGCAGCTTGTAGCTCAAACTCGCCGGCACCGGTAGAAAGTGCTGATGGCACGTTATCGCCAGGCATGATGCAACCGGTTGATAGTCCATCTATGGGTGGGAATGCGACATGGGAACCGCAAATTCAACAAAGTAATGTACCCAACAGCATGAATGCGCCAATGCCTCAAGCGCCGGCACAATCTGCACCACAGCCGAATTTCCAACCAACTTATCAACCACAACCGGTGCAAAAACCACAACCGACGCCGGTAGTGCAAAATAAACCGCAACAAACTTCACAGGATTTCACGATTCCACGCAACCCAACCACCAACGCACCGGATTACAGCCAAATTAATAAAGGCTTCTACAAAGGTAACACCTATACCGTGCGCAAAGGTGATACCATGTTCCTTATCGCGTATATTTCCGGTTTGGATGTAAAAGAATTAGCAGCTTTAAATAATATGAAGGAGCCTTACAATTTAAGCGTAGGGCAAACCTTGAAAGTGTCTAACGGACGTTCTCAAAGCGTGACACAACCTGCTGTTGCGCCACAACCACAAGCGCCAGTTCAACAACCGGTGAGCAGTGAACCAACCGTTACTTACACACCGGGCGCAAATGGCACACAATATGGTTCTGATGGCACTATTACCGGCCCGGTAAAAGCCACCGCAGGCGGTTTACCGCCGGTAAATACCGCACCGGTAAATCAACCAGTACAAATTCAAAACCAACCTGTGGTAAGCCAACCAATCCCACAAGACAATGCACCTGTTGCCTCTACCATTGCTTGGCGCTGGCCAACAAGTGGTAATGTCGTTCAAGGTTTCTCTAGTTCCGATGGTGGCAATAAAGGGATTGATATTGGCGGTTCTCGTGGTCAAGCCGTTAACGCTGCGGCAGATGGCCGTGTCGTTTACGCCGGCAACGCAC
Source organism: Aggregatibacter sp. (assembly GCF_057314075.1). Taxonomy (NCBI): domain Bacteria; kingdom Pseudomonadati; phylum Pseudomonadota; class Gammaproteobacteria; order Pasteurellales; family Pasteurellaceae; genus Aggregatibacter; species Aggregatibacter sp. The sequence goes on along the minus strand of NZ_DBHLAR010000011.1, from coordinate 42,600 downwards.
TCCGCGGTTACGGAAATCTTATCATCATCAAACATAACGATGATTTCCTCAGTGCCTATGCCCACAACGACAGCATCTTAGTGAAAGATCAGCAAGAAGTAAAAGCCGGCCAACAAATCGCCAAAATGGGGAACACCGGCACTAACGATGTAAAACTTCACTTTGAAATTCGTTACAAAGGAAAATCTGTTGATCCGACACGTTATTTACCACGTCGTTAATTTCAACTTATAAAACTCAAAGTGCGGTCAGAAATTTAATCATTTTTCTGACCGCACTTTTTTTAATCAATTCAGGCTATTATTTTGCGGCTCAACTTGAATCGTCCCGACTTTTGCGCTAAAGTTCGCACCAATTTCCCAAAGGAAGATCGTCGTTTCCGGTGAAGCGGCAGGACTTCAAATCCTGTTGAGGCTGCCAGCAGTCTCGGGTAGGTTCAACTCCTACGATCTTCCGCCAATTCAACTTTTCTCTCACGCCTAACAGAATATCTCCCGAAAACACCTTCAAAAAATAAACTTTTTATTCTCGACGAAAATTCTCCGCACCATCTTCTTTTCTAAGGTAAGTTAAAACCCATAATAAAATGATGCCGAAAATAGCTGAGGTCAGGAAGGTCGCACTGAATGCACGTTGAAGTTGTTCACCGCTTTCACCAATAAAATGACGGTAAAGGTCTAAAATCACAGCAGAAATAGCAATACCAATACTAATCCCCACTTGTTGAATCACACTGAGATAAGTAGAACCTGCACTGGCATTGTGTTCACCTAAATCGCTAATCGTCAGCGTGTTAACCGAGGTGAAAATAATTGACATACAGCTACCGTACCAAGCCAAAATCAGCACCAAACACCAAATCGGTGTATCTTGTTGCAGCAGGCTCATGGCAGCAATGGCAAGGGTCATCGAAAGTGCGGTCAGCATTAATGTCGTTTTATAACCCAAACGCACTAGAATTTTTCCAACAAAGGATTTCGTTAACACAGAACTTAGTGCAATTGGCGCTAACAACCAACCGGCAACATCCGCGCTATAATTAAACACAACCTGCAACATCAGCGGCATTAAAAACGGAATGCCCGAACCACACAAACGGATAAAAATATTCGCCACCATGCCCAGCCGAAACGTGCGCGTAGCAAATAAATTTAACGGCAATAAAGGATTCTTTACCCATTGAGCATACAAATAATAAAAGGAGAAACACCCCAATCCCACAGCCAAAATCAACGCAGTCAGCCATTGATTGATACGATCTTCAGACAACAAATCCAAGCCGAGCGTCAACCCTACCAGCCCACCACCAAACAGCAAAAAGCCCCACCAATCCAGCTTACTAATATTGCCCGTACTGTTCGGCATATACCGACCGGCAAATCCAATCCCAAGGATACCAATAGGAATGTTAATTAGGAAAATCCAATGCCAGCTGGCATGTGTCACAAGCCATCCGCCCACAATCGGCCCGAGCACCGGGCCAATCAGCCCCGCCATCGCCATAGCATTCCATGCAGCAACCAATTGATTTTTGGGGACATGACGAATAATTGCCAAGCGTGCTACCGGCATCATCATTGCCCCGCCTAGCCCTTGCAACACGCGCGACCAAATCAATGCATTTAATGAATTGGAGGCGGCACAAGCAACAGAACCAAGCACAAAAATCGCCACCGCAACCCGAAACACATTGAGCGTGCCGTATTTATCGGCAATCCAACCGGTGAGTGGAATAAATAATGCAACAGTGAGGGAATAACTGATTATCGCCATTTGCATTTCTAACGGTGATTCATGCAAATCGGCAGAAATAGCAGGCAATGCCGTGTTCAAAATAGTGGCATCAAGGGACTGCATAAATAATGCCATGGCGGCAATTAAGGATAAATGGCGATAATGTTGGAGCTTAGGCATAAAAAACCACGCTTAAATTCGACCGCACTTTTGCCCGTACCAAGCCGTAATAAAATCAGCAACCTGCGCAATATTATTAATATCCAAACAAGGTTTATCTGCCGTTAAAGGATAATCTGTAGCAACGGCCAACACGAGATCATCAATGTCGGGTAGTGGTTTAGTCATGTCTTGGCGATGCAACAAAATCTTTTCAATCGGCTCCTGTTTGAAGCCTTCTACTAAAATGAGGTCGGTTAATTCGTGATCAAATTGTTCACATAAATAAGGCAGGGAAATATGTTGTTGTGGAGTTTCTGTCATAAGTGCCCAGCGATGATCACAGGCCATAATCACTTGGCTGGCACCGGCATCTTTCATACGCCAACTGTCTTTGCCCGGTTTATCCACTTGTGCATCATGGTGACTGTGTTTAATCACCGCAGGACGCAAGCCACGTTGTTTTAATTTCGGGAGTAATTTTTCTAATAAGGTGGTTTTGCCGCTGCCGCTGTAACCAGTAATGCCAAGCATAGGGAGCATAATATTTCCTTAAAGATAATAAAATAAACGGGCTGATTATATACCAGCCCGCCAAAGAAAACGAATGATGTCCAAAGATTTAGAGCACACGCAGCAACACCGGTTGGTAAGCTGATTTGCGATTCAGCTTTTGTGCATACCAGCGCACACCAAGGAAGGAAAGGCCAGTGGAAATAAAAATGAAAAATACACTGACAAGTTCATGACTAAACAATGAATCAAACAATAAGGTACTGAATAATAAAGTAAGTAAAGGTACGCAATACATCAGCAACGCAGATTTGATCAAAGAATGTTCAGATAAACCAATTTCGACCAACTGACCCACTTTTAGCGGTGTAATGGTTTCAATGGTAAAAATATGCTCTCCATGCACGCCACTACCGGTTAATTCAGATAACGCAGAATTACCACAAGCAGCTTTTGCCGCACAACTGCCACAGGCACTTTGTGATTGGCATTTTACTTTCGCCTTGCCGGATTCGTATTCAATCACGACCGCACTTTCTGTCAACATAATAAGCCTGTTTATTTTTTCTAAAATTGAATGTCTTGCACGATACGTTTTGCCGTAGAAATCGGCAATTGCCCAATAATCGTCACTTCTTTGCTGTCCACTGTTTCGTTATAAATGGTGTACGCACCTTGTCGCCAAGTGTTATCTCGCTGCGTGTTTTCAGTGATTTTGTCAGACACATATAACGTAAAAGAAAACAATCCATCACTGTAAAGTTGTGATTCAATTTTATCGTCGCCATCATGCTCAATGCTACGATTTACCACTTTAAAACCTTGTGGCAACCAACCTGGAACCCAATTAAAATCCGGCGTTTGATTTGCGTTTTTATCCATTAATAACGGAGGAAAAGCCACTTGATTTAAATAATCCACTAAGCCTGAAATCCCATTTCCCACATACAAATTGACGACACGAAATTGATCCAATAAATTACCGTCTCGATCAAGCATATCACTGCGCAACAGTAAGTTAGTGTCTTCATCAATAAAGGCCACATATTGATAACGGAAATCGTCTTTCGGCAAAATTCGAATGGTTTGTACCACATGATCCGCTACGCGATTACGCCCGATATTAACGAAATCATAGTATTGCTCCAACGTATCAAAATTCGCTCGGATGAGTGGCGGTAAATTATCGGTAATGCCTTCACTATTAATAGTGAAAGGTTGATAGTTCGGTTGAAAATAGCTAATTAAATTATCACGTTGCACAATTTCTTGTTGTGCACCATCTAGCGTCACCAATTGCGCAAATATTTTGCCATGAGATTTAAAATGACGGTAACGCAATGAATCCATATTAGAAGGCGTAGTTTGTACAAAAGAAAATTCATAATTTAGCTGTTCCGTCGCTTTCTTCATATCCTGCAACAACTGTTTCGGCGAAAGCATTTCTGCACCAAGGGAAGAAAATGAGGCGCTTAATAAGAAAAAAAGTGCGGTGGTTTTTAGAAATGTTTTTAACATGATCAAATTCCTAATAAACAAATTCACCACCAAAAAATGGTGGTGAATTCTCATAAAAAACAGTTATACCGGAATACATAGAGTATTATCTATTGCTATGATTCTGTCCTAAATTCATTGAATCGGCATAAACACGACGTTGTAGTTCATAGCTTTGTAACATAGCGCCAATACGTTTATTTTTTTGTTCAAGCTGTTCGGCTGTGATGACATCTTTGCTTGGTGCGTTGTAACTGACTTCCTGCACACCATTATTAAACGGCAGTGTTTGTAAAACCGGTGTATCCACTGCATTTTGTACAGTAGATTTTGCATTGAAAGACTGTACACCCAACACCGCCACCAAGCATACGGCCGCAGCAACGGCAACTTGTGTCATTGGCATAAACCATGCTTTTAATTTTTGCATAAACGGAGAGTTTTCTACTTCCTGTGGCAATGGTTGAGACTCGGTAACTTCAGCCGTTTGAATTTCTTCAGCTGCAATCAAACTTTCCATTTTTGCAGTAAAATCCGCGCCTAAGAAAATATTTGTTTCTTGACGCATAACAGAACGAATGGTGTGGAAGTTCGCCCAACTCTCTTGCAATTCTGCATTTTGGCACAATTTTTCAGTGAGTTCATGATTGACTTGCTCACCATCAATATATGCTGAAAGTAGTTCTTTTTGCATGTTTTTACTCCGAATAATCGTAGTTTTATTCCTGTTTTTTATTAACGCTGTAAAAGCGGTTTAACTTTACTTTCAATGATTTCACGCGCTCTAAAAATCCGCGATCTCACAGTACCTACTGGGCAATCCATAATTTCCGCAATTTCTTCGTAACTCAATCCCTCGATTTCGCGTAAAGTAATTGCTGTGCGTAAATCTTCCTGTAAACCTTTAATCGTATCAAATACAATATTCTTCAACTCGTTGGATAACATTTCATTTTCAGGCGTATCCACAACCCGTAAATTTGTTCCTACATCGTAGGATTCCGCATCTTCAGCTAAAATATCTTCGCTTGGTGGACGACGCCCTTGTGCAGTCAAATAATTTTTTGCAGTATTCACTGCGATTCTGTATAGCCAAGTATAGAAAGCACTATCACCACGAAAAGAGCCGATGGAACGGTATGCTTTTATAAATGATTCTTGTACAACATCGGGAATATCATTCGGTGAAATATACCGAGTCAGTAATCCAGCTACTTTATTTTGATAACGCGATACCAACAAATTGAAAGCTTTCTTATCTCCCTGCTGCACCCTTTCTACCAAAGCTTGATCTGTTAGCTGTTCAGCCATATAACCTCAAATATCACTTCTAACAAACTTTAATTTCAAAGCCAGCAAGCTATTGTTATGCGTTAGACGAGATGAATAAAAAAAAGTTCAGTTATTTTAGAAAAAACCAATAAAACAATAAAAAATCAATGCGTTAAGTTTAATTTTTGCTGAATTTCCAGCACCATTTCACGCAATTCCGGATCATGGATTTCGCCGTTATTAAAGAACCACGAAAAAAGTTGTAAATCAGTCGAGGCTAACAAACGAATAAAAACCTCTTTTTTATGCTCATTAAGCCCGTCAAAATACTGTTTATAAAAAGGCATGATGACCTTGTCTAATTCCAACATACCGCGCCGACAATCCCACTCAATGCGCAGCGGATCATACTTTTTCATCCTATTCTCCTTTCCCAAAAGTCAATTGGATTATAGCGTCAGTGTGCCGTTTGCGAAAATAAATTAATCACTAACACACCACAGATGATCAATCCCATGCCAATTAAACCGGCAGTATCAATTTTCTGCCCAAAGGCAAAATAGGCCACAATCGCTGTCAACACAATGCCCGCCCCAGACCAAATGGCATATACTAAACCAACCGGAAGCGTGCGAAAAATAATGGAAACAAAATAAAAAGAACAACCATAAAAAGCCAAAGTGCCAAGCGTCGGCAACGGTTTAGTAAAACCGTCGCTGACTTTCAATAGATTGGTCGCGACAATTTCCAAACAAATAGAAACAGCTAATAAAATCCACGGATTCATGTTTTCCCTATACAAAAGTGCGGTCGGAAATTCAGTTAAAAATCCGACCGCACTTTTTATTTCAATTACGCCTTAATTTGGCTTTTTAAGAAGTCTAATAATTGCGCTTTCGCAATCATTTGTTTCTCACCGGTGCGACGATTTTTATATTCGATTTCGCCGTTCGCTAAATTTTTCTCACCGATGACGACCATGTGCGGCACTCCGATAAGTTCCATATCCGCAAACATCACGCCCGGGCGTTCTTTACGATCATCAAAAATCACTTCCACGCCTTGTGCCAATAAAGTGCGGTATAACTCTTCAGCGAATGCTTGCACGCTTTCCGATTTATGCATATTCATCGGTACAATCGCCACGGTGAACGGCGCCATCGCATCGCTCGGCCAAATAATGCCACGTTCATCATGATGCTGTTCAATGGCGGCTGCCACAACACGCGTCACACCAATACCATAGCAGCCCATGGTGACGACTGTAGGACGACCGTCTTCACCCTGTACTGTCGCATTCATGGCTTTGGAATATTTGTCGCCTAATTGGAAAATATGACCGACTTCAATACCACGTTTAATGAGTAAGGTACCTTTGCCATCCGGACTTGGGTCGCCTTCCACCACATTACGAATATCCGCCACTTTCGGCAACGCCACATCGCGTTCCCAGTTAATGTTGAAATAATGTTTACCGTCAATGTTGGCACCGGCGCTGAAATCAGACATGATCGCCACGCTGCGGTCAATGATCACTGGAATATTTAAATTGACCGGCCCAAGGGAACCTACACCTGCGCCAATTTTGGCTTTAATGGCGGCTTCATCAGCAAATTCAAATGGGGAAGCGACTTCTGCCAATTTTTCCGCTTTGACTTCATTTAATTCGTGATCGCCACGAATGATTAACGCCACTAACGGTTGTTCTTCACTAGCCCCTTTTACAATCAAGGTTTTAACGGTTTTCTCAATCGGTTGATTAAATTGCGCGACAAGCTCCGCAATGGTTTTCGCATTCGGTGTATCCACCAATTCCATCGCTTTAGTTGGTGCGGCACGTTCACCCACCGCCACCGCTTCGGCAAGTTCGATGTTCGCTGCATAATCGGATTCGGTGGAGAAAATCACATCATCTTCACCGCTGTTCGCCAACACTTGGAACTCATGAGACGCGCTACCGCCGATAGAACCGGTGTCTGCTTGTACGGCACGGAAATCCAACCCTAAACGGGTGAAAATGTTGCTGTAAGTTTGATACATCACCTCATAGGTTTGTTGCAAACTTTCTTTGTCCATGTGGAAAGAATAAGCATCTTTCATAATAAATTCGCGGCTACGCATCACACCGAAACGTGGACGCACTTCGTCACGGAACTTGGTTTGAATATGATATAAATTAAGAGGAAGCTGACGGTAAGAGGTCACTTCACGACGCATTAAATCGGTAATCGCTTCTTCATTGGTTGGACCGATCACAAAACTCCGTTCGCCACGGTCGGTAAAACGCAATAATTCCGGACCATACTGATCCCAACGACCGGACTCCTGCCATAATTCTGCCGGTTGTACTACGGGCATTTTGATCTCGATAGCACCGCTTTTATTCATTTCTTCACGAATGATGTTTTCCACTTTTTGTAGCACGCGCCAACCGGTTGGCATCCAGTTATAAAGCCCAGAAGCTAGAGGGCGAATCATGCCCGCACGTAACATGAGTTGATGGCTAACAATCGCCGCTTCTGCCGGGGTTTCTTTTAAGGTGGATAATAAATATTTACTTGTACGCATTGAATTACCTATAATTCCAAGAATTTAAAAATACGAGAAAAAAATTGGCGTTAGTGTATCTAATGCGCACGCAAAAGCAAAGAAGAAATCAGGTTTCACGCCTTATAATCCCCGCTAAAAATGCCAATTTAACCCCAGAAAAAGGAATCATCATGTCAGCCCTTTATCAAGCCCTTCCCGCCGTCGATAAATTACTCAAAACCCCGCAAGGAGAACAATTCGTGGCAGAATTTGGCCATAGCGCCACCGTCAATGTTTGCCGAGACTTGTTACAACAAGCACGCGAACATATAAAACGCCATGAAAATCTACCGTACTTTTTGCAAACCGATGACGCGACCTTTCAGTACATCCGCCAACAATTATTGCTACAACAACAGGTGAACATAAAAAGCGTACATAATTTAACCGGCACAGTATTACATACCAATCTCGGGCGCGCGTTGTGGTCACCGGCGGCACAACAAGCGGCACTAGACGCTATGCAGGGCAATGTCGCGTTGGAATATGATTTAGCGGCAGGCGAGCGGAGCCATCGGGATAACTACATCAGCGACTTACTGCAACAACTCACGGGCGCAGAGGCGGCTTGTGTGGTGAACAACAACGCAGCGGCGGTATTACTGATGTTGGCGACTTTCGCGCAGGGGAAAGAGGTGATCATCTCCCGCGGTGAATTGATTGAAATCGGCGGTGCTTTCCGCATTCCCGACATCATGGCGCAGGCAGGTTGCAAACTGGTGGAAGTGGGCACCACCAACCGTACCCATTTAAAAGATTATCGCAACGCAATTAACGAAAATACCGCCTTTTTAATGAAAGTTCACAGCAGTAACTACCAAATTTGTGGTTTCACGCATTCTGTTGACGAACAAGAACTGGCGGAATTAGGCAAAGAGTTTGGCATTCCGGTCATCACGGATTTAGGTAGCGGCGCGTTAATCGATCTGAAACAATTCGACTTGCCGGAAGAACCCACGGTGCAAGAAAAATTACAACAGGGTCTGGATTTGATTTCCTTCTCCGGCGACAAACTGCTTGGCGGACCGCAAGCGGGTATTATCGTGGGTAAAAAAGCATTGATTCAACAGCTACAAGCCCATCCGCTCAAACGCGTGTTGCGTTGCGACAAAGTCACTCTCGCCGGGCTAGAAGCCACTTTGCGTTTGTATTTGCAACCGGAAAAAATTACCGAAAAACTGACCGCACTTCATCTGCTCACTCAGCCTGTAGCTGAATTACAAGCACAAGCAGAACAACTAAAAGTGCGGTTGGAAAATCGATTAAATACAGACTACGTTGTTGCTATCGAACCAAGCGAAGCGCAAGTTGGTAGCGGCTCCCAGCCGTTGGCGAGAATTCCGTCAGTCGCGGTGACTATTGCGCCGGCAACAGAAAAAACGCAGACAAAAATCACCGCACTTTTCGCCCGTTTATTGGCGTTACCGCAACCGGTTATCGGGCGCATTGAACGGGATAAAATTTGGTTAGATTTACGCAGTTTGGCGAGCCTTGATCGCCTTCTAGATAGCTTGGAGACATTATGATTATTGTCACATCCGGACACGTTGACCACGGCAAAACCGCGCTATTACAGGCCCTCACCGGCACGCATACGGCGCATTTACCGGAAGAAAAAAAACGCGGCATGACCATTGATTTGGGCTACGCCTATTTGCCACTAAAAGATCAAATCCTCGGTTTTATTGATGTACCGGGACACGAACGTTTTCTTGCCAATATGTTGGCAGGCTTGGGCGGCATTCATTACGCCATGCTTATCGTTGCCGCAGACGAAGGCGTGCAAGCGCAAACCATCGAGCACTTAAACATTTTGAGCTTGTTGCAATTGCAGGAAATCATGGTAGTGATCACCAAAGCCGACCGCGCCGATGCGCAAAAAATTGACGCATTAGAACAACAGCTACGCCAACACTATGCCATCTTGGCAAACAGTCAATTTTTCGTGACCTCTGCCACCACCGGTCAGGGTATTGAAACGTTACGCGATTATTTGGCACAGTTGCCGGAATTGTCCGAGACAGAAAAACCGTTCCGTTATGCCATCGACCGTATTTTCACCATTAAAGGTGCCGGCACCGTGGTGACAGGCACGGCATTTGCGGGCAAGGTTGCCATTGACGACGAATTGTATTTAAGCAATGGACAAAAAGTGCGGGTGAAAAATATCCACGCACAAAACGAACAAAGCACAGAAGGCTTGGCAGGGCAACGCCTCGCGCTAAATATTAACTTGGATTTCGACCGCACATTAATTGAGCGCGGCGATTGGTTGTTCTCCCAACCGCCTGCCGAGGCAACAGATCGCGTCACCGTTTGGCTGGAAAACCAAATTCCACTGAACGAAAGCCAACCGGTGCATATTTATCACGCCGCCTCACACACCACGGGCAAGCTGACGTTATTGCAACAACAAAAACTCGCACCCCAGCAACAAGCGCTGGCAGAACTGATTTTAGAACAACCGTTGTTTTTGGCGCATGGTGACAAAATTATCTTACGCAACAGCAACTCGACCGCCGTACTTGGTGGCGCAAAAGTAATTGAAATCGATTCACCAAAACGCCACAAGCGCACAGAAGCCCGTTTCGATTATTTACGCCAACTGATTCAAGCAGAAACAGCCGAAAAACGTACCGCACTTTATTTACAAAATCATGCGGTGGAAGCCGAGCAGTTAATGTGGATTGAACAGCTGACAGACTCCCAACTGAACGACATTCTTGAAAAAAACGGTGGCATTCGCTTCCAAAGCTGGTGCTTTAATGCCGAGTATCGCACGCAACAAACGTCGAAATTATTGACCGCACTTGCGCAATATCACGAACAACATCCCGACCAACTTGGTTTAGGTAAAGCTCGTTTGTATCGCATTGCGGCACTGAATCAGCCGGAAAAACTGATTTATCATTTTATTGATGAATTATTAGCCGAAAATCAGCTACAGCAAACCCGAGGTTGGCTACATACCGCTGATCATAAAATTCAATTTAATGAACAAGAACGTTCATTGTGGCGGCAAGTTCTCGAACAATTTGAGCAACATAACGGACAAGCATTATGGGTGCGTGATCTTGCAGGTTTATTGGGACAAGAAGAAAGCGCCATGCGTAACTTCCTCTACAAAGCAGGTAAATTAGGTTATCTCACCGCTGTGGTAAAAGACCGCTTCTTCCTGACCGAGAACATTTATGCCACCGCTCGCTTAATCAAACAGCTTGTCGCCGACAAAGAAGGTATATCGGTGAACGAATTGCGTGATGCGTTACAATTCGGACGCAAAATGACCGTGCAACTGGTGGAATATTTCGACCGCTGTGGTTTCTTACGCCGCAAAGGTAATATTCACGTGTTGCGCGATGCGGATGTGTTTGATCTATAAAGTGCGGTCGATTTTCACAACATTTTATACAAGGAGTTTCCATGAAAAAACTGCTCATTTCTGCTTTAGCCGTCGCCGGTTTAACGCTTACCGGCTGCAATGATGAAGAAAAAAATGCGCTTTCCGAACAAGTCAAAAAACAAACCCAAACGATCGAGCAGCTAAATGCACAAGTGAATACCTTGCAAAGACAGGTTTTGGATTTGGCGCAGCATCAAGCAATTCAAGTAGAACCGGAAGTCCTCTTCCAAAAATCAGAAGTCATTTCACCTACAAAAGGCACCGATGACACTTCCATAAATAAAGTCGAATTCGATATTACGATGTTAAAAACTAATTTGGATTGGCTAAATGCCTTGTTATTAAATGAAGTCATTACGTCATTCAATGTGGAAGGGGCGCCTAAAATCGAAAATAAACAGCAGTTTATTGAACGATTAGAGAAAGACATGGCTGAAATCCTAAAAGAAGCGAGAGAGTATGAAATCTTGGCAGCAAAAACCAGAGTCGGCATGGAATATAGAGTCGGCATGGAATATAGAGTCGGCATGGAATATTTAGGACAGCAGGAAAACTTAGCCACCTTCACCCTCCACTATTATGGCTATTCCGGCGGTGCGCATGGGATGTATTCAACCCATTTTGTGAACGTTGATTTAGACAAAAAAGCCGTCATTCGATTAGACGATGTCTTTGCTAAAGCACAACAAAGCAAAGTTAAAACATTGTTATGGGAGATTTACCAAAATGAATCTCGTGGCGATAACGGCGAGCGACAAGAACCTTTCACCGCAAAAGCCGATTTTTACCTCAGTGATAATTTCTATTTTTCACAAGATGGCATTGTGTTTGTCTATCCGCTTTATGCCCTTGGCCCTTATGCAGAAGGTGAAAAGGAACTGCGCCTGTCTTTATATGATGATGAAATCAAAGCCTTGTTAACGCCGGCATTTAAATTTTTAGGAAAAAGTTACGTTGAATAACAAACAAAAATCCCCAAGTACATACTTGGGGATTTTTTTAGTTCTCTAATTCTAAACTCAGTACATCCGGTTCATTCTTCAGTAATAAATACAATTCGTGAATGGTATCTTTATCATTAATCGTACAACGAATCGTCAATTTAGTCTCACCGTTTGCCTGATCTTTCATATTAATATTTTCAACAAGATGGTTATGGGTATGTAGCAGCTGGATAAACTGCCCGACCGCCGACGGAGACGCCAATATGGCAGTAATACGGGTTTTCTTCTTTTTCTCATAACGACGCACCCAACGATGCACATACGGACTCAAACGAATGGCAATTAAAATCATGAAAGTGGCAATAATCGCATCAAAATAGAATCCGGCACCAGAAGCAATGCCTATACCTGCGGCCGCCCAAATAATTGCTGCGGTGGTCAAACCGGAAATGGCATCGTTATGTTTACGCAAAATCACGCCTGCACCAAGGAAACCGATGCCGCTAATCACCTGAGCCGCCAAACGCATTGGGTCAGTACGAATGTTTTCTGATACTTGGGCATAATGTTCGGCCGATTGAATGGAAACGATGGTTAACACACAAGTAGTCACCGCAATAATCATGCAGGTTTTTACCCCCACGGGTTTGGCTTTTAATTCGCGTTCCAAACCGATAATACCACCCAGTACCATGGCAAAGGCCATTTTAACGAAAATAAAGAAATGGCTGTCTTGCGCCAAGCTTTCAAAGAAAACAGATAGGTTACTCATAATGCTAAATTGTTAATCCAAGTGATTGATAAAGTTGTTTTAGTTCATCTTGCGTTAAAGTGCGGTAGGTTTTGGGCGCTAAATTTTGGAGCGTAAAACCGGCAAGCTGATAACGAATTAAACGCAATGTCGGAAAGCCAATATGCGCCGTCATTCTGCGCACTTGCCGATTTCGCCCCTCATAAATTTTAACTTCTAACCACGATGTAGGAATGTTTTTTCGCTCGCGAATAGGCGGAACACGCTGCCATAAACAATCCGGCTCGGAAATCAACCGCACTTTTGCCGGTTTTGTCATACCATCTTTTAATTGCACGCCTCGCCGAAGTTGCTCTAACGCGGTTTCATCAGGCACGCCTTCCACCTGCACCCAGTAAGTTTTTTCCATTTTAAACTTAGGTTCCGCCAAGCGATGTTGAATCTCCCCGTTGTTAGTCAACAGCAACAACCCCTCACTATCGCGATCCAACCGCCCGACAGGATAAACCGCGGCGATATCAATAAAATCTTTCAACGTGCTGCGGCCATTTTCATCAGTAAATTGGCACAACACATCAAAGGGTTTATTAAACAGGATAACTTGCGTTTGAGAAAACGCGATTTTAGATCTAGAAACACCACTAAAATGAACCGCACTTTGCGTTGGTTTTCTCCATTTTTGGGGTTTTCGCCGAAAAGATGTTGGCTGCATAAACAAGGTATTCATAAAAATTTTGCATACTTTAGCACCAATTGAAGCAAAATCTAAATTTATGGCCAAAATAAATGCACAAAATAGGGAACTTTTTCATCATTAGCGTTTTATTCGGCTTTTCACTTCTCCTTTTAGCAAATTAACGTTGCTTTTTAATAAATCTCGTTTTTTTATTCTAAAAACCAACCAACAAACCAGAATAAAAAACCATAAATTATAAATAAATTAATAAAAAATAACGTAAATTTTTATAATTTGTTATTTATATCTGTTGACTCCCGTTTTTATTGATTTATATTGACGCTCTAACATTTTTTTAACTTTAACAGGTTGTTCCATGACTCAAACACATAAACGTGAAACATTCTCCGGACGCAGAGCCTTTATTTTTGCGGCAATCGGTTCGGCTGTCGGCTTGGGAAACATTTGGCGTTTCCCTTATGTTACTTATGAAAACGGTGGCGGTGCCTTTATTTTGCCTTACATTGTGGCGTTATTAACGGCCGGTATTCCTTTGCTCTTTTTAGATTATGCTTTAGGCCATAAATTCCGTGCCTCTCCGCCATTAGCTTATCGCAAGCTCAAAACCGCCTTTGAAACCTTCGGTTGGTGGCAAGTGATGATCAATGTGATTATCGGTCTTTACTATGCGGTTATTCTTGGCTGGGCAGCAAGCTATGCTTATTATTCCTTCAGCTCCGCTTGGGGTAGCAACCCGGTAGATTTCTTCTTACATGAACACATTAAGATGGCAAGCGAGGTGGCATTAAGCTTGGATTTTGTTGACACTGTTGTCGGTCCGTTACTTGCCGTGTGGATTATCACGTTGTTGATTCTTTCTTTTGGCGTACAAAAAGGCGTGGCACGTTCTTCCGTTATCTTCATGCCAATTTTGGTTATCATGTTCATTACCTTAGTGGTCTATTCCTTGTTCTTACCGGGTGCAGAAAAAGGTCTTGATGCTTTATTCTCACCAAACTGGGAAAAATTAGCCGACCCAAGTGTTTGGATTGCCGCATACGGCCAAATCTTCTTCTCGCTTTCCATTTGCTTCGGCATCATGTTGACTTATGCTTCTTACTTGAAAAAAGAATCGGATTTAACCGGTGCAGGCTTAGTCGTTGGCTTTGCTAACAGTAGCTTTGAAGTTTTAGCAGGTATCGGCGTATTCTCTGCTTTAGGGTTCATCGCTGTTGCAAACGGACAAGATGTCAGCGAGGTTGCCAAAGGCGGTATCGGATTGGCATTCTTTGCATTCCCAACCATCATTAACCAAGCACCGTTAGGTCAATTATTGGGCGTGTTATTCTTCGGTTCTTTAGTTTTCGCCGGCTTAACCTCTTTCATTTCCGTATTAGAAGTTATCATTGCGGCGGTACAAGATAAATTACGCTTACGCCGTGCACACGCCACGTTCTTGGTTGGCTTACCAATGATGGTAGCGTCTACCTTATTGTTTGGTACGGCAGCCGGCTTACCGATGCTTGATACCATGGACAACTTCGTCAATATGTTCGGTATTGTTGCTGTGGCATTCTTCTCTTTACTCTCTATTATCGTTACCGGCAGATTAAAAGAACTTGGTGAACACTTGAACGAAACCAGCTCTTTCAAAGTCGGCACAATCTGGAAAGCCTGCATTGTGGTTACCACCGGCGTATTAGCGTTCATGCTTTACAAAGAAGCCACTAAAGTATTGGCAAACGGCTACGAAGGCTATCCTGAATGGTTCGTTAATACCTTCGGCTGGGGCATGGCGATCGGCTTAGTCATCATCAGCTTCTTACTTTCCCGTTTACCGTGGAAACATACCGTACAAAAACAAGGAGAAAAATAAGATGTCAACCAATGCAATTATTATGATGGCTATCGCGCTTATCATTATCTGGGGCGGATTATTGGTTTCCGTCATCAGATTACCAAAAGAATAATTTAGCTTTCAAAAACAAAAATCCCATCAAATGTTTGATGGGATTTTTTATGGGAAAAGTGCGGTGGTTTTCCCGACCGTTTTAAAAAACACGCGGTATTATTGGCAAATGCACAAAAAGCCTGCTGAGCTTGTCGAAGCATTCGTTTTGTGTATCGGAGAAGCTGAAATTACTTGCACTTCAACAAGCTCAGTGACCATAATTTCAGCTTTATACAACTGCTACATTCTCAAAAAACTCTTCGAAAACCCACCGCACTTTGACGTTCAACAAGCCTTAACTATGACATTCGTCCGTTGGCGATTGGAATAACCTGATCACAAATTGCCATGGTAGAAGCACGATGGCTTACCAGGATAATCAATTTTTCCGCTTTCACGTTTAGCAGAGATTGCAAAATCATAGCTTCGTTTAAGCTGTCCAGATTGCTGGTCGGTTCGTCCAACAAAATAATCGGCGCATTGTGCAAGAAGGCGCGGGCAATGCCGATACGTTGTTTTTCACCGTCGGAAAGGTTGTTCCCCATTTCAGTAATTTTGGTGTCGTAGCCTTCCGGCAAGCTCATGATAAATTCATGAATAGAGGCTTTTTTCGCCGCTTCAATCACTTGCTCTTTTGTTGCCTTACGGTTTGCCAACACAATATTTTCATACACCGTTTCATTGAAAATATAGGTTTGTTGGGTGATGTAAGCAATATTATCGCGCAAATTCACCGTATTAATGTTTTTTAAGTCCGTATCGTTAATGCAAATACGGCCTTGTTGCGGATCGTAAAAACGCATCATTAATTTCAAAAGCGTACTTTTACCGCTACCGCTACGACCATGAATACCGAGAATTTCACCTTTATTGAGCTGCAAATTCACGTCAGACAAAATTTGTTCGTCCGCATAAGCAAAGCTGACGTTTTCCACGTTAATTTGCTGCACTTCGGCGATGTTCACGCCGTTTTCTACGTCTTTTAATTCCGGTTGTTCTGCCAATAATGCTAAGACACGTTCACCGCTGGCGAGGGTTTGCAATAAGTTGTTAGACAGGTTACTTAAAGCAATCACCGGGCCGTAACTAGACATCAATAAAATCACACCAATGAGCAAGCCGGCAAAATCAATGTCATCGTAAGCAAAGAGGGTTAAGCCCACCAATAAAATCAGGATATTGAAGAAAGACACCGCGATTTCCGTGAACGAACGCACGTTGCCTTCTTGTTGTTTGATTTTTAAAAAGGCTTGGTCGATTTTTTCACTGCGTTGGTGGATTTCCTGTAAACGTTTTTCCTCGTTGCCGAAAAGTTGAATTTCTTTCATGCCACGAATGCTGTCGAGGAAGAAATCATTCATTTCGCCAACTAAGTCACGGTATTTACGACCATCTTCACGCGCCATTTGGGTGGTGACGATAGGCAAAATAATACCGACGGTGACATATGCTAAAAATGCCACCAACACGAACCACCAAGAAATATGAGCGAACACTGCCAACAAGATACCGGAGGTTAAAAAGGCAATGGCGATCGGCGCGATGGTGTGCGCATAAAATACTTCCAACAATTCAATATCGTTGGTGACCAACGAAAGCAGCTGACCCGATTGTTTGTCCTGCAATTTCACAAACGCCAAACGACGTAATGCACTGAACACGTTGTCGCGTAACAACGCCAATAATTTGAAGGCGATGTAATGGCCGGACATTTGTTCCAAATAACGCAAAATGCCACGCGCCACTGCGAGCACAATAAGTGCGGTCAAAATTTGCGATAAATTTAAGTGGGAGTGGAAATTAAGTAATTCCGACAAACCCATCGCCCCCAGCACCATAATAAAAATGGCACTGAGGAAACCGAGGGTACCCATAATAATCGTAAAACTCATGATATGTGCCAACGGCGTCACCAATTTCATGAGCTGCCACATAACGACAAATCCGTTCTTACGCATGATTTGCCCCCGTTCTGATATTTTCTAAGTTCTTTTGTTGATTAAACATTTCTGCATAAATTCCGTTTTCAGCCATTAAAGAAGCATGATCGCCCGATTCTGCCAAGTGACCGCTTTGTAATACATAAATTTGATCGGCATTTACCGCATTCGCCAAACGATGAGAAATCATGACGATAGTTTTTTCGTGTTTAAGCTGTTGAATAAATTGCAGAATGATTTCTTCACTTTCTACGTCGATGTTACTGGTGGCTTCATCGAAAACGTATAAGTCGGCATTGTGCAACAACGCTCGCGCCAACGCTAAACGTTGAATTTGACCGCCGGATAAGTTAGTTCCGCGACTTAATAACATCATGTCCAACCCGCCGTTTTCACGGACGAAATTCGCTAAATTTACTTGTTCCAAGCATTGATAAATAGCGTCATCAGAAGCATCGGATAATGCCATCAACATATTTTCTCTGAGGCTGCCTTTGAAAATGTAACTGCTGTGGCTCACCAACGAAACGTGACGATATAAGGAATGACGGTTAATTTGTTTAATATCGACGCCATTAAATAAAATTTCCCCTTGCTGTGCTTGGTAAAAGCCCATAAGCAAGGAAACCAATGTGGATTTACCGCAACCGCTTTTACCCACAAAAACTGTTAATTGTTTCGGTTGAATATCAAGGTTTAATCCGTTAATAGCCGGTTTCTCTGCAGAATAGGCAAAATGTAAATCCTTAATTTGCACGGTAACTTCATTTTTAGCCGGAAAATCTACCGCACTTTTGTTTTCTTCTACCGGGGTATCTAACAGCGTAAAGATTTTTTCTGAAGCCGCCTTGCCGTTCATCGCCACGTGGAAGAAAGAACCGAGTAAGCGTAGCGGAATGAAAAATTCGGAAGAAAGCAAAATGAATAAAATGACACCAAAAATGCTTAAATTGCCGTCTTGGTATTGTAAAAGCGCCGTCAAAATTCCGAGTGCCGCACCGCCGTAAGCCAATAAATCCATTAAAGAAACAGAGTTCAGCTGCATGGTCAGTACTTTCATGGTGATGGTACGGAAATTCTCTGCTTCGATATCCATTTGTTTGGCTTTGTAATCGTCATCTTGATAGATTTTTAAGGTAATCAAACCTTGTAGATTATCCAAAAAGCTACTGCCTAACCCGACATAAATAGACCAATATTTCGCCAACAAACGTTTCGCGATTTTATTTACCGCAATAATGGACATTGGAATTAACGGCACGCAAACCAAAAGAATTAACGAGGTCGGTGCATTAAAAAAGACCAGGAAAACAAACAATGTGAGCGGCGCAAGCAGGCTATAAAACAACTGTGGAAGATAACGACCGAAATAAATTTCCAGTTGTTCCACCCCTTCAGATGCCACTTGGATCACGGAAGAGGTAGATTGTTGGTTAACCTGATTCAGCGGCATGGAAGATAATTTTTGATAAATCAGCGTGCGCAATTTATGTTTCACTTGCGTACTCGCTTTATAGGAGGCTTTCACCGCCATTTTGCCCGCCCAAGCACGCAACGCCAGACAAGCAACCAAAACAACGGTAAAAATGACCGCACTTTGTAGTGTAAGTGAGCGTTCAAACGCCCATTGCAAACAAATGGCAAACACTACTGCACTTATAATTCCGCCAATTAAGGCAACCCAGTTCCATAAGACATTAATAGCAATCCATTTTTTGCTATCCGCGACTGTGTTTATCAGCCGTTTATCAATCATCATAACGTTTATTTTTCCTTAAAAAAATCATATGAGTAAAAAGGGCTACATCATAACATTTTTATAACAAATGATAATTAATTTTATTCTAATTTTTGGTGTTTTTATATTTGACGCTTAAATTTAAAACAAAAAAAATAGCACCTTAAGAAAGGTGCTATTTGTATAAAATTCAAATCAGTTTATAGCAAGATATTGGCAAATAACAAACCAAAACCTAAGCAAAATGCCATACTTAATAAACCTGGTAGCATGAAACTGTGGTTGAAAATGTATTTACCGATTCGAGTAGTACCTGTGGTATCAAAGTCGATTGAAGCGATGATTGGACCGTAGTTCGGGATAAAGAAATAACCGTTTACCGCAACAAACACACCAATCAAGATTGCCGGTGGAATACCAAGAGCAATACCCAATGGGAACAAGGTCGCTACGGTAGCTCCTTGGCTGTTTACGAGTACAGAAAGCACGAACAAGGCAAAAGCAAATGTCCAAGGCGCTGTTTCTACTAAACCTTTAACTAAATCTTTTACTTCCTCAATGTGAGCTTGCATTAAGGTATCTCCTAACCATGCGATACCGAAAATAGCGATTACCGCACGCATACCAGCGTGGAATACGGAACCTTTGGTAATTTCAGTGCCATCCGGTTTACAGGTTAAGATAATTAGCGCACCGATAGATAGCATGATGATTTCAATGGTATGTGCCATACCCATTGGTTTGCCATCAAATACCGGACGAAGAGAAGGCATTGCCCCCATTAATACAACAAGCAATGCACCAAACAAGAAAAGAGAAACAGAAATTTTTGCTGTTTTGCTGATCTCAAGTTCTTTTCCACTAATAGTTGAATTAAAGGCTTCGGCATATTTAGGATCGTTTAAACGACGTTGGTATTCCGGATCATCTTTTAATTCCTTACCCATTTTATTGACAAATAAACACGCGCAGAAAATACCAAGAACAGTGGAAGGAATCGTGACGATTAACACATCACCTAAATGAATACCTTGCGGTTCAAGGTACGCCACAACTGCAACTACAGCTGCAGCAATCGGGCTGGCAACAATAGCAAATTGAGAGGCAATAACTGCCATAGACATTGGTCGTTCAGGGCGAACACCATTTTGGCGGCTCACTTCGGCAATGACTGGTAATACAGAATATGCAACGTGGCCTGTACCGGCTAATAATGTAAAAGTCCAAGTGACTGCGGGTGCAATAAACGTAATGTGTTTTGGATTACGACGTAAAATATTGGTAGCAATTTTGATCATATAATCTAAACCGCCTGCCGCTTGCATTGCTGCTGCAGCGGAAACCACAGCCATAATCATAAACATTACGTCAATTGGCAAACCTGCCGGTTTTAAGCCAAAACCGAAAGACAAGATAGCAAGCCCCAAGCCGCCAAAAACACCCAAACCGATACCGCCAACACGTGCACCAACTAAAATACAGAGCAACACGATGGCGAATTGAAGTAAAAACATAGCAGACATACTGCCTCCTTAGAGAATGAAATAAAATCTGTATAACGTATAAGAAATTATACTCAGTTATATTTTGATAGAGATACCTTTCCAAGGCAATAGGGATTTAACAACCCAAAATTCAGGTTAATTATATAAGAATGTCATAATACTGAGTATGGCTGATTTTGAATGTTCTCATTAAATTATGATCCATGTCAGATTTTAAATAAAATTTGATGATTATTTCAACAAAATCAACATTCTCCGTAGAAACAATAACTTTTTGATAAATAGTCAAAGTAAAGTTATACTTGAGCCCTTATTTTTAAACCTAATTATTGAGAAATATATGGAAGAATTTATGCCGATGGCAATTGAATTTGCCAAAAATCATTCTTTAATTGTTGTTGCTTGGGTGGCTATTTTTCTAATGGTTATCTACCACTTCATCAAATCAGCCACAAGCAAAACCAAAGTGATTGAAAATACTGAAGCCATTGCGTTAATCAACAACCAAAATGCCGTTGTTATTGATTTACGCTCAATAGATGACTTTAATAAAGGCCATATCATTAGCAGTTTAAATCTGCTTCCTACCGAAATTAAAAATCACAATATCGGTAAAATTGAACAGCATAAAGAGACACCTATTATTTTAGTTTGTGATAACGGTGTGACTTCCGCTTCTTCTGCTGAAATTTTAGCAAAACAAGGATTTAATCACGTTTATTCCTTAAAAGAAGGCCTTGCCGGCTGGCGAGCAGCAAATTTACCTTTAGTTAAAAAATAAATAAGGACACAAAAATGACCGAAGAAAACAAAGATGTTGTAAAAAACGAGGAACAAGAAATCCAAGCGGTACTCCAAATTCAACGTATTTATGTGAAAGATGTTTCTTTTGAAGCACCTAATTTGCCACACATTTTCAATCAAGAGTGGAAACCAAAACTGGCTTTTGACTTATCCACTGAAACCGTCAAACTAGCCGATGATTTATACGAAGTTTGCCTAAATATTTCCGTTGAAACGACTTTAGAAGATTCCGGCGATGTGGCTTTTATTTGTGAAGTGAAACAAGCCGGTGTATTTACCATTAGCGGTTTAGAAGATATGCAAATGGCACATTGCTTAACCGCTCAATGCCCAAATATGTTATTCCCTTACGCCCGTGAATTGGTTTCTAACTTAGTCAACCGCGGTACTTTCCCTGCATTAAATCTTTCTCCGGTTAACTTCGATGCTTTATTTGTTGAATATTTACAACGTCAACAACAAGAGCAAGAATCTGCCGAGCAAGCAAAAGTAAATTAATCTCAAAAAACCCACTTTTGATAAAGTGGGTTCTATTTTTTCGTTACTCTCATTTTTATCCGTCAAGGAGTCAATGATGAATACGACCTTAACTCATTCTTCTATTACCGTTTTAGGCGCCGGTTCTTTTGGTACCGCCTTAGCTATCGCATTTTCCCGCAATGGACACTTAACCCATCTTTGGGGACATAATCCGATAAAAATGCAAAAACTTGATAGCGAGCGACAAAATACAGAATTTTTACCGGAGATTGTTTTTCCCGATTCGTTACAAATAGAAACGGATTTAGCCAAAGCCATTCAAGCTTCACGTGATTTATTATTAGCCGTTCCAAGTCATTGTTTTGGTGAAATTCTCGATAAAATTCGACCGCACTTACGTCCTGATAGCCGTATTGTTTGGGCTACAAAAGGCTTAGAAAGAGATACCGGTCGTTTGTTAGAAAACGTTATCAAAGAAAAATTAGGCAACCACTATCCTTTAGCAGTACTTTCCGGCCCAACTTTTGCCAAAGAGTTGGCTTCTGGTCTTCCGACAGCAATCACATTGGCTTCCAACGATGAAGAATTTGCATTGCAATTTCAAGCACGCATTCATTGCAGCAAACATTTTCGCGTTTACATTAATAACGATATGCTTGGTGTACAACTTGGCGGTGCCATTAAAAACGTTATTGCCATTGGCGCAGGAATGTCCGACGGCATGGGATTTGGCGCAAACGCTAGAACAGCGCTCATCACGCGTGGTATTGCCGAAATATCTCGTTTAGGTATCGCCCTAGGCGCAAATCCAAATACCTTTATGGGCATGTCCGGCTTAGGTGATCTCGTTTTAACCTGTACTGACAACCAGTCCCGTAACCGTCGTTTCGGCATGATGTTAGGGCAAGGTTTTTCCGCTCAAACAGCAATGAATAATATCGGTCAAGTAGTAGAAGGTTTTTACAACACCAAAGAAGCCTATTTACTTGCACAACGACACCACATTGAAATGCCTATCACTGAACAAATTTATCAAGTCCTGTTCTGTGGCAAAAATGCTAAAGAAGCCGCATTGAGTTTATTAGGTAGAGAACGTAAAGAGGAATAATCCATGTCATCAACGGTTTGGCAAAACATTCGTCAGGAAGCAAAAGAGTTAGTAGATAACGAACCTATGCTTGCCAGTTTTTTCCATTCAACGATTTTAAAACATCATAATTTAGGCAGTGCATTAAGTTACATTTTAGCCAATAAATTGTCCAATACGATTATGCCTGCCATTGCGTTACGCGAAATTATTGAAGAAACCTATCAGGAAAAACCAAGCATTATTGAATGTGCTGCTTTTGATATTCAAGCCGTTCGTCAACGTGATCCTGCAGTAGAACTTTGGTCAACTCCTTTGCTTTATTTAAAAGGATTTCATGCTATTCAAAGTTATCGTATTACCCATCATTTATGGCAACAAAACCGTAAAGCGTTAGCAATTTATCTGCAAAACCAAATTTCTGTTGCATTCGATGTGGACATTCACCCTGCTGCCAAAATCGGCCATGGTATTATGTTTGACCACGCCACAGGGATTGTTGTTGGCGAAACCTCCGTTATTGAAAATAACGTGTCTATTCTCCAAGGTGTCACCCTAGGCGGTACCGGGAAAGAATGCGGTGATCGTCATCCAAAAATTCGCGAAGGCGTGATGATTGGTGCGGGTACAAAAATTTTGGGCAATATTGAAGTGGGTAAATACGCCAAAATCGGCGCGAATTCTGTTGTATTACAACCTATTCCTGACTATGCCACCGCTGCTGGCGTACCGGCACGAATTATCGGAAAAGATAAAGATGCCAAACCGGCATTTGACATGAACCAAAATTTTATTGATTTAGGAATGGAACTAAATATTTAGGCTCAACACTATCTCAAGGTTGAGCCTAAAAAACATACTCAAAAATGACCGCACTTTAAAATTTATTAAGCACCTATTAAACGGGAAAGTGCGGTGTCTTTTCGGTCTAAATAATGGGTAGATTGAATACGACGGATTGTTCTGGATTTTCCTCGAATTAATAAGGTTTCCGTAGTTGCCAGATTGCCTTTACGATGAATACCTTTTAATAGATCACCATTAGTAATTCCGGTGGCCGCAAAAACTAAATTGTCGTCACGTACTAATTGTTCAAGCTGTAATACCGTATTTACTTGAACACCCATTCCTTCACAACGACGAATTTCTTCTGCTGCCAGTGCATTATTTTCTGGTGTTTCCCCTTTAACAACATTTCGAGGTAATAAACGGGATTGCATATCCCCCCCTAAAGCACGAATTGCTGCCGCCGCAATAACACCTTCCGGTGCACCACCAATCCCATACACCATATCAATTCCTGCTTCCGGTAAACAACATAATACCGATGCCGCAATATCACCATCTGGAATAGTAAATACACGCACGCCTAATTGATGCATTTTATCAATGATTTCTTGATGACGTGGTTTATCTAAAATCGTTACTGTTAAGTCAGATAATAATTTGCCTAATTTAGAGGCTACCCGACGCAAATTTTGTTCAAGTGGTAAATTTAAATCGATGATACCTTTTGCTTCCGGACCAACTACCATTTTTTCCATATACATATCAGGTGCTTTTAAAAAAGTATTTTTTCCCCCTGCCGCCAATACAGAAATAGCATTAGTTTGCCCCATTGCCGTCATACGCGTGCCATCAATTGGATCAACAACAATCGACACTAACTCACCCATGCCGGATCCCACTTTTTCACCAATATACAGCATTGGCGCCTGATCAATTTCCCCTTCTCCAATAACGACTTCTGCATCCATATGCACTAAATTCAACATATAACGCATCGCTTTTACGGCGGCATCATCAGCCGAATTTTTATCACCGCGACCTAACCAAGCAAAACCCGCTAATGCGGCAACCTCTGTTACTCTTGAAAACTCAATAGCTAATGATCTGTTCATGGAAATTCCTTAAAAGTGAGAAGTAAAAAATCGGCTTATTTTATCACTAAGCAAACGTTTGCATACCAAAAACATCCAGAAATTTTCTTAGGGGTAATTAATTCAAAGATTATTTGATTCTCCGCTTTAATAAAACCAATTAACTAGGTAGAATAAAGCCACTTTTATCCATTTTTTTAGAGGAAATTACTATGTCATTCGAAGTATTAGATCAATTAGAAAATAAAATTAAGCAAACAGTTGAAACCATTCAATTACTTCAATTAGAAGTTGAAGAATTAAAAGAAAAAAACAACAAATCACAACAAGAAAACGATGCATTACGTGGTGAAAACGAACAGTTAAGAAATGAACAGCAAAATATTCAAGAGCGTTTACGTTCCATCATAGGCATGACTGACGGTATCTAATCGATTAATAAAAAAACAAAGGCTTAGTTAATCTAAGCCTTCTTTTTTGGAGAATAAAATGCAACCTCACATTTGCTTAATCACCGGCAGCACTTTAGGCGGTGCCGAATATGTTGCCGAACACATAGAAAGCCGATTACAACAACAAGGTTTTAGTACTGAATTGCACCACGGCCCGGCATTAAATGACGTAATCAATGAAAAATTATGGCTAGTGGTGACTTCCACCCATGGCGCAGGCGAATTACCGGATAACCTAAAACCGTTATTTGAAGCTCTGGATGCAAGTGATAACGACCTTTCTCACTTAAGATTTGCGGTGATCGGTTTAGGAAATTCTGATTACGATACCTTTTGCTTTGCCGTGGACAAAGTAGAACAAAGTTTGTTGGCAAAAAGTGCGGTCAAAATAACCGATGCTTTACGCATTGATGTCTCAACAGAATCTGATCAAGAACAGTGCGCAGAAGACTGGTTACCTAATTTTACGCATAATATTTAATCAATAAAAAAGCAAACAGCATGTGGATAACTTCGTTGATTATTGTTAAAAATCTGTTTTTATGTGATGAATAAATTCTTATGCTAATCAACCTGTGGATAAATAAGGAAGTTATACACAAGAATTAACGGTATCGATCGGGAAGATCTTAACACATTTGGAAATGATCTATGTGTTTCATTTACAACGTAAAAAAGATCTTATTCAATGGTTTTGATGATCCTTATAATAGTAATAATAAAAGATCTCTATATAAAGATCTTATTTCTTATTAGCGAAGATCCTTCTCCCGATCCCTCTTTTTTCTTTCACTGAAACGCATCTTTTAACCACCTAAGATTTTCAGTAAAATAGCGACCAATTTTTTCAAGGATCAACAGATCCGTACCTCATTTAAAATAGAGATCATTCATAATCATGTTTTACACTGAAACCTATGATGTCATCGTGATCGGTGGCGGTCATGCAGGAACAGAAGCCGCATTGGCACCTGCACGTATGGGATTAAAAACCCTATTACTTACTCATAATGTCGATACTCTCGGACAAATGTCTTGTAACCCGGCGATTGGGGGAATTGGCAAAGGGCATTTAGTAAGAGAAGTGGATGCCATGGGCGGATTAATGGCACATGCCGCCGATAAAGCCGGTATTCAATTTCGTACATTAAACAGCAGTAAAGGCCCGGCCGTACGTGCAACGCGTGCGCAAGCGGATCGTGTGTTATATCGTCAAGCCGTCAGAATTGCCCTTGAAAATCAACCGAATTTAGATATTTTCCAACAAGAAGCCACGAATATTTTGATCGAAAAAGATCGTGTAACCGGTGTTACAACGAAAATGGGGCTGACGTTTCATGCAAAATCTGTGATCTTAACCGCCGGCACCTTCTTAGCCGGTAAGATCCATATTGGTTTAGAAAATTATGAAGGCGGAAGAGCGGGTGATCCAGCTTCTGTAACCCTCTCTCATCGTTTAAGAGATCTTGGTTTACGTGTGGATCGCTTAAAAACTGGAACACCACCGCGTATTGATGCGCGTACAATTAATTTTGAAGTCTTAGCTAAGCAGCATGGTGATGTGGTGTTACCGGTATTTTCTTTTATGGGATCCGTTTCTGATCACCCGCAACAAATTCCTTGCTATATCACCCACACCAATGAACAAACCCATGATGTGATCCGTAATAATTTGGATCGTAGCCCAATGTATACCGGTGTCATTGAAGGGATCGGGCCGCGTTATTGCCCATCGATCGAAGATAAAGTAATGCGTTTTGCGGATCGTAATTCGCATCAAATTTATTTAGAACCGGAAGGCTTAACCAGCAATGAAGTATATCCGAATGGGATTTCAACCAGTTTACCTTTTGACGTGCAAATGGGTATCGTCAATTCCATGAAAGGGTTGGAAAATGCCCGTATTGTGAAACCGGGTTATGCTATTGAATATGATTATTTTGATCCACGTGACTTAAAACCCACCTTAGAAACGAAATCTATTTCAGGTTTATTCTTTGCCGGTCAAATTAATGGTACGACCGGTTATGAAGAAGCAGCAGCACAAGGCTTATTGGCTGGGATTAATGCAGGTCTTTACGTACAAGAGAAAGAAGCCTGGTTTCCGCGCCGTGATCAGGCTTACACCGGTGTATTGGTGGATGACCTTTGTACATTAGGAACAAAAGAACCCTATCGCGTGTTTACCTCTCGTGCGGAATACCGTTTGTTATTGCGTGAAGATAATGCCGATATTCGTTTAACGCCAATTGCCCATGAATTAGGATTAATTGATGATGCACGCTGGGCTCGTTTTAACCAAAAAATGGAAAATATCGAGCAAGAACGTCAACGCTTACGCAGTATTTGGTTGCATCCACGTTCTGAATACCTAGAAGAAGCCAATAAAGTATTAAATAGCCCATTAGTGCGTGAAGCCAGCGGTGAAGATTTATTACGTCGCCCGGAAATGACTTACGATATTTTGACTTCCTTAACGCCATATCAACCGGCAATGGAAGATAAAGAAGCGGTAGAACAAGTAGAAATCGCCATTAAATATCAAGGCTATATCGAGCATCAACAAGAAGAAATCGAAAAACAAAAACGCCACGAAAATACAGCTATCCCGGCCCACTTTGATTACAGCAAAGTTTCCGGTTTATCTAACGAAGTGCGGGCAAAATTGGAACAACATCGCCCGGTCTCTATCGGACAAGCGAGCCGTATTTCCGGTATTACGCCGGCAGCAATTTCTATCATTCTGGTGAATTTGAAAAAGCAAGGCATGCTAAAACGTGGTGAATAATGACTAATTTAGAACTTCAATTAACGGATAAGCTAAAAACATTGTTAAAACAGACCGCACTTTCTGTGACAGAACAACAGCAACAACAGTTAGTGAAGCTGGTTTTGCTGCTGAATAAATGGAATAAGGCTTATAACCTAACGTCTGTGCGTGATCCACAGGAAATGGTGGTTAAACATATTTTAGACAGTCTTGTGGTAAGCCCTTATTTACAAGGTGATCGTTTTATTGATGTTGGCACCGGTCCTGGCTTGCCCGGCTTGCCTTTAGCTATCATTAATCCGCAAAAACACTTTGTTTTATTAGATAGCTTGGGTAAACGGATCAGCTTTATTCGCAATGCGGTACGTGAGTTAGAGCTTACCAATGTTGAAGCGGTGTTGAGTCGTGCGGAAGAATATCAATCCGATCATCAATTTGACGGGGTATTAAGTCGTGCTTTTGCCTCGTTAAAAGAAATGACAGACTGGTGCCATCATTTACCGAAAAAAGAGGGGCATTTTTATGCCTTAAAAGGCCTCTATCACGATGAGGAAGTTCAAGCCTTGGAGGGGAAATTTATGGTTAAAGAGGTGGTTAAGCTCCATGTTCCTGAGCTTGTAGGTGAACGACATTTAGTCATTCTGCATTAAATTTCTAAAAGTGTGATTTATTTAACAGTTTTCCCCTTTTTTAAGTTGAATCTCTCAGTGCTAAATGTATAATTAGCCAGTTTTTGCATACTAAAAAGTAATTTGATGTCTAGGATTTTAACGCAAGCAAAATATTGTTACCAAAAATCAATATGGATTGAAATGGGGATTTTACTCATTATCGGTGCGTTAATCTCACTTTGGCAGTGGAAAAGTGCGGTTGATTTCTGTCTTGGATTTTTCAGTGCTTTTCTGCCTTATTGTGCTTTTGTGTACCTTATTTTTTATCGTAAACAGCATTTATCAACAAAATTGACCGCACTTTATCGTGGGGAAACGGTAAAGTTTGCATTAACCATACTATGTATTATTGCTGCCTTTAAAGTATTTCATGTAAGTGAATTCATTTTGTTTTTTGCAGGTTTTTTTGTGGCATTAGTGTTGAACAATGTCGTTCCATTTTTGCTGAACAGGTCTTAATTTTAAGTTTTATATAAAGGGTCAACTATGTCCGGACAAACAACCTCTGAGTATATCGGCCACCATTTGTCTTTTTTAAAGACCGGTGAGGGTTTTTGGCATATTCATGTCGATACGCTGTTTTTCTCTATCGTATCAGCCATTATTTTCCTTTTCGTTTTTTCACGTGTTGCGAAAAAAGCGACACCGGGCGTACCAAGCAAAATGCAATGTTTGGTCGAAATTTTAGTGGAATGGGTCAATGGTATCGTAAAAGAAAACTTTCATGGCCCACGCAATGTTGTTGCACCGTTAGCATTAACTATTTTTTGTTGGGTATTCATTATGAATGCCATCGACTTAATCCCAGTCGATTTTCTTCCACAATTCGCAGGTTTGTTCGGTATTCACTATTTGAGAGCTGTGCCAACAGCAGATATTAGTGCAACGCTCGGCATGTCAATCTGTGTCTTTTTCTTAATTCTTTTCTATACAGTAAAATCTAAAGGTTTTGGTGGATTGGTTAAGGAATATACCTTACACCCATTTAATCACTGGGCGTTTATTCCAGTTAACTTTATTCTTGAAACTGTTACTTTACTGGCTAAACCAATTTCTCTCGCATTCCGTTTATTCGGTAATATGTATGCAGGGGAATTAATCTTTATTCTCATTGCTGTGATGTATTCTGCCAATATGGCAATTGCGGCATTGGGGATTCCATTACACCTTGTTTGGGCGATTTTCCATATTTTGGTCATTACGCTACAAGCATTCATCTTTATGATGTTGACGGTGGTTTACTTAAGTATCGCTTATAACAAAGCAGATCATTAATTTTATTTTTTATTAACCGGCTCTAGGGCTAAACTTAACTTCTATTGGAGAACATTATGGAAACTGTAATTACAGCTACAATTATCGGTGCATCAATCCTTCTTGCATTCGCAGCATTAGGTACAGCTATCGGCTTTGCGATTTTAGGCGGTAAATTCTTAGAATCTTCCGCTCGCCAACCTGAGCTTGCTTCTAGCTTGCAAACAAGAATGTTTATCGTTGCAGGTTTATTGGATGCGATTGCGATGATTGCTGTTGGTATTTCTTTACTTTTCATTTTCGCAAACCCATTCATCGGTTTATTACAATAATCACCTTATTTGCTTATCAACGTAAAACAAGCAGATTAAGGAGGACGTTGTGAATCTAAATGCAACATTGATTGGTCAACTAATTGCGTTTGCAATTTTCGTGTGGTTCTGCATGAAATTTGTTTGGCCACCAATTATTAGTGCAATTGAAAAACGTCAAAGCCAAATTGCGAATGCTTTAGCTTCTGCTGAAGCGGCGAAAAAAGAACAAGCAGATACTAAAATGCTTGTTGAAAAGGAAATTTCTGAAGCGAAAATTCAAGCGCAAGAAATTTTAGATTTAGCCAATAAACGTCGCAATGAAGTTTTAGACGAAGTGAAGGCAGAAGCCGAAGAACTTAAAGCGAAAATCATTGAACAAGGCTATGCTGAGGTTGAAGCTGAACGTAAACGTGTTCAAGAAGAATTACGTGTAAAAGTTGCGTCTTTGGCCATTGCAGGTGCTGAAAAAATTGTTGGACGTACTGTGGATGAAGCAGCCAACAATGACATTATTGATAAATTAGTTGCAGAACTATAAGAAGGTTGAGCTTATGTCAGAATTAACTACCATAGCTCGCCCTTATGCTAAAGCAGCGTTTGATTTTGCCGTTGAACAAAGTACATCTGACAAAAGTGCGGTCGAAAAATGGAATGAAATGTTAGGTTTTCTTGCTGAGTTAGTGAAAAATGAAGCAATGCAAAGTTACTTAACAAGTTCTTTTTCCGCACAAAAATTAGCAGATACGGTGATCTCAATTTGTGGTGAACAATTAGATCAATATGGGCAAAACTTAGTTCGGTTAATGGCTGAAAATAAGCGTTTAACTGTTCTTCCGCAAGTTTTTAAAGAATTCCAACATTATGTTGAGGAATATAAAGCTATTGCGGAAGTGAACGTCATATCGGCTCAACCATTAAGCGTCATGCAACAAGAAAGAATTGCAGCCGCAATGGAAAAAAGATTAGCCCAAAAAGTTAAGTTAAATTGCAACGTTGATAGCTCGCTCATTGCCGGTGTTATCATTCGTACAGAGGATTTTGTCATAGACGGCAGTAGTCGCGGACAGCTTGCCCGTTTAGCAAATGAGTTGCAATTATAAGAGGATTAGAAAATGCAACTAAATTCAACTGAAATTAGTGAATTGATTAAAAAACGCATTGCTCAATTTGATGTGGTGAGCGAAGCCCGCAATACAGGAACGATTGTTTCTGTTAGTGATGGGATTATTCGTATCCATGGTTTAAGCGATGTGATGCAAGGCGAAATGATCGCCTTACCGGGAAACCGTTATGCCATGGCACTTAACCTTGAACGCGATTCGGTTGGTGCGGTAGTTATGGGGCCTTATGCCGATCTTGCCGAAGGAATGGAAGTGCAATGTACCGGCCGTATTCTTGAAGTGCCGGTTGGTCGTGGTTTATTAGGTCGTGTCGTAAACACCCTTGGCCAACCAATTGATGGTAAAGGTGAAATTGAAAATGACGGTTTTTCTCCGGTTGAAGTTATCGCGCCGGGTGTAATTGAACGTAAGTCCGTTGATCAACCTGTACAAACCGGTTATAAAGCGGTTGACTCCATGGTACCAATCGGTCGTGGTCAACGTGAATTGATTATCGGTGACCGTCAAACCGGTAAAACAGCATTAGCGATTGATGCCATCATTAACCAACGTAATTCAGGCATTAAATGTATCTATGTGGCAATTGGTCAAAAAGCGTCAACAATTGCTAACGTAGTACGTAAATTAGAAGAACATGGTGCATTAGCTAATACTATTGTGGTTGCGGCGTCTGCGTCTGAATCTGCAGCATTACAATATTTAGCACCTTATGCCGGTTGTGCAATGGGTGAATATTTCCGTGATCGTGGTGAAGATGCATTAATCGTTTACGATGATCTTTCTAAACAAGCGGTAGCTTATCGTCAAATTTCCCTATTATTACGTCGTCCACCGGGTCGTGAAGCTTATCCTGGTGATGTATTCTACTTACACTCACGTTTACTTGAACGTGCTTCTCGTGTAAATGAAGAATACGTAGAAAAATTCACCAAAGGTGAAGTAAAAGGAAAAACAGGTTCTTTAACCGCACTTCCGATTATTGAAACTCAAGCGGGTGACGTTTCTGCATTCGTTCCAACCAACGTGATTTCTATTACCGACGGTCAGATTTTCTTAGAATCTAACTTGTTTAACTCCGGTATCCGTCCTGCAGTAAACCCAGGTATTTCGGTTTCTCGTGTGGGTGGTTCAGCACAAACTAAGGTCATTAAGAAACTTGCGGGTGGTATTCGTACCGCACTTGCGCAATACCGTGAATTAGCGGCATTTGCTCAGTTTGCTTCTGATCTTGATGATGCAACTCGTAAACAACTTTCTCACGGTGAAAAAGTAACCGAATTGTTGAAACAAAAACAATTTTCTCCACTTTCTGTTGCTGAGCAAGCCGTGGTGTTATTTGCGGTTGAATTTGGTTATTTAGACGATGTTGAGTTATCTAAAATTGCAAGTTTTGAGACCGCACTTTTAGATTATGCAAATCGTAATTATGCCGAGTTTATGCAAGAGCTTACTAAAACCGGTAACTATAATGATGAAATCAAAGATACATTAAAAGGTATTTTGGATAGTTTCAAAGCGAATAGTGCTTGGTAGTAACGGAGAAATAAGATGGCAGGTGCAAAAGAGATAAAAACCAAAATTGCCAGCGTACAAAGTACGCAAAAAATTACTAAGGCAATGGAAATGGTTGCAACCTCAAAAATGCGTAAAACGCAGGACCGTATGGCGGCATCTCGTCCGTATTCTGAAACTATCCGTAGTGTTATCAGCCATGTGTCTAAAGCAAGTATCGGTTATAAACACCCGTTCTTAGTTGAACGGGATGTAAAAAAAGTTGGTGTTTTAGTGATTTCTACCGATCGTGGAATGTGCGGTGGCTTAAACGTGAATTTGTTTAAAACCACACTTAACCAAATTAAAGACTGGAAATCTCAAAATGCAACGACTGAGCTTGGCTTGATTGGTTCTAAAGGAATTAGTTTTTTCCGTTCCCTTGGCTTTAATGTAAGAAGCCAACTTTCCGGTTTGGGCGATAACCCTTCTTTAGAAGAATTAATTGGTGTGGCAAATACCATGTTTGATGCCTATCGTAATGGAGAAATTGATGCGATTTATATTGCATATAATAAGTTCATTAATACGATGTCGCAAAAACCGGTTGTACAGCAATTAGTTCCTCTACCGGAAATAGAAGACGATCACTTAAGCGAAAGACAACAGGCATGGGATTATATTTACGAACCTGATCCAAAAGTGTTATTAGATAGCCTTTTAGTTCGTTATTTAGAATCTCAAGTTTATCAAGCGGTTGTAGATAATTTAGCTTCAGAACAAGCGGCTCGAATGGTAGCGATGAAAGCAGCAACAGATAATGCAGGTAATTTAATTAATGACCTACGGTTGGTGTATAACAAAGCTCGTCAAGCAAGTATCACAAATGAATTAAATGAAATCGTTGCCGGTGCGGCTGCGATTTAATAGAAGAGGAACGGTAATGGCGACAGGTAAAATTGTACAAATCATCGGTGCGGTGATTGACGTCGAATTTCCACAAGATGCAGTACCAAAAGTTTATGATGCATTAAATGTTGAAACAGGTTTAACCCTTGAAGTTCAACAACAATTAGGTGGCGGTGTGGTACGTTGTATCGCATTAGGTGCCTCCGATGGTTTAAAACGTGGTTTGAAAGTAGAAAACACAAATGCTCCAATTCAAGTACCGGTAGGAACGAAAACCCTTGGTCGAATTATGAACGTATTAGGTGAGCCAATTGACGAACAAGGTCCAATTGGTGAAGAAGAACGTTGGTCTATTCACCGTTCTGCACCAAGCTACGAAGAACAATCAAACAGTACCGAATTATTAGAAACCGGTATTAAAGTGATCGACTTAATTTGCCCGTTTGCAAAAGGGGGTAAAGTTGGTTTATTCGGTGGTGCGGGTGTAGGTAAAACCGTAAATATGATGGAATTAATCCGTAATATCGCGATTGAGCACTCAGGTTACTCCGTATTTGCTGGTGTAGGTGAGCGTACCCGTGAAGGTAACGACTTCTACCACGAAATGAAAGATTCCAACGTATTGGATAAAGTATCTTTGGTTTATGGTCAAATGAATGAGCCACCGGGTAACCGTTTACGTGTTGCGTTAACCGGTTTAACCATGGCGGAAAAATTCCGTGATGAAGGTCGTGATGTACTATTCTTCGTGGATAATATCTATCGTTATACTCTTGCTGGTACTGAGGTATCTGCACTTTTAGGTCGTATGCCATCAGCAGTAGGTTACCAACCAACCCTTGCTGAAGAAATGGGGGTATTACAAGAGCGTATTACTTCAACTAAAACAGGTTCTATCACGTCTGTACAAGCGGTTTATGTGCCTGCGGATGACTTGACTGACCCATCTCCGGCAACCACCTTTGCACACTTAGACTCAACCGTTGTATTGAGCCGTCAAATTGCGTCTTTAGGTATTTATCCTGCGGTTGACCCATTAGATTCTACATCTCGTCAATTAGACCCATTAGTTGTTGGTCAAGAGCATTATGATGTTGCTCGTGGCGTGCAAGGTATCTTACAACGTTATAAAGAATTGAAAGATATTATTGCGATTCTTGGTATGGATGAATTATCTGAAGAAGATAAATTGGTTGTAGCGCGTGCGCGTAAGATCGAGCGTTTCTTATCACAACCATTCTTCGTTGCTGAAGTATTTAACGGCACACCGGGTAAATACGTTCCATTAAAAGAAACCATTCGTGGTTTTAAAGGTATTTTAAACGGCGAATACGATCATGTTCCAGAACAAGCGTTCTACATGGTTGGTTCAATCGACGAAGCGCTAGAAAAAGCCAAAAATATGTAATCACTTCAAGCTGATGCATATCAAACTTGAAGGAGAAAAACATGGCAACATTTAATTTAACAGTCGTAAGTGCAGAACAAAAAATCTTTTCCGGTAATGTGAAAAGTGTTCAAGCAACAGGTATTGAGGGTGAACTCGGTGTTTTACCGGGGCACACCCCTTTATTAACCGCGATCAAGCCGGGTATTGTTAAATTTACTTTAGAAAATGATAACGAAGAAGTTATCTATGTTTCCGGTGGTTTTTTAGAAGTTCAACCAACGATTGTAACTGTTCTTGCTGATGTCGCAATTCGTGGTCAAGAGCTTGATAGCGAGCGTATTCTTGCTGCTAAGAAACGTGCGGAAGAAAACATTCATCAACATCACCATGATGCTGATTATGAATTGTTAATGCTTAAACTTTCTAAAGAATTGGCGAAACTTCGTGCTTATGAACTGACAGAGAAATTAGTGAAATCTAAACGTTAATTTCACTGCACTTTAAAACCTGTATTAAATCTGCATTCTAGAATCGAATTACTTCGTTATTTAGAATGCAGATTTTTTATTTTATCTTAATAACCTGTGTCTGTATCTTTTAATCCGTTTATAATAGCAATACCTGCACTAGCCCCAATACGAGTTGCGCCGGCATTTATCATGGCTAATGCTGTTTGTGTATCACGAATACCTCCGGAGGCTTTAACACCGATATTGCCTACAGTTTGTTTCATTAGTGCAACATCTTCTACAGTAGCTCCGCCTTTGTTGAAGCCGGTAGAGGTTTTAACAAAAGCCACTTGCAATGCTTTACAAATTTCACAAGCACGGACAATTTCTTCTTTGGTTAGCAAACAGGTTTCCAGAATTACTTTTAGTGGTACGCCATGACAGGCATTAAGAACACCTTGAATATCTTCTTTTACAGCTTGCCATTTGCCTGATTTAATCCAGCCAACGTTAATTACCATATCAATTTCATTTGCGCCGGCAGCAATGGCCTGTTCTGTTTCAAACGCTTTTACTGAAGTTAAATTGGCACCTAGCGGAAATCCTACCACAGTACAGATTTTTACGTTGGAATGCGCTAATTTTTGTTTTGCTAAAGGAATGTAGCCGGAATTAATGCATACAGAAAAGAATTGGTGGGCAATAGCCTCTTCACAAAGTTTCAAAATATCTGTTTCGCTCTTTTCCGCTGTTAGTGCGGTGTGATCAATATAATGTGCAATTTGTTTTTCTTCCATTTGTATTTCCTCCTTAGAAAATAATCAAATAATTATAACTAAAATAAATTTAATGAACGTGATCCATTTAACGTTTCTAAGGTTTTGCTACAAGGAGAATAATCTTCGTACTTTTTATTATCAGAATATAAAGAAAAAGAGCGAGAAAGTGCGGTGGGTTTTTATCGTGTTTTTCATTGTAATATTCCGTTAGAATGTGTCGAGAACAGTGTTTTTGCCTGCGTGGCTATTAAAATGTTATATGAGGTTGTAATGAAAAAATGGTGGCGATATGCCTTGTTTGTTTTATTTGTGTTAGTGGTTGGGATGTATTCTCTGCCATGGTGGTTGACGCCTAAACAGGTAGAACAAGTGGCTAACCGTTTTTTATTGCCGGAATACCGTTTACAGCTTTCAGATCAATGGCTCATGCAAAGTAGTGAACTACAACTTTCTGAATTAAAGTTGGCTACCTCAGAATGCACACTTGCTACGTTACAAAATGTTCGTTTGAATTGGTGGTTGCCTCGTCTTGAGGTGGAAAATGCGGTAGTGGATTATGCTTGTTTTGAGCATTTGCCAGTGAGTGAAGAGTCAAAAACACCGTCAAAATTGACCGCACTTTTTGACATTCTTCCTGATAGTGAATTGGTTATTGAACATTTACGCATTAAAGGGCTGGATGAAATACAACAGTCAATGTTACATCAATTGATTTCTTCTGATATGTCAGTAACCGCGCATTATGATGGTGAACAACTGAAGCTTCATGCTAATACTAGAACGAATGCAGGATTGCTATTACAACATCATTCTACTCTTATTCGTCAACATTCTGTCTTTCAATGGCGTGGACAAACAGATTTTCATCCCTCTACCACAGAGAACTATCATTTAAATTTCACATTGCAACTTCATGATGAATTATGGCAGCCACCTTCACAGGGAGACATTATTCTGGATTGGCAGAATTCGCAATGGACGGTAGAACAAGGACATTTTCAATTTGTTTGGAATGGGGTTGAGGGAAAAATAACTGCGCAAGACTTAACTCGAAATGCTCCTTTGCTTGATGTTCCTTTTACTTTTACGGAGAGCGGATTGGATATTTCTTGGGGGACTTTTTATTGGATGTTTGATGGGAATCTTCCATTAAAAGGCTTTTTAGGTTTGGCTGTTCGTAAGCCAAAAGAGGGTTGGTTACCATTAGGCTTAGATTTAAATGTTATATTACAAACCTTTGGTGAACAAGGGAAAGGAGAAGTTGTCATTTCAGGTAAAAATGGAGAGATTGGCGGTGGTGAAAATAAAAATTCTCTTTTCCTTGAGATGATGACTCGAGGTGATTTACGTTATAACAACACAGTGGCGCAAACGAACTTGAAATATCATATTGGTGGTAACTTTGATTTGCCTTTATTGCGTTTTTACCCAGGCTCTATTTTTAAAATGGATAATTTACAGCCTGACTCAAAAATCCATGTGCGCGTGCCTTTAGATGATGTTCTAATTGGGCGCTATGGTTTAGAAGGACGATTGCAAGCAACGTTGCAAGGATTTACACCACAATTTGAACAATTGGATTTGAAATTAGATGGGTTGGCCCATGAGTTTATTGCCGGTATTAAAACAATTTTTGAATTGCGTGATGAGCGACAAAAACTTCGTGTAGCTGAATTGCAGGCAGCAAATCGTTGGGATTGGACAATTGAAGGTGATGCGCTGTGGAAATCTTTAAAAACGCCGGTAAATATGAAAGGTATTGGTTTTTGGGAGGGGGATCATATTGAGCTTAACCAACTTTTTGCGCATTCTGGAAAAGTGAGTATTGATGGCGTCAAAATGGCACCTCTTTCTTTAGAGCTGAAAGATCGTTTACGTTGGAATTACGAAAAACAACACATTCGAGGATTGATGCAAGCAAAAACCGATTGGATTGAATTTGCCTATGGTGGACGGTTTGAAAAACCGGTTTTTGGTTTAGGGATTGATGGAAAAAGCATCGATCACTTTAATGCTGCAGGCGATTTAAAAGCGGGTTCACTTGGTCCGTTAGATTTGTTTGCAACATATGAAAATAATGCGCTTAGTGGAAAAATTAGTTGGAAGGAACAATCTGCGAAAGTTTTCCAATCCTTGTTTCCGCGACAATGGGAATGGATTATCCACCAAGGCAGCATTAAAGGCGAAAGTGATTTTGTGATTAATGGTGGTGGTATTGCCATGACCGGTATATTAAATTTACACCATGGTAAGATCACCATGCCGGATGGTGAAATTGAGGGGCTTAATATTTCTTTTCCTTTGAATTATCAAAACCTTAAATTACAGCTTAAATCAAACCAACCGATTAACTTTTCTGTTAAAAATATGAGAATAGGGGTGCTGACAACACATAATGGAACGTTTGATATATTCGGCACTTATCCTTATTCAGAGCATCATCCGTTAACTTTAAGTAAAGTAAAAATAGGTTTGTTTGATGGAGAATTAACAGTAGATAAGTTGAATTTTCCTCAGCGACAAATGGCAGTGCTTTCCTTTAAAAATATTGACTTAGCACAAGTGCTAGAAATGGCGCAGTATAATCAGTTGAGTTTAAACGGACGGGCAAATGCGACATTCCCTTTTTGGTTGGGACATAAAACCTGTTTGATTTGTAATGGTAAATTGGAGCAAGTGGGTAAATTACACCTTAAAGTGAATGAGAGTGTTGTGGATGGCTTAAAAAAGGGTGGTTTGACTGAAAGTATTTTGGTGGATTTACTTAAAGAATTGGAATTAAAAGGTTCTCAGGCTTCCATTGATTTAGCGCCGAATGGGCAAATGACATTACGTGCGACTATCAATGGGTTTAATCCTAATAAGCAAAGCCATCATCCAATAACTTTAAATTATACGCATAGAGAAAATATGTTTGAATTGTGGGACATGATAGACTACGGCTCGCAATTTGAACAAAAATTACAACATCGATTTTACCGGCAGTTAGAAAAATGAAAAAACACATGAAAAAATCACCGCACTTTTTTTGCTTATGGCTTTGTTTTGTGCTTGTGGCTTGTACTCCAACGATTCAGCTGGATACCCCTAAAGAAGGTATTACTATCAATATGAATGTAGTTGTAGATCACAATATCAGTATCAAAATGGATGAAAAAACACAAGTGGCAACAGGTAATAGCGTTAAGTCTTTGGTGAAATAGGGGAATTCAGTATAGGTTTGTACCGTTTTACTCAGCGTTTTTTTTGTGTGATTTAATAGTTCTATAAGTAGATTTTTTATACTAACTAATGGTTCTGCATTATTCTTAAACAATTGGATAAATTCTGACTTATTCATACCCTCTTTTTAACTTTATCCTTGTCATAGGAAGTGCGATAAATAGCAATAAGGGTTATTATCTTTCAGCTCGGTTAATTACGCAGCACCTAGCCGCATTAAATTATCAAACAGTAAAACGCTGTCAAAATCGACCGCACTTTACTTCATGTTTTATTAGTCTCTCAGCCACAATCTTCAAATGAAATTGTGGTAAGGTGCCTTATGAGGATTGTTCTAAAAAATCCGTGCATGCTTGCGATAGCTCGAATCGCTTTTCTTATTTCTCTTCTGTGTCGTAGGTAGTTTTTACCCTATCTGAATTGAGGGGCGATAGTGCCATTTCAATTAAATCACTATTAAAACCCTGATTGTTTAAATAGGTGTTGGTGATACTGCGTAAACTGTGTGCCACCAATTTACCGGCATAACCCATTCACTTAATCGCGGCATTTGCCGTTTGCGTATTAATGTGGAATTAAAAGAAATAAGTAGGGTATAAGTTATGATCTCGTTATGCTTCAGAATCGTCTGTTTGAGCTTTCTAAGTGCTCTTTATATTGATATTGTTTAAATGCTTTTAATGCCATTGGCGCGGTAACTTGAGAAATAGGTAAATGTCAGAAATGCAGCAATAATCAACGATTAATCAGGATTATAACGTTTTTTTAATAATTATCTGAAACGTTCTTCTTAGTTTTGCGATACTCAAGCTACGCCCATACCACCGCTTCATTGATATTATTCAGCTCATTTTGTTTCTATTGTTCTTGGTGTTGGCGATTGATTGCCGGATCGATATTCTGCGCCGGTAAAGATAAATGCTCCTCTCTGATTGCTCTTGCCTGCTATAAGGAAATATCAGGGTATTTGCCAACGCCAATTAACGTCCTTTTCTTTGGTTGCGTGAAAGGTTTGTAATAGTTAAACCGCCATAACTTAGCCCCATTGGGTTTAATCAACAGATAAAGCCCTTTGCCATAGGATAGGGTAAATTCCTTTTCCTGCGGCTTGGCTTTGTCTATTTTTGTACTATTTAACGGTGTGATTATGCGTGCCATATTGCTTCTTTCTAAGAGTTGAAAACTATCCTGAATAATTCCGACAGCGATTCAGACTTTTAAATATTTGGATATAGCTAAAACATGAGTAAAACCTTTTGCTAACAGGTTTTGTATGATTTTAGTTATACCGGTTTTGTTATACGGCTGTCAGTATAACTAAAACTCAAGGATTTTATAGGATTGGATAGGAACGCTCAGGATATAAAAAAGCCCTTGAAGTCATTATTTTCAAGGGCTTTTAGGATTTGATAAGTTTGCTTTGGATTGTTATTTGGTGGAGCTGGGGGGAGTTGAACCCCCGTCCGAAATTCCTCTACCGTTAGTACTACACGTTTAGTCAGTCTTTAAAATTCGCTTAACCCTGCGGACAGACACGCGATAATTAAGCTAGTTTGATTCCATTTAATGCTTCGATCCTCAAACGGCGGCATCCACACGATCTCGTTTGGGTTTGACTCCGCTTTATCCCCGTCTTACGAGCGGAAGCTGGGGAGCGAAGGCTATGAGCAGTTTATTAAGCTGCTAAAGCGTATTGTTCGTCGTTTGCGACTATTTTTTTGCGGTTTATTTACGAGGCCTACCGCACCTCGACGTGCACCTCAGGCTTTGCTAATCCCGTCGAATCCAAAATCAGCCCCAGAAGTGGGTATAAGAATAGCAAAATATAGCAATAAAGGAAAGCGGGCAAAATAAAGGCGTATTCGGGATCTGAATAGTGAGCGAACTTTTTGCCCAAATTATGTGTTTTTAGCTGATATTTTAGTTAAAAAATTTATTTTTTTCGATCCACTTCACATTTTTGAATATTATTAATGATATGTTTTTCTTAAAAAACAAAAAGTATGATATAACCAATTCACATAATAATGTGAGGAAAAACTATGTGTAATATAAGACAAGAACTACGTAACGAATTTACTGAGCTGATTGGTGAGGTAAGCGTTAAGAATTTATTTACCGGTTATGGAATATTCCAGGAAGATACCATGTTTGCTTTATTCCAAAATGATGCAATTTTTGTTCGAGCTGAGGGAGAGTTGGTATCTTATTTTGAGAGGTTAGGGGCTGTTGCCTATTCACTCAATCCTAATAATATGAGTAAATTAGCTCTTTATCATTATTATCAATTACCCCCTTCAGTTCGTAAAAACAAAACTCTTTTCAAACAAGTTATTAATCTTTCTATTCAACAAATCAAAAGAAAAAAACTTTCTGATGCCTTAGCCAAAAAAGAACGTGTCAAAGAATTAGCTAATTTCACTATTAAACATGAAAGGCTGTTAGCTAAAATTAATATTCATACCGTCAGTGATTTTAGATCGTTGGGTGCTATTCATAGTTATGTCAGATTAAAGAAATTAGGTATTCAGGCAAGTATTGATTTACTCTGGACATTTAGCGCTGCTTTAATGAATAAACACGTCAACTTGTTGACAGAAAAAGAAAAATCATCAGCCCTTACTAAATTAAACCTTATGCTTGAAGCTAATGGGATGAGGAAAATCAAAGGGTACTAGAGAATGCTAAGGAAAAGGGAGTAATACATAAAACACCATTTTTGATCTAATGCTTGCAAATTAGTTGAATAATTTAAGATATAATTTTTATTATGCTTAAATTATTATCAACTAGAAAATTTTTTTCAAAAAAACGTAAAAAAGGGGTTGCAAGGTTGGGATAAATGCCTATAATAC